>CAYTRQ010000320.1:0-7050 GCA_964440025.1 uncultured Polyangiaceae bacterium | reverse complement strand
AGAAGGAGTTCAAGAAAGGCAAGACGCAATGGTTCGATGGTTTGATGGCGCGAAAAGCGTGACGCTGTTGGGTCTGACGCTCCTCTCATGTGGCTGCAGTCAGGAGGTGCACGACACCGAAGGGCGGGTGTTCGAACCCGTGTGCAAGGAAGGAGCCTGCTCCCTCCTTCTCCAGTCGACAGTGAGCTCGGATGCGCCCGAGGACGCGGCACCAGACAGTGACAGCCGGAAAGAAAAGGACGCCTCGAGCACCAACTGGGAGGTCCGTCGCCAGGGCAGAATTCTGACCGCCTGCCCCTCCCAGGGGCCCCAGCACGGTTATGATTGCCGACCCATCACCTGCGAAACGGGGAGCGTCTGTAGCAAACTCGGCGGTTCGGGCTCCCTCTGTCAGGCTGATCTCTGCCAGAACCCCAACCGCGAGATCACGCGCAGAGACAGGCTCGCCTTGTGTTTGGCCGGCACAGGAGCTTGGGAAAAGAGTCGTAGACAACGCACTCGGATCACGTTGGCCCTCAGCTGTCGGCCACCGTGCGAGGTCCCCGGAAAGTGCAGGGCGCCGTAAAAAAGCGATCCTTGCGCGGCTCAGTTGTCTTGCGCACCCCCGCAAATCCATGCCGAGATGGTGTCGACCTCGGCCAGGGAGAGCGGCGCTCCCTTGGGCATCACGGTGCCAGAACACATATCGACACCCAGGATCTTCTGCATCAGATAGCTGCTCTCGGGCGCTCCCGGTTCGACGAGAGCTCGCCCATCGCTGCACTGCACGGCGGTGACACCCACCAGCTCGGCATAGCTCACATCTGCCTCCAAGCTGAGCTCTTCCTTAGGGCGCTGACCGCTATGGCAACCGCCATCGATGCAGCTTCCCGTAAAGATAGGCACCACGTCCTGAGAAAAGGAGATCTCTTCGCTTGTCACGCAGCTGCACTGCCCCTCGACGCATTCTTTCCCAGCACCGCAGGAATTGCCGCAGGTGCCGCAGTGGCTGTTCGAGGTCGAAAGATCCACACACCCCGAGTCACACGCCGTAAGACCATCGGCGCACCCCTGACACTCTCCCCCGGAGCAAATCTGCCCGCTGGCGCAGATCGACCCACAAGCTCCACAGTGGGAGCTATCGGTCTGCAGATCGATGCATTCGTTTCCACCACAAGTCTCACATGAGGAAGTCAAGTCCGTCCCCACGATCCACGACTCGATGCAGTCGACATCGCTCGCGGGCAAGGTGCCACCGACGGGCATGGAGTCGCCGCAACTGGCTGATTCGTCGCTGACTTTGGTCCACAAGAGAGAGGTACTTGGAGAGCCTGGATCGAGTAGCAGAGCGTCAGAACAAAATGATCCTGGCTGCCCTGCAAAGCTCGTCACTGGATCCGCCACGGTCAGGTCGAGATCTGCGGCGGGTGCTTCTGCATCATGGCAAAGACTCTGCGAACAGCTCTCCGCGAAAATGTTCACCACCTCCGCGGTACCACACACGGTGCCACTATCGCCCGCTGTGCCCCCTTGCTGCACCATTCCACCAGTGTGCGCGCTCCCGCCTGCGCCGATAACGCCGCCGGACGAGGACGCATGATCATCTCCCGCAGCAGACGCTCCGCCTCCTCCTCCGGAAGAAGTCGCCCGCTCGCCAGCAGCGGGCGAACCACCACAGGAGACAATTAAGAGAGGAAGAAAGAGAAAACCACAGTCGCGAAGGGCTGTTGGCCAAGTCATCATCCGTCAGTGGCTTCGCCAGCCCCGGATTATCAGTAAATCGGATCATTTTGGCACGACTGATTTCATTGTCGGTCTTCCCCCCACTTCCGAGCATCTTTTCCTTGCCCCGTCTCGGACCGTTGCCTAGCCCTGGGGGACGATGAATAGCTGCTGACGCAGGGGAACTCGCTTGATGCTTTGGTCGCCGCGCGAAGTGCCTGGCCGCGCGGAAAAAAACTGACCATCCGGAGGGACTCATTGGACCACATTCCAGTGTTTCCCCAAACAGGTTCGGTCCATTCACTCTCACGTGTATCTAGTTAATTTTCTTACTTTTTTTGCGATCGCAGTGAGCCAGACCCGGGTGCTCTGGCTACTACGCCACGAGGAAAATATCGGATGAAACTCTCATACCTCTTCGCTTCACTCATAGGAGTCTTCTTCGTCCTGACCGGCGCCTGCTCCGTCCAATCAGGCACCATGACGAACTCGGAAGGCTGTGGCCAAGGCCAAGCACTTTGTGGAGGAACGTGCGTCACGACCAGCTCGAGCTCCATCCACTGCGGCGCCTGCAATGCGGCATGTCCGAACAACACCGTCTGTTCTCGGGGAGAATGCGTGCTCGCTTGCTCGAACGGGCTCATGCAGTGCGGCAACAGCTGCGTAGACGCGCTCAATGACGCCGATCACTGCGGCGGCTGCAACACTCCGTGCGAAGACGGCTACTCCTGCATTTCGGGAAGTTGCACGTGCGCCGATGGGAGCAGCTCCTGCGGTCTCATGTCCGGCACGGGTGCCGCTTCCGGCTCCGGTGGCACTAGTGGTGGCGGGAGCAACAACGGCGCAGGAGGCAGTCAGAACGACAAGACTCCGAGTACTGGTGGCTCGAGCAGTGGCGGGAGCAACGGCGGGACAGGAGGCTCCACCAACCAGTCGACCGCCGACGCCAACTTCACTGTGGATGTTCAGCTCAGCGAAGAGATCGCCACGGTCGGTATCGTGACCTGGAGCGTCGACAAGACCATCCAAAGCGCTCACATCGAGTTCGGACGGAATGCCCCCGAGTACGAAGCGCCCGTCGATCTAACAGAGCCCAATTACCGGACTCTGCTTCTGGGGATGAAGCCGGACACGACTTACACCTTCCGCGTCGTTGCCGAGGGCGAAGGGCAGACCTACGTCAGCAAAGACCAAACCATCACGACCGGCTTCTTGCCCAACGCACTCCCCCCGCTCGATGTCACCGATAGCAATGCCAGCGCCTTGTACGGTGGATTCACCGTGAGCTGCAACGGCGTCGGCAACGCTGGCCCCGGACAGACAACCAGCAACGGCTACGCGTTCATCTTCGACAAGGACGGTGAGTACGTCTGGGCCTACGAGCTCTCCGAGACTCCCGTAGCGGAATGCAGCCGTGCTCGGATGTCTCATGACGGCAAACACATGTGGGCCGGCAGCTTTGCCAATACGACCAGCAACGACAAAGGCGCGCTCCGCCGTATCTCGATGGACGGTCTCGAGCACACCGACTACACTGAAAATCCCACGACGGAAACCAACATCCAGGTCGCTAACATCGCACGGCGACACCATGACTTCTCCGTGCTCGGCAATGGCAACATCCTCTACCAAGAGAGAAAGTCCCTCAATGACGACCAGACGCCGGACACGATCCGTGAGCTCAACATAGAAACCGGCGAAAGCACTCTCATCTACGACACGGAGACGGATTTCGGCTACGTCGGCAGCCACGCCAACTACGTCACCTATATCCCGTCTCTCAACGCGGTCTCGACCTCGCTTCGTCATCTGAACACCATCGTGCTCGTGAGCTACCCAGCCGGCGACGTCCTCGGTATCTTTAGTGGAGAAAACGACCAATTTGGCGTAACCTGGCAGGTCCAACATGGACATCATTTCTCGGGCGACAACTTGGTGGTGTTCAACAACACGAACGGCGGCAACGCGAACGTCCTGGAATTTCCCTTCGACTTGATGAACAAGACCGCCGGCGTCCTTGGCCTTCGGGGATGTGCAGCGCCTTCCCAACGGCAACACTTTCATCACCTATTCCAACGCCGGACATATGGTAGAAGTCGATGCCACTAGCAACGTCCTCAGGGATATCGGAACCGATCCCGTCGGCTACGCCGTGCACCGCAAGACCCTCTATGGAGAGCCACCCCACTTCTCCGACTGAGCTTCCCCCAACGAAAACCACCTCATGAACTCACTCGATTCTCTCCGCCCGCTCTCATTGATGTTGGGCAGCTTCATCGTGGGCTCCGCATTCCTCTGGGGATGTGGAGATCCCGATCAAATGCCCAACGACCAAACCTCGGGCGCCGAGAACCCCAATAGCAGCAGTTCCGAGGAGCAGCCCTCGGTCTGCAACGGAGGCGAGGAGATCGTCATTACGGATGAGACGAACTACTCGTTTTCCAACACTCTCGATGTCCAGCATACAACGCTCAAGGATGCCACCGATCTGACTTTCGAGTGGGGCGGCATCACCACGGACTTGTTCGGCCATCAAATCGACGCCAAAGAAGAGATCGATATGTTGCTCGTTGCGCTCTTGGAGCTCACCCCCGAGCAAATCGAAGAACAGCTCAAGTTCGATGGCAATCTGACGGGATACAACAAAGGGGCCATCAGCACCTACCCCGATGGCTCATTCACTTCGGAAAACCTCCTCGACTTTACGCTGCTGGGAGAGGAAATTACCGATGAAGAGATCTGGCAGTTCTTCGACACCAGCACCGAGAACTACATGTTCGATCCGGAGACCCACACCTTCATCGTGATGGCTCAAACGGGAACCGAGCCTGGCAAGAACGCTCGGATGCTTCACATGTTCAGCCTCGATCCAGAGGCGGAGCAGACCACACTCACGCTTACCGACGATTCCACCACCGTCGACTACGAGGTGGAGCTGGAGGACGCAGCGAAAGTGCCCGTTCCCTCGGAGACGGCCGATCTGGTCATTCAGTGGGACCAAATGACCACCACGTCCCTCGGCAATGAGTTCGAGCCGACTCAGGTGACCGAGGTCGCCGTTGCTCACTACTCGATGACTCGCGAAGAGCTCGAAGCCAACTTCCTCGATCTGGAGAATTTGGCAGACGGTTGGTGGGACGGAGAAGTCGAAGCAGGAACGAGCATCAATCTCACCGAACTGACCAACGAAGGCGGGACGTCTTTCCCGGGTATCGATAGCGACGGACTCTGGGTCGTGGCCACTTTTTGCACGCGCTCATGCAACAACCCTGCTCCGTGGTCGCTGACCTTCGTCGAGCCCTGTTCGGCAGAGTAGCCTCCCCGAGCAGGTGCCGCCGGAAAGGCCGAAGAATTTCCTCAGCGCCCCCAAGGCTCACGCCCCAAGCGCTCACGCTTCAAAACGCACATTCGTCTGGTTGAGGTGGCTCGGTTTCCACATCGACGGCAAAGTCATCGGCCAAATCCGTGGCCACCTCGAAGCTGCCGGCTGGCGTGCCCCGCATCACTTCGCCGTGATACCCGCCCGTGTTCATGTGCGCTCGGACGATGACAACCGTGTCTGCCGCCACCTCCACGGGCCCCCCGTCCCGGGTGAACGTGTTGCCCGGCGCCCCCGGATCCGTCGTACCGTTTTCATCCGTGTGACTGTGAGTCAAAATCCTTCGGTAAAGGAGCATGCCATCCTCACTGAGCACTTCCCACCAGTCGGCATACTGGGAGCAGTCGATGTCATCGCTTTCAACACTCACATCGAACGTGTAGTCCATGTCCGTGCCGCTCACGGCGACCGCGCGCACGTGAGCCGCCGGCTCCTCCGTGCTCGAAGAGCTCCCCCCACTGCTCGGTGCGCCGCCGGTGTCCCCCAGCCCGCCGGCTCCCCCGGTCGAGGCACTCCCTGAACCAGAAGAGCCTCCCTCGGAGGAACCTCCGTCGGAGGAGCCCCCTTCAGCGAAACCTCCACTCGAGGTGTTTCCGGCAGAAGAACCGCCCTTCGAGACGCCCCCACCGGTGGACATGCCACCGCCAGAAGAGGAGCCTCCGGTTGCGGCTCCGCCGTCCGATGTCGCTCCTCCCCCCTGCTGACCATTGCCGTCACCACCCGCGGAAGTGGAATCGGAGCCTGGCTCGGCTCCGTCGCCGCATCCCAAAACGGCCGCCAACAGAAGAGGACAAAACCAAAGTGTCTTCGTCATAGCGCTCCCTCCTGCCGCATCCGGAAAGAGGATGCGCCCCAAGCACGGCTGGAGCAAACACAAGACACGGCGACGGTGTGAAGAACTTCATCTCGTCCGAGGGGAAAACAAAGTTTCAGCAGTGCGGTGCTCTTCACAGTCACACAGGATTTCCTGGCTCCAGTCGGAGGGTTGTCGCTTTCCTTTGCGTTTTTGGCCCAAGTGAGCTGTCCTTGGGGGCAGAGGAAGTCTGGCGGTCCGGCGCGGAACGTTTGTCCTCAAAGAGACGAGAGGTCATGAAGGGCCAGCCGATAATCGTACTGATCGAAGGAGAATATCTCCCGCCCGACCTTCCCGGCTTCCTGGTGGGAAGGGGAGCGACCGTGAAGACCACCTGGTCCGGCGGCCTGCGTGATGTGCTCCAGCAATTGAGGGCCAACCTCGTCGTCTGCACCGATCCGACGCACATGCCGCGTCTCAAGAGGGCCATCGAGGAGACGGCTCCAGACATTCCTCTTCTGCTGATCTCCGACTGGGATCTGAAGCGATCCAATCGCACGATAGAAGCAGGCCTGATCGACGACGTGATCCCCGACAGCTTGGAGGCTGGGGATATTGCCCGGAGACTTCACACCCTCGCGTCTCGGCAGGCACGCGGGATCCCCCTCCACGCCAAGACCATGAACCCCCCTCCGAGCCGAGAGGCTCTCGCCCAGGGAGCTCACGGACTCAACACATCACCATCCCATCATTCCCCGGCGCAACCGCAAGCATCAGTGCAGCTCGGCTCCTCCGGCCCTCCTCCGAGGCCCAGCACCATGCCGCCTCCACCACGGAGAAGCTCCGGACCGCCACCACCGCCTAGCGCGCGCTCCCAACGACCGCAGGCTCACCCGAGCTCGTCACCCGGGGCGACGGGTACGCCGGAATGCCCGGTTCCCCAACCGTCCACTGCCTCATCCCCACCTCCTCCGGTGCCACGACGAACCACCGCGGCAACCTCATCCCCACCTCCTCCAGTGCCACGACGGGCCACCGCGGCACCTTCATCCCAGCCTCCTCCGGTGCCACGACGGGCCACCGCGGCACCTTCATCCCAGCCTCCTCCGGTGCCACAGCGGACCACCGCGGCACCTTCATCCCAGCCTCCTCCGGTGCCACGACGGGCCACCGCGGC
>CAYTRQ010000319.1:0-7053 GCA_964440025.1 uncultured Polyangiaceae bacterium | reverse complement strand
CTTGCCCCGAAAGGGGCGGGCGACGAAGCGGCATTTGGAGACGCGAACGAGTCTAGTTCGCATCCACAAATGGATGCGAACCAACAAGCAACAAAGCGTAGTGGAGCACAATCCAGGCAAAAAAGCGGAGTCGCCCGCCCTTGCCCCGAAAGGGGCGGGCGACGAAGCGGCATTTGGAGACGCGAACGAGTCTAAGCGGCCGCATTTTTCGCGGGCTCGCTCGACGGTAAACAGCCAATTGATCCTGGCATTGGCCGCATTTCGGCGGAACGTCCAGGCGGTGACTTCCGAGGCGAGGGTCCCCTTGTCGGGGACCAATCGAAAGACGCGACGCTTCGCACGAGGACACATACAGGGGAAACAGAGTGCTCCCTGGCGGTAGGGAAGAAGAAAAAGGCAGCGGTTCAGACGAGTGGATGGGCGCCCCCATCTCGGGAGGACCACGAGGCGCAAGTGGCGCAGGGGCGGGACTCAAACTGCCGCGAGCTGGAGCGCTCGCTGGTAGCGCTGCTCCACCGTCGCCCAGTCGATATTGGCCATGAAGGCTTCGATGTAGCGGGCGGCCTCGGTACCATAGTCCATGTGATAAGAGTGCTCATACATGTCGAGGGCGAGCAGCACCACCGACTCCGCACTGGTTTGTGAGTGATCGGATGCCACTTCGATGAAGGGCCCCTTGCGCCGCAGATGATAGCTCAAGTGGACCCAGCCACTTCCGCCGCCCAAACTGCGCCCTGCTTGCTCGAAGCGAGCCTCCCACGAGGCGAGCGAGCCAAACTGCGTAGCCAGAGCCTCAGCTACGCTTCCCGATATCTGTCCGTCGCCGCCGAGGTTCTCGAAATACAGCTCGTGCAACGCCACGGAATTTTCGAAGACCATCCGCTTGTGAAACAGGGCACTCACCACGTAGCCAGGCGTCTCGTCATCGAACTTCCCGATCCGCTCCTCGACCTGATTGAGCTTCTTGACGGCACCCACGTAATTGTTGTCGTGGTGTGAGACCAATAAGCCCTCGGAAAGCCCCTCCAACTTCTTGGGATCGAACGGGAGAGGCTGGGGCACCACCTTTTTCGGCATTCCTGCCTGAGAGCTCGACGACGCCGTCTTCTGACGAACGCCTGCGGCGTTCGCCGCTGGAGGAGCAGCACCGGCTCGGGACGTGCAGCTCAGCATCGCGGCGGAGGTCGCCCCCGCGAAAGCGCTGATCCAACCTCTTCGCCCCAACTGGGTGCGCTCGTCCAGCGCGTCGCCACATCCCAGCGGGCTCCGAATCTTCATCTCGCAGTTCTGCTCTCGTGTCGTATCCGTCATGTCGTCTCCGATCCCCATTTGCCGCTACACGGCTTTTCAATGACATGGACCAGCCTTTCGCCCTTCGAAGCCCTCATCAAGTGAGGCTTCGAAGGGCTTTCGGCAGCCACACTTCTATCCTTGGCCTTCTTTTCCGGTTTTCGCGCGCTGCACGTCTGTCAAGCGCGCTGCAATCCGCCGGAGGTCGCAGGCTCGCATGGACACCCCGCGCGACAAAGCGGTTCCCGAACCTGTCGTCCGGGGCGCTCTTGGCTCGTCCCCGCCCCGCGACTCGCGCGTTTGCATGCGCTGGTCTCAGTACTAAAGAACAGATATGGCTCGCTCAAACTTCGCTTCTTCTCCATCCTATCCAATTTTATCGATCGCCTTGCTGCTGGGCCTCGCCGGATGTTCCGGCTCGCCGGATGACAATGGGAACATGGGCTCTGGCGGAAGCTCCGGCGGCGCGACCAGCTCCGGCGGCGCGACCAGCTCGGGGGGGATCGCAGGCTCGGGAGCTTCCAACCCAGGAGCCAGCGGGGGCGCCGCGGGTTCCGGCGGGATTTGCGAGGATGGGGACACGATGTCCCAAGACTGCAACACCTGCACCTGCGATGAAGGCCAGTGGCAGTGCACGGAGATGGTCTGCGACTCGGACCAATGCGGCGGCTTTGCCGGCATGACTTGTTCTGCAGATGAGTATTGCGCCTATAAGCCCGGTCAAAACTGCGGTGCGGCTGACCAGACCGCCACCTGCGAGCCGCGTCCGCAGGCTTGCACCCAAGAGTACGATCCGGTCTGCGGATGCGACGGGATGACCTATGGCAACGCCTGCGAAGCTGCTGCTGCGGGAACCGGGATCTCGAGCGAGGGTACCTGCTCCTGACCTGCAGCACGTTCAAGCTCGCGCCGACGCTCCTCTGCCCTTGAACTTCCGTTCCTCCACGGCGCAGTAGAGTACCGGCACGACAAAGAGAGTGACCAGCTCGATGGCCATGCCTCCCACCGCAGGAAGCGCTAGGGGCATCATGATGTCCGAGCCGCGACCTTGGGAGGTGATGACTGGCAAAAGTGCCAAGATGGTCGTCGCCGTGGTCATCAAACAGGGCCGCACGCGCCGGGAGCCCGCCTCCAAAGTGTGCTCCCGGACCTGCTCGAGACTTTCCGGTGGCTGTCGCTCGAAACGCTGTTTGAGGTAGGTGGAGATCACCACACCGTCATCGGTGGCAATGCCGACGAGCGCGATGAAACCAATCCACACAGCGACCGAAAGATTGACTGTGCCCACCTGAAATAGATCGCGCATGCTGGTGCCAAGCACGTCGAAATTCAAAAACCACGGCTGTCCGTAGAGCCAGAGGAGGATGAACCCCCCGGAGACCGCAACCGCCACGCCCGTGTAGATGATGGCCGTCGTGGCAACCCGGTGGAACTGCAGGTAGAGAAGAATGAAGACGAAGGCTAGCGCAATGGGGATAAGCAGTAAGAGACGCTTTTCGCTGCGCACCTGGTTCTTGTAAGAGCCAGCAAACTCATAGCTGACACCTGCCGGCACGACCAGCTCGCCCGCTCGAATCTTGTCCTCGATGAGCGCTTGCGCATCTTCCACCGCTTGGACCTCCGCCACGTCACTCTTCTTGTCGAAGAGCACATAGCTGGTGAGGAACGTATCCTCTGACTTGATCATCTGGGGACCACGCACGTAGCGGATCTCCGCCAACTGGGTCAGAGGGATCTGCTGCCCGTCGCTAGTGGGGACGAAGATGCGCTCCAGGGACTCGACACTGTCCCGCTCGCCACGCATATACCTCACGCGCACCGGATAGCGCTCGCGCCCTTCCACAGTCTGCGTCAGGCTCACACCTCCCAACGCCACCTGCAGCACGTGCTGCACGTCGACGATGGACAGTCCATATCGACCGATCGCTTCACGATCGAGATCCACCTCGAGGTAGGGTTTGCCCACCACGCGATCGGCAAAGACCGTCTCCGATTTCAGGGACGGCACCGTCTGAAGAATTTCCTCCAGATCCATTCCGAACTCTTCGATTGCCTCGAGGCTCGGCCCGTGGACCTTGATGCCCATGGGCGCTCGCATGCCGCTCTGCAGCATCACCAGCCGCGCACTGATGGGCATGAGCACAGGGGCACTGGTCACTCCCGGTCGTTCTGCAGCACGCACGATTTCGTCCCAGATGTCTTTGGGGGACTGAATGTGCGGGCGCCACTGGCGGATGCGCTCGCCATCTTCATTCGTCCGGTACTCGTTCTTGTACGTGATCACCGTCTCGATCATCGACACCGGCGCCGGATCGAGCGGACTGTCCACGCGACCCAGCTTGCCCACCACTCGGTCCACTTCTGGGATCTGGGCGATGGCAGCATCCATCTCCGAGAGCATCTCCAAAACCTCACCGATCGAAGCGTGAGGCATCGTGGTGGGCATGTAGAGATACGATCCTTCGTCGAAGGACGGCATGTACTCCCGGCCAAACCCCGGGAATGCGTGAGCCAAGGCGACCACCGGCGGGGCGCTGCGCACCGATTGGGGGAGGAAGCCAAAAACCTGCCCAAAGCCCAGCCACGCCGTTGTCCCGAACAAGAAGATCCCGAGCGGCACGGTCAAAAAAGCGAGCTTGTGACGCAAAATCGCGCGGAGCAGGGTCGGGTAGATCGACTCGAAGAGTCGAAAGGTGGCCATGACCCCCGCGATGATGACCGCGACGAAGACGAGATTGAAGACCGTGCCTTGTTGGCGGCCAAGAGGGAGCCAATCCTCGGCAAGAAGGACCGTGACGGCCAGGATCACCGCAGCATTTTCGGCCCACGTCACCCGACGACCCACCCGCTCGTCGAGCAAAGGACGGACCAAACGGACCACACCCAGAGCGATAACGACGAGACCACCAAGCACGCTCAGCCAACAAAGAGCACCGCCCAGGAGGATCAGGATCCAGTCACGCAAATGTTCGGTGCGAAACAGCGATTGGCGCAGGCGTCCCCAGCCGCGTGCCGCGCTATCGACCGCGCCAGGGCGGCGTCGAAACACCAGTACGGCTGCTCCCGGAAGAATCAACAGAGAAAGGAACAGGGCCACGCCCATGGCAAATGTCTTGGTGAAGGCCAGAGGAGCAAACAAACGCAGTTCAGAAGCCGTAAGACCGAACACCGGCAAGAAGCTCACCACGGTGGTGAGCACCGAGGTCACCACCGCCGGCGCCACCTCGGCCGTGGCACGCTTGACGACGCTCGCGCGATCCACCTCGGGCCCCACATCACCCAAATGTTGATCGATGTTCTCGACGAACACGATTCCGATATCGACCATGGTGCCAATGGCGATGGCGATCCCCCCCAAAGCCATGATGTTGGCATCGACTCCAGTCAGTTTCATGACGATGAAGGTCCCCAACACCCCTATCGGAAGCATGGCGGAAATGAGCATGGAGGTGCGCAGGTTCCGCAGCATGATCAACACGACGATGATCGTGATGAGGATCTGCTGAAACAGCGCCGTAGAGAGCGTGTCGATGGTCTCCCCAATCAGCTCCGTGCGATCATAGAAGGGGACGATGGTCACCTGGCTGGTCGTGCCGTCTTCCAGAGTTCTCTTGGGCAGTCCGCCCTGGATCTGCTTGATCTTATCCTTGACCGCATTGATGACCTGCCGGGGATTTTCCCTGTAGCGGGCGACCACCACACCGCCGACCGCCGAACCGCCTTCATCGTCCAACGCGCCGCGACGCAGGGCAGGACCGAATGCCACGCGTCCCACGTCGCGCACCCGGATCGGAGTGTTTTCCCGGGCGACGATGACCGTGGACTCGAGATCCTCGAGGCTTTCCAGAAACCCGAGGCCGCGAACGATGTACTCGACACCGTTGACCTCCAAGGTCCGCGCGCCCACATCGAGATTCGACTGGCGCACCGCGTCGGCCACTTGGGCAAGGGTCACCCCATGAGCTCTGAGCGCATCGGGGTCCACATCCACTTGGTATTCGCGCACGAACCCGCCAATGGACGCCACTTCGCTCACACCTTGGACCGATTGCAGAGCGTAGCGCACGGTCCAGTCTTGGATGCTACGGAGCTCGTCCGGATCCCAACCGCCCACGGTTTCGCCAGCCGGATTCTGTCCTTCGAGGGTGTACCAAAAGATCTGCCCCAGAGCCGTGGCATCGGGCCCCAAGGTCGGGGTAACGCCCTCGGGAACGGTTCCCGGCGGCAGGGCCGAGAGCTTTTCTAGGACGCGAGAACGGGACCAGTAAAATTCGACATCATCCTCGAAGATGACGTAGATGCTCGAAAACCCAAAGGCGGACGAGCTGCGGACCGTGCGCACTCCGGGGATGCCGAGCAATGCCGTAGTGAGCGGATAAGTGATCTGGTCTTCGATGTCGCGCGGGGAGCGTCCCGGCCATTCGGTAAAGACGATCTGTTGATTTTCGCCAATATCCGGAATGGCGTCGACCGGAACCGGATCGTGCGGGACGTCACCCAGGTTCATGTCGAAGGGCGACACGTAAAGCCCCCCAGCAAGGAGCAAGACCGCCACCAGCAGCGTGATGAGTCGGTTGTCGACGAACCAACCGACAAACGGATCCCAAAGCCCTCGAGGCTCTTCGTCTCGCTTCTTCTGCGCAGCCAATCCTGGTTCGCCCGCTGGATCGCTCAATGCTGATGCCCTCCGGAGGGTGCAGCACTCTGCTCCCGGTCGCCGTCGGCTTCCGTCTGCAAGTACGCGCCTGGCGCAATGTGGGAGCGCACTTCGCCACAGGTCCGCATCGATTCACCGAAATAGGCATTGTCGATGTCCCTGCCCTGCTGAACCCAACTGGCTCCCTCGCTTCCCATCGCCATCGGGCAAAACGCCAAGGAGAGCGGCTGATCGAGAGGGTTACCGAAGCGGCGGAGCAGCTCGGTAACAGCGCTGCTCAGGCCCTCGAAACCGACCCTTGCCGTTTCCAGATCCTCGGCGTGCCCAATGTGCGACGCACGAGAGCGGAGTGCCTGGGAGAGCTCTTTCCATGCCACGGTGGCCGGGCCCGGCGCGTCGATGGTGATCCCAACGACCATCTTTTCCAACTCGGCAACCCCAGCCAGGGCATCAGCGAGCGAGTCGTCGGCAAATGCCCGCTGGATCTCCAGATACTTGGCAACAATCGGCCCAAGCTTCTGTTGCTCGGCCTTTGGGAGCCGAATGGCCGCATCCCAAATGCCAGGCTCCCGATCGTCGGCAGCAGTCATCATACTGGGTCCGCCCCGAATCTGCAGATCGGCATCCACCGCAAAGGCCCCCCGACTCACGACACGCTCTCCTTCTGAGAGCCCGGCAACCACCGGATAGATATCACCCAATCGCGGTCCGAGCCGCACCGTGCGCGGCTCGTAAGCGACGCGATCGCCTTGACGGACCTCCACGTAGACGACGGCGTCTTTGCCGGTAAAGAGCGGAGCGCTATCGGGAATCACCAAAGGTTGTCGCTCGTCCGCCGACGTCCGCGCGATCACCACCGCTTCGGCAAACATTCCTGGCCGCAGCCGACGCTCTTCATTGTCGATCTCCACGCGGACCTGAGCTGTACGATTTTGCGCGTCGATGGTTGGATCGATGAACGTGATCTTTCCCTCGAAGATCTCCCCGGGCAGAGCTTGGACCTCCACGTTGACCGTTTGCCCTTCCGACAGATGGGCCAGATCGCTCTCATAGGCATCCAACTGGACCCAGAGAGTATCGAGATCGGCAACGCGGTACAGCAGAGC
>CAYTRQ010000318.1:0-7092 GCA_964440025.1 uncultured Polyangiaceae bacterium | reverse complement strand
GCGAGCTCTTCTTCTCTGATTTCAGGGCAAGGGCCTTTTGGAGAGCGGCTCGCAGTCGAGTGCCTCCCCTGCCCTCGGCTTTCTCGAGAAACTCCAAGGCTCGCTGAAGATTGGCCTGATTGGCAGGCAACGATTGAGGGGACAAAAGCTGGGATCCTCCTGAAAAGAACAGGATGTTGAACCGGTCCTGGGAATCGAGCCCCCCGACCAAGTCTCGCAAAAGCATCTTGGCCGTATCGAGCGGAAAGCCGTGCATGCTGCCGGACACGTCAACGACGAAAACGAACTCCCTGGGCGGGATCTCACTCGGCTTCACTCGCTCCGGAGCCTGCATCATGGCCAGGAAGAATTTCTCTCCATCCTGCTCGTAAAGAGAGATACCGCTTTGTACCTGCTTTCCGGCCAGTTGATAGCGCAAGATGAAGTCGCGATTGACTCTCGCCATTTTCTTCCGGTCGAGGGAAAAGCTAACGGTCCTTGGATCCTTCCATTGGGATGAGACCTGGTGAGTTTTGACATTCATCTGAGCGATCGGAATCCCCGAGGAGATCGTGCCGGAGATCTCAAGCCTATGATCTGACGATTTTCCCCCCTTCAGAAAGGGACTCTGAATGAACCGATCCTGAGCGCTTGCATCCGACACCGACTGCTCCGAGTAGCGAGGACCCACTACGGTGGGAAACACGAACTCATAGGTCCCGTCGCGAGGAACAAGAAGTTCTGTATAGCTGAGAGTCACTCGGATCTGGTCGCTGGGCATGATATTCGCCAAGCCCATCGTGAATACGTTGGGTCGCTCCTGCTCGAGAAGACTGGCCGTTTTGCCAGCCTGCTTGGCAGCTTCGAATTCGGCGCGAGCCTTCTCTCGTTCCCGAATTTTGGCCTCGATCGTACGCTGGCCGACCTTCATGCGCAGGCCGTGCACGGCGGCTCGGGTGCCAGCTGGAAACACGTACCGAGCGTGGAGCGGGACCTGGCCCTCGTTCTTGTAAACTTGCGTCACACGCACGTCGGCAATCACGCCGCTCACAGACACCTTCACCCGAGTCCTCAAAAGCGGCAAAGTCCCGGCCTGCGATGCCCCCCCATCAACGACGAAGTACGGTGCTAGCGTCTTGTCTGTGCTGGCTTCCTCCGCTCTAGCAGCACGGGAGGTGCTCAAAACCGCCAGAAGCAAAGAAAAGGCAAGCAGCAGCCGTGCAGCTCCGAGCCGATTCACGAAACGCTCTTCGCGGCCCAGCTCGACGTCGAAACGCAAGGAGCACGGGCGTTTCGTGCATGAGCAACGTGCACGACGAACATGATTGAAACGGCAACCAGGCAACGGCAAACGGGAAAGACGAAGCGAATGAATCATGCCGCGCGAACACCGCAAGGGCCGTGCCTACGACGACATCCGCGCGATGCCCGACAACAGCCGAGAAAAACGCCTCTTTCCCAGGATCTTCCCCGTTCATCGAACTTTTCTTGTGGAAATCCAGCAGCTTCCTTGTGTCCCTGCAGACACGGAGTCCCCGGATCAAGGAAACGCTTCATCACCCGCCCCGGCGCCTCGATAGGAAGGGGACGGGCAACGAAGCGCCTTTGGCACGTATCTCCCAAGCCCCTTCGAGGCTCGGGAGTTTTAGTCTGAATGCGCTATCGTTCTCGGCTCCGTCAGGGATTGTCCACTATCGACGTCAAGTACGCGAGAGTAAATCGGGTATCGACCGGAGATCCTGTTTCATCATAGCAATGTATGTTGGTGCTGGTCTGGGAACCACCCCGCGCCCAGTAGTCGACAAGACATTGGTGACCGGTCGCTCCGTATGCCGTAACCAAAACCGCATCGCTCGTTATCGAAAATCCCGGGTGAGGAATATCGACCAGGTAGTCGCCTTCGCCAGAGCGATCGATGGTCACGTCACCTCCCATGTCATTCCCCTGATACCAAGTCGACGGTGTGTAGCTTGCCGAAGTGGGATTATTCGCCCATGCATAGGCCCCCGCATTGTCCGCCTCGGCCAACCGCCCCGGCACACCTTGGCCAGTGAGCGCGATAGAAAATCGACTATTCGTGGGAGAACCGCCGGGCGTCGTGCAGTAGACGTTCACGTTCATTCCTCCTGTAGTAAAGTACCAATTCCTCACTTGGCACCGCTCATTCCCGTAACCATACGAGGTCACGAGCACGCTAGCATTGTATTCGTCCACTCCTGGGAATTGAACTGAGTAGTTTCCGGTGCCACTTTGATCCACCTGATTGCTCTCATCGGCAACATTCCAAGAATAGGTCGAGCTCATCGTTGTCTGACTGGAATAGCTCGTCCCTTGAGACCAAGCGTATCCTGCGGTGCCGTGTTCGTCCGCGAACCCTGCGAAAGTGTTCCGGTGAAAAAGAGCGACGAATCGCGAGTCGGCCGCATTCCCATCGTAGTCGAAGCACCGGATATTCACCGAAACGTCCGTTCCTAAGGCACCCCAACTTTGCACCTTGCAGTAAGCGCCAGGATCGTAGGCGGTGACCTGGACGTTGCCACCGCGGCCATTGCCCGAGATCCCGGATGCTCCGAGCTCGGGGAAATGGACCGTGTAGACACCAGCTCCCGAACGCGTAATCGTATTCGTCTCGTTTTCACTATTCCATTGATAGGACGTGGAGGGCGTATACGAAGCGCTGCTCGCATTGTTCGCCCAGACCCACCCATGAGCACCACGTTGCCACTCCAACACGTCCTGGAGCGTGGGAGAGTGATCGATAAGACTCGTGATCCTCATCGCGCTGTTCCCCGGATCACAACCGGCGCTCGTATGGACTCCCACCAGGAATCCGTCCGTGGTCAAGATCCCCGAGCCGGAACTTCCATTCGTGGTGTCTACCTGGTGGCGAAACCAGTTCGCACCGTTCGGGGACGAATAATCGAAAACGGGACCCGTGTGAATGACCTTGGGAACCCCCGCAGGGTGCTGCATGATGGCCACCGTATCGCCGATATCTTCATCTCGGTCAGCAAGACGCGCATAGCCAAACTCTTCACCAGGGTCACCGTCGAGTCGGACGATGGCGTAGTCCCAGTTGATATTGTCTTCCTGCTCGACGACTTCGACCACGGAAAAATCCGAAGTCGGTCGTGGATTGCCACTAGGGTCATCTTGATAGTTGAAGCGCACGGTGTCCCCTACGCCATAGCCGCAATGCCCCGCGGAGATGAACAGGTCTTCCGAGATGAGCGTACCAGTGCATCCCGGAAAGACTTGATACCCCACCGCTCCCTCGTGTCTTTCAACCCAATCTACCGAAACACCAAGCGTTCCGTCATACTGTTCCACATCCTGGACGTCCCATGTCGGGCCACATTGGGACTCGTCCTGTTTCTGTTGTACTTGGAGGATGCTTTCTTCTTCCCCTGGTGGGCCTTCCACAGCGCATCCGCCCGTCGTCAGTGCCAACGTCGCAATCACGACCCATAGATGATTCGCTTTCATTCGAACTTCCCTCCTCCTTCTTCTTCTATTGAATATGGTTCATTGATTGAATGATTGTTCATTCGGATCTTCATCCGAAGAACGCTTCTCTAGTTTCTGTTCAGTAACTATTCGGCAAAAAGCGACTTCCCGATAGCTCATCGAGCGTTCAGGCAGGCAGTTAGTACTCCCGTCACTTCCGCGAGTTCTTGAAACAAAATCGCAACACACGCCCCTTCGACGCGTTTGACCAGGCTCCCGATCACTTTCGATCAACACGTCCGATCAACCATACCCCTCTCCATCAGGCACCTATCACCGCACATCGGCGATTGAGATCGAATGATTGACGCCAATAGCAAACAACTTACCCTCATGTCCAGTCGGCTCCAGGGCCAAAATGTCGAAAAATGATCTCGTCTCACTATTTAATATGCATTTCTCGCCATTTCCTCGTCATTCACGAGCCCGCCAACAAATGAACGGCCTCTCCGCCAGCAACCCATTGCACCGAATCGTTCGGTCGTTCGACCCATCAGCGACCGGAGAGATACGCTGAGGTGAGGATGCTCTGACATTGGGGATGCCCTGGGGTTCCACGTTGGGACGACTTTCCCCTCCGGAGCTTGGCTCAACGACTTGCCGACTGCCGCCAACTTGCCGAGCCTCATGCGGATCGACAAGATGATTCAGGAATGCCAAGCGCACGCCCGGCCAGGCCTTACCGCATCGTCAGCAGCGGATGTCTCGCACTCTCGTTCATCGCGCTCGTTTTTACGGCAAGGGAAAACGGCAGCCCCCCCTGGGCCGCTCTCGCTATGGTATCACTGTCGACAGCAATGGCCGTGACCACGATACAAGGCGTCAAAACCGGTACGTTGCCTGGAAAAACACGCACGGTTTTTGCAAATTCTTCCCCGAAGGCATTTCGTTGGATGCTGTGGATTTACGGAATCCTCGCCGTTGCCTTTTTCTTCTTTGGCTTGGTATTATTTGATTCGAGATGAAGGCTACCAGGCATAGGCGGCGGGTGCCTCACCTCCCGGTCCCGGGAAGATCTCGTCAAGCCTTTTCAGTGTTCTTTCGTCCAGCTTGAGCTCCGTAGCCTGGAGCGATTCTTTGAGCTGCGTGGCAGTCCGCGGACCGATAATCGGAGCCGTGACGGTGGGATTGTGCAAAAGCCAACCGAGCGCCACATTCGCCGGCTCTTCTCCCAGCTCCGCACAAAGGTTTTCGTAAGCTTCTAGCTGCGGCCGCTTCGCTTCAATTTTCTTTTTGAAGTCGTCGTCACCTCGCCGGCCTTCGCTGATGCGCTTCAAGACTCCGCCCAAAAGACCTCCTCCGAGCGGGCTCCACGGAATCAATCCTAACCCATAATGGCGACACGCCGGAATGACCTCGAGCTCCGCATGACGATTGCCCAAATGGTAGATACTCTGCTCGCTACTGAGTCCCATCAGGCTCAATCGTCTCGCCTCCTGGCAAGCGGTGGCGATGTCCCATCCGGCAAAGTTGCTCGATCCAACATAGACGACCTTTCCCTGTCTGATCAAGGTCTCCATGGCCTGCCAGATCTCCTCCCAGCGGCACTCCCTATCGACGTGGTGCATTTGATAAACGTCGATGGCGTCGGTCTGCAGTCGACGGAGACTGTCTTCGCAATGGCGAATGATTTTCATGGCTGACAGCCCGGGAGCATCTCGATTGGGCTCGGGCTCTCCATCGCGCCGGACGGGACCGTAAACCTTGGTTGCCAAAACCACCCGATCGCGCGCCGCCCATCCGCGCTTTTTGAACCAACGGCCGATGATTTCTTCGGTATACCCGTGATGCACATCCCAACCGTAGACGTCGGCCGTATCGAAGAAGTTGACTCCATAGCCGAGGGCCTGGTCCATGATGGCATGACTATCGGCCTCGCTCGTCTTCCAGCCAAAGTTCATCGTTCCCAGACACAACGGGCTGACTCTGAGACCAGTTCGACCAAGCTTGACGTAGTCCATGTCCTTCTTCCTTTCTCCTGCAACCGAAAGTAACATCCCGGGTGCGAATTCGCGCAAGTCCCCACTCCGCTTTCGCACATGTGGCAAAAGGCCTCAGCGAGAGGCCTCACCAAAACCAAGGAGTCACCTGATGAATCACCCCGCCCCACCTGAAGCCCACCAAACGTTTGCTGACAGATTCCCGGAGCTCGCCTCCGCCTGGCGCAAAATCGGCGAAGCGGGGCGCAACGGCCCTTGTGATGAACGAACGGCGCGCCTGATCAAACTTGGAGTCGCGGTGGGGGCGAAACATGAAGGTGCCGTCCATGCCAACGTCCGCAAGGCACTCGCTCTCGGGATTTCTCGCGAGGAAATCGAACAAGTCCTCGCGCTTGCGGCGGGGACCCTCGGCATGCCCGACGTCGTCGCCACCTACACTTGGGCTCGTGACGAGCTCGAGGACTCCAAGTCGTGAGCGCGGGACGAGTCAGGAGCGAGGGAGAGGCCTCCTCGAACACCCCTAGAACATCGATCGCGTGAGACGGGCTCCGCTCCTTCTCCTCAAGCGTCTGCCGCTCAAGCCCCGAGCTGGGTTCAAGGGTTAAGCGCTTTCAGCTTTTGATCGTAAACGAACGTTGCGGCGGCATCGGTTGAATGCGAGCCGTGGAAGCGTTTTCTTATTCCAATGTTGCCTGAAACCTTTGCGGAGTGAGAGGGGAGCGGTAGGTGGGCTTCATGGAACTTCGTTCGATCCTTCATGGGCTTCTGACTCGACCGAGCAGCTGGGCACGTGCGTGCGCTCTCGCACTTGTCGGTCTTCTGCTTGGCTGTACAGCGCCCGGAGCCGGCCCAGGTGGTGGGGGCGGAACCGGTGGAACGAATGCGCTTGATCCGGTGACGGCAACCGGTGATGTAGTGAGAACGGAAACACTCCCGGACGGGACCGTCGTGGAGGAAACCTCCGATGGGACCATTACCAAGACGGCACCGGACGGAACGGTCACGGTGATTGCACCGGATGGGACGACCACGGTCACCTCTCCCGACGGGACGGTCACGACGACGGCGCCGGATGGAACAACGACCACGACAGATCCCAACGGGAACACGACAACCGAACCCGGCGGGACCGGCGGACAGACGGGAAACAACGGGGGAACGAATCAAAGCGGACCTGTATGGATTAACGAGCACGCTCGTGTCGACGCGGATCAGAACGAATTCGGCATCCAAGGAGATTGGTATGCTTTTGGAGATGGAGTCACGACCGAGCAAAGCGGCAATCCCTACGAAAATGGCAAATACTGCATCACCGGTGAAGCCACCGGCAACAGCGAAAACTGGGGAGCCGGGATCGGGCTCGATCTCAACGGTGTCGACGGGGAAAAGCTGGCCTACGAGTTCGAAGGAAAGGTCACGGGCTTTCAGATCAAGATCACGGGGGAAGCTCCGACACCTTTGCGCCTGCACTTCGTCTCCGATCTAGATGTCGAGGTCAATCCCTTTATCGAACTGACTCCGGGAACCGAAACCGCCACGTACAATATCAAGGATGCACAAGTTCCGTTTAGCTGGGGCGTCGACAACGCCGGACAGCGAGTCGAGGATGGCACTCTCTACTCCTTGCAATTGATGGCTCCCGGCGACAGTGAAACGGGCCCCATCG
>CAYTRQ010000317.1:0-7135 GCA_964440025.1 uncultured Polyangiaceae bacterium | reverse complement strand
CTAGTTCGCGTCCACAAATGGACGCGAACCAACAAGCAACACCTATTCGTCGGCCAAAAATGCTCCGAAAAAAGCGGAGTCGCCCGCCCTCGCCCCGAAGGGGCGGGCGACGAAGCGGCCTTTTCGAGACGCGAACTAGCTACTGCAACTGAGCATGGAACACCCCGGTCGGCTCCGCGCCCACTCGGGGCGCTTCTGTGCGTAACGCGACAACCCCGGTTGCTCGTCATAGGGCCGGCGGAGCACATCCAGAAGAGTCTCGATTTCACTGACGTCCCCGGCGGTCGCCGCATCGATAGCGAGTTGGGCCAAGTAGTTGCGGAGAACGAAGCGCGGATTCGTTTCCTGCATGACGCGACGGCGCTCCTCCGGCGAACGGCCTTCGGCCTGATCCCGAAGGCTGCGACGAACGTAGGCCCTGAGCCAGGAGTCAATCTGCCTGAGTTGGTCCGGAGTTCTCTCTCGAGGAGCATAGTAGGCTTCCTCGAGAGGCTCGCGCAATCGATCCATGTCCGCTTCGAGCGCAGCCGGCTCAATGGGCAACTCGGCGAGGTTTCGGTAGAAAATCGTCATATCCGTTTCCACGAGGGAAAGCACGTCATGGAGTTCTTCGACCAAACGTCGATCGGAAAGTTCCCCCTCGACTGCTGGACTCTCTATCTCCAACTCGAGACAACTCAAGCCCAGCTTCTTGGCCATCATGTCCGCCTGCAGCTCGGCCAATGATTGACCGTAAGCGCGGAGCCCTTCCTCCAGCGGCGCGGTTTCTCCTACGAGGGGCACGAGAGAATTGGCAAATTGCACCAAATTCCACTCGGCGACGCGGGGCTGATTACCGAAACGATAGCGACGTCCGTAGGCGTCCGTCGTATTGGGAGTCCACCCCGGATCGAAGTCCTCCAACCATCCATACGGCCCATAGTCGATCGTGAGTCCCAAAAGGGACATATTGTCCGTGTTCATCACGCCGTGGACGAAGCCCACGCGCATCCAATGAGTGATCATCTCTGCCGTCCACCGTGCGACACGAGAGAACATCCCTGCGACGGCCTCGGGAGTCACCCAGCTGTCGGGACGATCCTCGGTCGCCCCTTGGGGAACCAGGTCGGGAAAGAAGTGCCGCAGTGAAAAGGCAGCAAGCTCTCGCAACGTCTTCTCGTCTCCCCGAGAAGCGAAAATCTCGAAGTTTCCGAAGCGGAGAAACGTCGGCGAGACCCGACAGACCACCGCACCGGGCTCCTTCTCGGGGCGTCCGTCATAGAACATATCGCGGACCACTTCGTCGCCGGTGAGCGCCAGCGAAAGGGCCCGAGTCGTAGGAACCCCCAGATGGTGCATCGCTTCGCTGCAAAGAAATTCCCGTACGCTCGAGCGCAGGACCGCTCGTCCATCGGCAGTTCGAGAGTACGGAGTGGGGCCAGCCCCTTTCAGTTGCAGCTCCCAGGTCCGTCCATCGGTTCCTTTGAGCTCTCCCAGAGAAATGGCCCGCCCGTCTCCAAGCTGCCCCGCCCAGTTCCCAAACTGATGCCCGCCATAGCAGGCCGCATAGGGATCCATGCCCGGGAGGATCTCGTTGCCCGACAGGACGCGAACTATGCGAGGGCTCCGCAGGGCTTCTTCGGACAGTCCGAGGGTTTGGGCCATTTCTCGACTCGTTGCCAAAAGGCTCGGAGAGCTGGTCTCCGTGGGCATGACGCGGCTGTAACACGCCTCGAAAACCTGCCGCACTTGCCGGCCCTGCTGCGGGTCGGCGGGGAGCTCTCGAGTAAACCGGCTAAAAAATCGCGGCGTTTCGATGGGTTGATTCACCCCAAGGATCTGCCGCGCCTCCCAAGACTTGTCGAGCTCCGCTCACCACGAAAGGATGGGCCAACTCCGACGCAGCGCCGCCCACCGGAGTCGAACGTCCGGATTGATGGCCACCGGCTGCCCGACGGCAGCGAGCAAAGGCAGGTCCGTAATACTGTCACTGAAAAACGTACAGTCCGAAAGCGCCACCCCCCTTCGCTCGAGAAACCGCGCGGTGCGCAGCAGCTTGCCTTCCCCAAAACAAAGCGGATCTTCCACCGCGCCGGTGAAAGCCCTTGCCTCGTCAATCTCCATCACCGAGCAGACCACGTGTTGGATGCCCAACTCACGGGCTAAGGGCTCCGTCACGTAGCGAGTGGCTCCACTCACAATTGCCACGATATCTGCCTGCTCCTGGTGCTCTGCCACCGTACGCCGAGCGGCCTCGCTGACCCAAGGAAGAACGTACCGAGGAAACCACTCTTCACATTGAGCCCGCATTTCACGTTCGAACACCCCCCGGTATTCTGAAAGGGCAATTTTTGCCACGCGCGGCCCGTTCACGATCCCCAGACTATAGAGCAAGAGCCAATAAGCCACGCGGCTCGTACTCACCAGTCCGAGCTCCCCCCGTTCGCGACGATACCGCGTGAAAAGCTGCGCCGTATTCTTCCGCACCAGAGTGCGGTCCATGTCGAAAAGAGCTGCGCGCCGACCCGTCATGGCTAGCCATCACGTTAACCGAACAATCGCGAGCATCCCACCACCTACCGCACCCCCATCCTTCGTGGTCGGCCTCTCCCCCACAGGAAGCGCATCCTGGAGGAGCATCAACGCCCCCGATCGACCTGCAACAGCCGACACGCTGGCTTTTCGCTGGACAATAGCCGTCGTTGGCCCTCGTTGCGCCCGTGAGAGGCCAAAGCCCCGCCGACCTTGCTACGCTGCGAACCCGAAACACTATGGACCCCATCCGCGAATCCATCGACAAAGGCGCCTTCCTTTTGGACGTCCGCGCCTCCAGCATTGCCGACGTCTGCGACGCGGCGCTGGACCACTGCTCCCATCATAATCTGGTTCCTGAGGGGCTCCTCCCGGCCATCAAAAAGGCCGTGCTCAAACGAGAGAAATTGGAATCCACAGCAATCGGTCATGCGGTCTCCGTTCCCCACGGGTACGTCGAGGGAATTACCGAACCGCTCACCGTGGTTATCCGACTGGCCAATCCAGTCGATCTCGATGCCCCGGACGACCTGCCTGTCCAATTCGTTTTCCTCTTGCTCGGACCACCAGACGCCCCCGTCTCCCACCTCGAGGCCCTGGCTCGCATCGCCCGCCTCATGTCCGACGACGATTTCCGCTACGACTTGAGTCAAGCCAAGAGCAAGCAGTCCTTGCTCAAAGCACTGCGGGAATACGAAGAGCGACAGCGGTCGCGACTCCCAGAGACAGACAAGCAAAGAACCATCGAGCCAGCCCTACTCCCCCTCAAGGTTCCCGGGGCGGGTCTCGTACGGGATGTCAAACGCCGCTATCCTTATTGGCTTTCCGACGTGCGCGACGGAGTCAGTCGCAAAGCGCTCAGTGCCATCCTTTTTCTCTTTTTTGCTTGTTTGGCGCCCAGCGTCACCTTCGGTGGCGTCATGGCCGACCAAACCGGCGGGGCCATCGGCGTCTCAGAAATGCTCCTGGCCACAGCAATTTGTGGCTGTATCTTCGCTTTGTTCTCCGGTCAGCCACTCCTGCTCCTCGGAGGGACTGGGCCGATGCTCGCCATTACCACCATCCTCTTCGGCTTGGCGAAGCAGTTCCAACTCCCCTTTCTCCCCTTCTATGGTTGGGTGGGTTTCTGGGCAGCAGGGTTCGTAATCCTTCTCGCCCTCTTCAACGCTAGTAGTTGGATGCGCTTTTTTACTCGGTTTACCGAGGAAGTTTTCATTGCGCTGATTTCTTTGATCTTCGTGATCGAAGCTCTGCGAGCCATCGCTGATCTCTTCACCGGTCGTGACGTCGCCCATGACACCGCGTTGCTTAGCTTGGTGCTCGCTTGGGGAACCTTCTATCTAGCGGCAAACCTGTTTCACTTTCGACGCAGTCGCTACCTCAGTCCCGCTGCGCGAAACTTCTTTGCCGACTTTGGCCCCACGATCGCCCTCCTCGTGATGACGGTCATCGCTTGGTGGCTCAATGAAGTCCACCTTCACCCATTGAGAGTTCCCGATCGCTTCGAAACAACAACGGGGCGACCTTGGCTCGTCGATCTCGGCATGATTCCCGTATGGGCTCGCTGGGCCGCGGCCGGGCCCGCCGCGTTCGTTGCGGTGCTCCTCTACCTCGATCAAAACATCACAGCCCATATCATCAACAACAAAAGACACAAGCTTCACAAGCCCGGCGGCTATCACCTCGATCTTATGTTGGTAGGGCTAATGGTGGCTGCATGCTCCCTGTTTGGACTGCCATGGCTCGTCGCCGCAACGGTCCGATCCCTCAACCATGTCCGCAGCGTTGCCACGACGGAACAGGCAGCGCCGACGCACATCGGGGAAGCCGGCGAGCGCATCGTGCATGTCGATGAAACACGCGTCACCGGGTTCATCGTCCATCTCTCCATTGGAGCCTCACTTTTGCTCATGGAGTATTTGAAGCTCGTGCCGATGGCGATCCTCTACGGCCTATTTCTGTACATGGGTGTCATGAGCATGAAGGGCAATGAATTCTTTGCTCGAGTGCTCCTATTGATCACGGAACCATCACTCTACCCCTCCAGCCACTACGTCCGAAAAGTTCCCCGCAAGGTGATCCACAAGTTCACTGCTCTGCAGGCCGCTTGCCTCGGCGCGCTCTGGGTCATCAAAGCGAGCGTCCTCGGAATTCTCTTTCCGGTGTGCATCGCTCTCATGGTCCCGCTCCGGCGCTTTGCTTCTCGGTGGTTTCACTCAGAGCATCTCGAAGCATTGGACCGTGAGTAGCCGACTGATTTTCCTCCCACCGGGCCTATCGCGGGCCTCCGAGTCGAGCACGAAGGAATCGAGCACGAAGGAATCGAGCACGAAGGAATCGAGCACGAAGGAGTCGAGCACGAAGGAGTCGAGCACGAAGGAGTCGAGCGTCGTTTGCTGAACCGCGTCACGGAGAAACAGGAGGGGGCACGAGGTGCTGGTTTCCGCTCGCAGAAGGACGGAACGCCCTTCTCTTCTCACTGCCAGGCACTCCTGTCGGCACGAGGCGCTGGTTTCCGTTCGCAAAAGGATGGAAACTGGACCCGTCCCCTTTGAACTGGCTGCAACTTTCTCGCAGAAACGGCCCGCGAGCCGAGATCTGGACCCAAAGATCGCTTCTCGACTCGCGCAACAGCAAATGCCCGCTTCACTTTCCGAGGTGCGCCGCGCTGAACCGAAGAAGGACGAATCAGGCGGCACCAACTCAGGCAGCCCCAACTCGAGCGGCACCAACGGTCCTTGAACGAGATCTGAGCGCCACCTTTCCATCCCACCCCTCATTTCATGAACATGAACTTAAACGCTTTATCTATTCTTCTCCTCGCCTTCGGAACAAGTGCTCTCGCTGGCTGTACATCGGCGGTCGATGGTGTTCCCACCGATCACTCGAGCGGTGCCGCGGGGGCGGGCGCCCACGCCGGTACCGGTGCCTCGACTCAGGATGGTGCGGGAGGCTTCACCGGCAACGGTGCCGGCTCGAACTCTGGAGGCTTCGGAAATCCAGGCGGGCAATCGGGGAGCGGAGGAACCCAGAGCACGGGAGCGACGCCCGGCGCCGGCGGCGTCAACCCGGGCGGCTCCAGCGCCGGGGGCGTCCAGAATAGCGGCGGCCGCGGCACGACCGGAGGCGAAACTGGCAGTGGAGGCACGGGCAACGGAGGTGCCGCCGGAGGAACCGGTGGCGGAACTGGAGGGGCTACCGGCGGCGGAACGGGGGACAGCTGCGACGCCACCGGCTTCTACGTGGAAGGAGACGATCTCTACGATAGCAACTGCAATGTATTTCTGATGAGAGGGGTGAACTATCCCTACACATGGTTCAAAGACAGTGCCGCCGCCCGCTTCGCCGATGTGGCCAGCGTGGGAGCGAACGCTATCCGTGTCGTCCTGTCCACGGGCGGACGCTGGACCCGTGTCTCGGGCTCCGAGGTCGCAGACGTCATCTCATGGGCCAAACAAAACCAAATGGTCGCGATCCTCGAGGTCCACGATTCCACGGGTTGGAGCGGTCAGGACGGCTCCGTTCATGCGCAAGATGCCGTCGACTATTGGCTCAGCGACGACATCCGCGCCGCGATTGATGGCAACGAAGCCTATGTCGTCATCAACATCGCCAACGAGCCTTTCGACAACTACTCCTCCGACGAATGGGCTTCCTTTCACGAAGGCGCAGTCATCGAGCTGCGCAACGCAGGGGTCGACCATACGTTGATGGTCGATGCGCCCCATTGGGGACAAGATTGGCAAAACATGATGCGGGACGGATCGGGAGCAACACAGATTTTCAACGCCGATCCGGAGCAGAACGTCGTTTTTTCCGTCCACATGTATGACGTCTACAATAGCGAAGACATCGTTTGGGACTACTTCACCGGCTTTCTCGACAAAGGACTCCCACTGGTCGTGGGCGAATTCGCCGCCGACCACGGCTCGGGCTACGACGTCGTTGAAGCGGCGATCATGGACTATGCGACCCAGCTCGGCGTCGGTTACCTGGGCTGGTCCTGGTCGGGAAATGGCGAGGGGCTCGGCTCGCTCGATATCACCTATGATTTCAACGTGGACAATCTTTCCAGTTGGGGCGACCAGCTCGTCAATGGGCCGAATGGCCTTCAACAGACCTCCGAGATCTGCACCTGCTTCGAGTAAAGGCCTCGGCTTCGGATGAAAGTGACTCTCCTACGAATGCATCTGATGCCATTCGACGACAGTTACTGCTGCAATAACTTGCTCGCCCTGCACTTGCCTCCGCCTGTTGCTTTTTTTGATGAGTCGGACGCGCCCTCGCTCCGTTGATGGACCTTGGCAGACCAATTCTGGCATACCCAAGAGGTGCCGGAGCTTCCAGAAGTCGAAGTCACCCGCCGCGGCCTCGCGGCGAGCTGGGAAGGAAAGATCATCGAAAAGGTGTGGGCTTCCAAACCCAGCTATTTCTTCGTCACCTCCCCCAACGTCCTGAAGAAACGCCTGAGGGGTCGAACCACGCTGAGTTTGCGACGACATGGCAAATACATCTTGGCGGATCTCGACGACGGGGCCCGCCTGCTCTGCCACCTCGGAATGACCGGCCAAATCACTTCCCAACCTGTCGCTCGGGATCCTCACGTGCATTTGACATTGGATCT
>CAYTRQ010000316.1:0-7159 GCA_964440025.1 uncultured Polyangiaceae bacterium | reverse complement strand
GGGAGTGCTTCGAAACCGCTCGAAACGTGAGTTGCCGAGGCACTAGTTCGCGTCTACAAGAGGCACTTCGTCGCCCGCTCCTGTTGAAACGAGCGCGGGCGACTTCGCTTTTTCGCCTGTATTATGACGCTGAACGCCTCAGTGCTTGTTGAGTTCGCATCCTTTTCGGATGCGAACTTGGCTAGAGGAGTCACTGCCTCGAAAGCCCCCCTCGACGCTCACCCGGGTGCTGCGAGCCTCGGCGGGGCCTTTTTTTACAGAACCGCTTTTTTGGCTGAAAAGCCGGCCCTGCGGCTTCCGTTGCACTCCGCAAGCAGAGAGGTATTGTCTATGGACAATGTTCGAAGAAGGAATCGTCACGCTCGTCAAGATTGTCGGCACGCTGGTTGCCAGCATGAGCGTTGTGCCCTTGTTGTTCATGAGCTCCCCCGGCGCTGAGACTTCGGAGCCGGAAGAGGTTTTTGACACGGACTAGAGCACATCTCACCAGCTCGAAAGCCCCCTCGACGCTTGCCCGGATGCTGTGAGCCTCGGTAGAGCATTTTCGGGGCAGAGCATTTCCCGCGTATTGTTCGGTGCGTCCGTATTCTGATTGGAAGGTATCCTTGGGAGTCCTTCGGGGTGAGTTCTAGCGAAGAAACGCCTCCCGGAGAACTCGGGCTGTTCTGACTTCGCCCCTTCGCTTGAACTCGAGCAGGACGTCGCTCCCTGGCTCCCCGGAGAGCAGCTCGCGTGCCTCCCGGACCGAAGCCGGTACCGCCGAGTCGATGCGCAGCAACCGGTCATCCCTGCGCAGCCCCGCCCGATATGCCGAACTTCCCTTTGCCACTGCATAGACGCTGAGAAAGGAGTGGGGGGATTCGAGTGAGATGAGAACCGTGCCCCGCGCGTCGGGAGCGGCTTCGTCGGTTCTGTCGAGAAGAACTTCGACGTTCTCCACTCGATTGTTGGCTTTCGCGGGAATGCGACTGCTGAAACCAAAGCTCTCTCCGGGAACCATGGCGAACAGGTAGAGAGAATCGGTGCGAGGCACTTCGACTTCGAAGCTTCCGTTCTCTCCGGATATGCCAAGGTTGGGAGGGTGAGAGTTTAATGGGAGATAGGCGGAGATGCGGTCTGTTGCCAAAATCGCTCCTTCGAGTGGTCTCCCCTTTTCATCAACGACGCGTCCGCTGACAATGAGCGGTGCTGCGAGATCGATCTCGGGCAAGCGGGCCTTGCGCTCTGTGGACCGAACGTGGACTACCTTGCTGGCTTTCCCGTAGTCAGGATGTTCGGCGAGGAGTTTCCCTGGGCCGGGTGGCAAGTCAGGGAATTGATAGTTGCCGAACTCGTCTGCCACCGTCGAGCGTTCGATAGCGGAGCCGAGAAAGACGACCCGGGCGCCGGAGGCGGGATGACGCCCTCGAACAGCGGTGACTCGACCTTCGACATCCACGGCCGGAGAGAGGGCGAGACGGAGTTCAGCTTCAAGTTCGACTTGGCGCCGCCAGGAAACGAATCCAGGCGCAGACGCTTCAATCCGAGCAGGGAGACCGCGAACTTCCTGGAAATGGACAGTGCCCTCTTGGTTGGAAAACCGCGTCACACGCACAGGAACGGAGGGCTTGTGGGAGATGATGGTCACCTGAGCCAACGGGACCGGATCGCCACTTTTGTCCGTGATCTTGACGGTCGTGTCTTCGCGAGGAGCTGGAAGAGTCAGAGCGATTTCTTCGGCCCGTTCTTCCGCGGCGACCGAATGTTCGAGGAGGACCGAGAAGGGTTTTGAGCTGCGACTCACACGAAGGCGGGGTGTTTCGGGGGCCGCGTCGATGGAGAACGTTCCGTCTGATTGGACGGCGACCCGCCGATCGAAGCCTTTTCCGGTAATGTGCACTCGCGCGTCCGCTACAGGAAAACCGCGGTGGTCGGTCACGCGGCCACTGAGTGGTTCGCCATGTCCCAAGACGACTTCGACGGTTTGTTCGCCTCCCGGAAGGAGTTGGAAAGCCTTGCTCCGACCATCGAGATGCTCCGGGTGACGAGCCAAGACGACGAGTTTTCCGGGCGGCACGTCGCCTACCTGGAAGTAGCCCCGTCGGTTGGTCGTGAGTTGCTCTCCGCCCAAGGGTTGGACTCCAGCTAGTGGGATGGCGGGGACGGGGCCAAGGAGAACGCCGAGCTCCCCGGCGGGAAGGAGGACATTTTGCGATTGTAAGGCCCAGTCGAAGTGGGCTTCGGCGACGGCTGCGGCCCTGGTGTTGACGGCTACTGGCATGCCGTGCACGTCGGTGCCGACAATCTCTACGCGCGCGCCGGAGACGGGCAGGCCTCGAGAATCGACAATGCGACCAGATACGGCGCCGGCGGGACTGAGCTCAATTTGCTGTGGAATGTCGAGAGCAACATCGACCACGCGCGGAACGAATCCTCGGGCCCGAACTTGGAGTTGTCCTGACAGCTCGGGCAGCGGACCGATCCTGACCATCCCGTAGGTGTCCGTTTGCGCGTGTCTGGTCCGAGCTCCCAGTCCTGCCTGGGTATGTGTGACTCGAGCTTCCGGGATGGGCTCGCCGCTTGGCTCGTGAACTCGAGCAAGAACGAATGTTCCGAGCTCCAGCTTCAAAGTCAGCTTCTCGACCCCTTCCTCGGACCGGAGCTTGACGCGGGCTTCTTCGGAAACCCAGTCTCCCTGCTCGGCACTCACCGAATAGCTTCCGGCACGAAGCCCCGTGATTTCGACGTACCCTTGGGGACCAGTTTGCACGGCACGAGCCGGCCACAAGGACAGACCGGAAATCCAGACTGTGGCCAGTTGGGCAGGCTCCTGATTTCTGGTTACGTGGACCCGAAGAGTTCGCACCGGCTTGAGCCGTACCAAAAGGTCCGTGGTCGTTACCGCTTCGTAGGGCTCGTAGCCGGAGGCATAAACCAGGACGCTCAGCTCTCCTGAAGGGACAGCATCGAAAATGGCTCGTCCCTGCTTGTCCGTAGCGAGGCCGTGAGGAAGCTTCCCTGGCTGGCTGAGCAGCACCGTGGCTTCTGGAAAAGGTTGGAGCTTCTCGTTGTCTCGGGTAACGACTTCGATAGTGCGGCGTACCGCCGGCTCGAGGGTGAAGCGGAGCGTGCTGTCCTCCGACAAATGCAGGCGCCGAGCTTGTCGGGCGTATCCTTGGGCCCGAGCGATCACCCAATACGTCCCCGGAGGAAGTTGAATCCTTCCCTTGCCCTTTTCGAGTTTTACCGAATGTGGAGCTCCATAGCCGCCGGGGACTTGTGCGATGACAGAGATCGAGCCGCCCCGAGACAGCGGTGCGGTCTTTTGGGTGGGAGCCGAGGCAAGTAGGGTGATGCTCAGAGTGTGAAGTTTGGTTTGGTTTTCGGGCAAGCTCGACGTGGATTCGAAGTTGAGATTTGGGTGAGCATCCAGGAGCAACACGGCGAGCAGCAGCGCGCCCCAAAACGCTATCCTTCGCAACCAGTCCATCGTTTTCGTTCGTGCCATCAACAGAACGTGTCCTCAGTTCGTTCTATCACCGTCTGTCGCGTTGCGGCGTCTTCTTGCCATTGGCTGGTGCCCGGGCTGGGAAGCAAAGTGACATGGCTACTGGGGCCAGTCTCGAAAAAGTAGGATGATCGCGCACAGAAGTGTCTTTCGGAGCATGACCTTGCTCTTTCTTTTCTGGTCGTTCTGCTAAGCTGACGAATTGGTGCGCGTGCTGACTCAAATGGTGTTCCTTTGTCTAGTCTTGGGTGGCTGCCGGGAAGAGGAGCGGGCGCCTCTCTACAATCCGAGTGGTTCTGCAGCTGGTGCGCAGGGCGGGGTGTCCAATGCTTCTCCATCCAGTTCCGGTGAGATCGATCTCGGTCAGAGATGTGAAGGGCCTCCCCATCCAGACACGAGCCGTCTGTGTGGCAACCAGGTCGTGCCGGTTCTCCTGGAGAAGCCGAACCTTTACTTCGTGTTGGATAGCTCTGGAAGCATGAACGAAAGGATCAACGCAGGCCGACCTTTGACCAAAATGGATGCGGTACAAGATGCTCTTCTTTCAGTAACGCTCGAGCTCGGTCATCGTATTCACTATGGCCTGACGGCATTTCCCGGGCCGGATGACACAAACGCTGGACTATTGGGTTGCGGTCCTGGAAAAGAACTGTTTGCCCTTCAACAAGGCGATCCGATCGAGTGTGTCGATCAACCAGGAGGAGAAGTCCACGATCATTTCAAGGAGACGGTCAGAGCGCTGGAGACAGGAGGAGGGACGCCCCTGTCGTCGACGCTCGAAGCCATTGCGCCCACGATTTTGGCTATGGAACGGGAAACCGTTCTCGTTTTGATGACCGACGGCGCTCCGAACTGCAATGCCGACATTCAGTGTGGTGTGGACAGCTGCATTCCGAACATCGAGGAAGCCGTCTTGCCCGGAGGGGATTGCGACGAGACCTTCAATTGTTGCGATTCTTCTCAATTGAGCGAAGAAGATCTTTTCTACGTGGGCTCCCCGGAAGCAAATTGCATCGACCGAACGGCTAGCCTGCGAGTGGTCAACGAGTTTCGGAGTGCCGGTGTTTTGACGTACGTGATCGGAGTTCCGGGGATCGAGCCTTTTGAGAAGATGATGAATGAATTGTCCCGGGCGGGAGGGACAGCCCGCGGGGCTACGGTGGACTACTATGATGCTTCTGATTTGGATGAGCTCACGGCTGTTCTTTCGAAAATCGGTGCATCGGTAGCTCGGAGTTGTGAGGTTGTCCTGAAGGATCCCCCCAAGGATCCAGGTCTTTTGAACGTGTATTTCGATGCCGAACTCGTCCCGGCCGACGCCAAGGACGGTTGGACCCTCGAGGGAGATGAGGTCACCTTTCACGGTGATTCCTGCGATGTTCTTTCCTCTGGCGAGGTCCTGCAGGTACAGCTCGTTTCTGGTTGCCAAACGGTTGTCCGCTGATCGACTCGAGCACATCTCCCAAAATATCGAAAGGCTCCACCGAGGCTCACCGGGGGGCGGGTATGGCGAGCCTCGGCGAGTCTTTCCGGGAGCTTGGTTCGATGTGCCGGGGCTGAGTGGAGGCAAGGGCTGGCCATGCGACCAGCAGAGTTGAGTCCTGGAGGGGCTGGGAGACAGGAGCGAAAAGCCCTGCGAAGCCTCATTTCGTGAGGGTTTGCAGGGTGTCAGGCAGGTCCATGCTCTTGAAACTCCTCGAGGGAAGAGGAGGGGCCTGGTGAGCGCTTCAATTCCGGGTACCATCCGCTCCCGTGATCGAAGACTCTTCCGTGCTTGAAGACCGAGAAATAGAACGGCTCCGGCAGCAGATTGACCGCATCGACCATGAAATCCTTCGTCTGCTCGGAGAGCGGGCCAGTTTGGCGGTGGAGGTCGGAGAGAGGAAGCGCCAAAAAGGCCTGCCGGTCTATGATCCGATTCGTGAAAAGGCATTGCTCGATCGACTGGCGCAGAGCGGACAATTGCCCTTGGATAACCAATCGATCGATTGTGTTTTTCAAGCCATCATCGAGATTTGCCGTCGTCTTGAACAGCAACACGTTGCCCAGGGTTGAGTCGGATCAATCGATTGACTTGGGCGTGGCGGTTTTGCGTCTTGCCTGAACTGCCCGGGCCAGTGACTCGAGCACTGGTATGGTCTCATCGAAGCCGAGACACGCGTCTGTAATGCTCTGTCCGTAGGTAAGCGGCTTACCCGGCGAGGCGTCCTGTCTCCCCCCGACGAGATGACTTTCCAGCATCACGCCGCTCAAGCCGCGAGTGCCGGCCGCCAATTGTTCTCCGAGGGCGTCTGCGACCTTCGGTTGATTGTGCGGGTTTTTTTCGCTGTTGGCATGACTGCAGTCGACCATGACCCCACAACGAAGGCCCGCCTTTTTTAGCCGAACCAAGGCGCTATCGACGTGCTCTGCAGAGTAATTGGGCCCCGAGGTGCCGCCGCGCAAGATGAGATGGCAGTTGTCGTTGCCGCGAGTGCTGACAATTGCGGCCAGTCCTTGTTTGGTCACCGAAAGAAAATGATGAGGATGAGAGGCCGAGCTCACTGCGTCCACTGCGATTTGTACATTTCCACCCGTGCCATTTTTGAATCCCACTGGCATCGACAAGCCACTTGCCAGCTCGCGGTGAACTTGGCTTTCCGTGGTTCGTGCGCCGATCGCGCCCCAGCTGACGAGATCGGCGACGAACTGCGGAGAAATGGGGTCCAAAAACTCAGTGCCGGTCGGGACTCCGAGTTCCACGACATCTCGCAGAAAGGAGCGTGCGACACGAAGACCTCGGTTAATACTGAAGCTTCCGTCGATGTCGGGATCGTTGATCAGTCCTTTCCAGCCCACCGTCGTGCGGGGTTTTTCGAAGTAAGTTCGCATCACGAGGAACAGGTCGCTCGCAAAGCGCTGGGCAACCTCCTTGAGTCGTTCCGCGTATTCAATTCCGGCCTTGGGGTCGTGAACGCTGCACGGTCCCACGACGACAAGGAGTCGATCGTCTTCGCCTTCGATGATTCGCGCGGCCGCTTCGCGAGCAGCGGAGGTTGTTGCGGTCTGCTGATCGCTAATGGGGATCTCCTCCATGACGATGGCAGGGGGGATCAAGGGGCGAAGCTGGTCGATGCGGAGGTCGTCCGTACGCGTGAGCATGGCGGGTTCATTGGATCGGGGGAGCCCTTCGTCAAGGGGACAAAGGGCTTCCCGGTTGAAATCCTTGCGGATTTCTGGGCCCGCGGACCAGAACCAATCAGAAGCACTGACGTATCCAAGCGCGGGAAAAGGCATCCATCGAGGCTCGCCGTACCCGTCCCCGGGTGAGCGTCGGTGGAGCCTTTCGGGGTGATGAGAAAAAATTACGTGCTTGAAGTGCCGTAGGCGAACAAAGTCACGACCACGAGAAAGATGGCGCTAGCTATGAGGAGATAAGCAATGAGCGGATCGGGTTTTGTCTGCTCGAGAAGTGCCTCTGCTTGCTCCCTGACATGCTCGTTGTCGCAATGAGTCAAAACATGCTCGGCTTGCTGCCGCGCTGCGAGAACGTCGCCTTCATGGAACGCGTTTTGGGCACGCTCGAGATCTGCCTGGGCTTGCTTTTCGGCCGATTCGTTTCCTTCTGGCTCGCTTCCCGCGGACTCGTTTCTCGCGGACTCGTTTCTCGCGGACTCGTTTCTCGCGGACTCG
>CAYTRQ010000315.1:0-7178 GCA_964440025.1 uncultured Polyangiaceae bacterium | reverse complement strand
AGCCCTGTGCTGAAATCCCGCGGTCTCGGGCGACCCTGAACAAGAGCGCCCCTGAACGGGCTAGGACGGAAAAGAGCCAAGCAAATGAGCGGCCCCTCTTGACAGAGAGGGAAGCCAGGCCCATCTCGCTGCCCGAGCTCGAGTGGAGCTCGGTGAATCACATGACCTACGACTATATTTGCGAGGCCTGCGGCCACGCCTGGGAAGCTCAACAACCGATTTCTGCAGATCCCCTCAAGGACTGCCCCCAGTGCGGTGCTCCGAAAGCCAAGAGGCAGATTTCCCTTGGTGGCGGTTTCATTCTCAAGGGCGGAGGCTGGTATTCGGATCTGTATTCCTCAGCGAAACCCAAGGAAAGCCAGGAAGGCGCCGAGGCCTCGAAGGGGTCAGAGAGCTCGGACGCGCCTACCAAGTCCGAGGGCACGTCCACTGAATCAAGCCAATCGGGGAAGAAGACCGAGAGCTCGGGTTCGTCCTCGGAAGGTTCTTCTTCCAAAACGGATTCGAAGAAAGATTGAGGCAAGCCTTCGCCCCGTCGGGGGACGCGGGCCATGGTGAACGCCTGAGCTCGGGTCGAGTTTTCCGCTGAAACCAGCTGCTTGCGGCATTTTCTCGCCCTGGCCGTGAGGCTTGCTTACCCTTGCCCCGTGACTCTCCAAAAGCCAGTTCATCAGGTCGTCGCCACGGTTCTCGGCGCTGGAACGATGGGAGCGGGCATTGCGGCCCATCTTGCCGCCACCGGTGCTAAAACCTACCTGCTCGATATCGTACCGCCGAGTGCGAACGGTTCCACTGACAAGCAGGCCCGCAACGCCCTGGCTACGAAGGCGCTCAAGGCCCTGACCAAATCGCGTCCACCGGCTCTGATGAGTCGCTCCGTGTTGGAGCGGATCGTTCCCGGCAATTTCGACGACCATCTTGCTGAAGCGGTCGGTCAAAGCGATCTGGTCATCGAAGCCGTCGTCGAACGACTCGACATCAAGGCCAAGCTCCTGTCTCGGGTTGCCGCAAGCTCCCGCGACGATGCGATCGTCGCCACGAACACTTCCGGGATCCCCATCGCAAAAATCGCGGAAGAAATTCCAGAATCGCAGCGGCGCCGTTTTCTCGGACTGCACTTTTTCAATCCACCCCGTTGGATGCATCTGCTCGAAGTCATTCCAGGGCCTCAGACCGAACAGGCCGCCGTCGAAGAAGCCTCCGCATTTTGTGACCGGGCATTGGGCAAGGGCATCGTCCCTTGCAAGGACACCCCGAACTTCATCGGAAATCGCATCGGCATTGTCGAGATGCTTCTCACATTGCGCGCTGCGAAGGAGGAGGAGCTCACCGTTGAAGAAGTGGACTTTCTCAACGGTCCGCTGATTGGTCGGCCCAAAACAGGGAGCTTTCGACTTGCGGACCTTGTGGGCCTTGATGTGATCGCTCACGTCGTCAAGAATCTGGAGGAAGGTCTCAGTTCGGACCCCCGTTCGTCCAGCTTCGATCCTCTTTATGAGATCATGAAGGTGCCCGAGGTTATCTCTCAGTTGGTCGAAAAGGGGCGTCTTGGTGATAAATCGGGGGCCGGATTTTATCAGAAGACGCGCGATGAATCCGGCAAGAAGATCCTCTCTCTCGATTTGCAAACACTTGAATATCGAGACCACAAAGAGCCACCTTTCGAAGATCTGGCTCGATCGATTAAACTTGCGGATTTGGCGACGCGTGTCCGAGAGACGCTGCGGCGGGAAGATCGTGCTGGCCGGTTCTTGCGTCGGGTCTTGCTTCCTCTTTTCAACTATTCTGCCACGCTCGCAGGACAGATCTGCGAAAGCCCAGCACAGATCGACGACGCCATGCGCTGGGGATATGGCTGGCAGCTAGGCCCCCTCGAGCTCCTCGACGCTGCCGGGGTGTCATGGGTCAAGGAGCAGTTGGAAGCTTCCGGAGAGGTGCCGGCTCCGGCCATTCAGGCGCTTGTAGAAAGGGCGGGGGCGGACGCCCAATTTTACGGTGGGACCCCTCAAAACCCCACGGTCTACGTGCATCCCAGGGGGCCAGTGCCGAGGCCACGGCCCCAAGGAGCCATCATCTTAGATGAAATTCGGGACTCGGCGACACTCAAGCACAACCCCACGGCTCGCTTGATCGATCTGGGAGATGGCATTGCGTGTCTTGAGTTCGCCTCCAAGGCGAACGTCCTTGATGAAGGCGTTGTGGCTCTGATCAGCGAGGCTCCCGAGTGGCTCTTTGAAAAAGGCTTTCGGGGGCTTGTTCTGGGGAACCAGGCGGATCACTTCTGTCGGGGTGCGAACCTCGTGGAAGTCGCACGATTGATTCAGAAGCAGGACTTCGACGCGATCGAGACCCTCGTCCGAGAGCTTCAAGACGCCTATATGAATCTCAGACATGGCCCGATCCCCGTAGTTGGAGCTCCCCTGGGGCAAAGTCTAGGAGGGGGAACCGAGGCGCTCCTGCACTGTGCGGCAGTGGAGGCAGGAGCAGACCTCTTCATGGGTTTGGTGGAAGTTGGTGTCGGAGTCCTCCCGGCCGCAGGTGGTCTCAAGGAAATCGCTCGCCGCGCCTCGAGATGGGCCGCGCAGGTCCCCGACCACGATCCAGAGCCCTGGGTGCGACGGGGATTCGAGGCCGTGGCCATGGCTAAGATCTCTTCGTCTGCTCTGGAAGCCAAAGAGATGGGGTATTTGAGCGATGCCGATCGGGTGGTTTTCCATCGCGCCCGCGTGATTGAGAGTGCCAAGCGACGCGCTGCGAGCTTTTCGGTAGCCGGTTGGGAACCACCGCCCCGCGACGAGCCGATCCGCGTCGTGGGGGAAACCGGTGGAGCGAACATGCTCATGGGATTGCAGCTTTTCGGCTGGGGAGGGTACGCAAGTGAGCACGATCAGCTGATTGGAAGAAAGATCGTCCATGTCCTCTCCGGGGGGATGGCTCGTCACGGACAGACGCTGACAGCTCAGGAACTGCTCGATCTAGAGCGGGAGGCGTTCGTCTCTCTGTGCGGCGAAGAGAAAACTCAGAAACGCATCGAGCACATGCTGACGACCAAACGGCCACTCCGAAACTGAAAGGAATCCAGATGAGAAATGCAGTGATCGTTTCAGCTCGCCGTAGTGCCGTGGGCAAAGCTCCGCGAGGCACGCTGCGCAGCACGCGTCCCGACGAATTGGGCGCCCAAGTGCTCAAGAAAACACTGGACGAAGCCGGTGTCGCGGGCAATCAGGTGGAAGATGTTCTCGTCGGTTGCGCCATGCCCGAAGCCGAACAGGGCCTCAACGTGGCTCGTAACCTCGTGTTGCGTGCTGGGTTGCCGGATTCCGTGACGGCCGCGACCATCAATCGCTACTGTTCCTCTGGATTGCAGACGATCTCGATGATGGCCGAGCGAATTATGGTTGGAGCGCTTGATTGTGGTGTTGCCGGGGGAATCGAATCCATGAGCTTGATTCCCATGGGCGGACACGTTACCCGGCTTCATCCGCAAATTGTCGCGGAGCGGCCAGAGATCTACGTGAGCATGGGGATCACGGCAGAGAACGTTGCCCAGAGGTATCGAATATCGCGTCAGGAGCAAGACGAGTTTGCGCTCCGGAGTCATCAGCGCGCGATTGCTGCCATCGAACAAAACAAGTTCCAAGAGGAAATCGTGAGCGTTACCACCGCCGAAGGACGCTCCTTCGAGGTGGACGAAGGCCCTCGCAGCGATTCTTCGCTCGAAGCTCTAGCAGGATTACCGTCTGTCTTTGCGGCCCAAGGCTCGGTGACAGCAGGGAATTCGTCACAAATGAGCGATGGCGCCGCGTTTGCGATCGTCATGGCCGAGGACAAGGCCAAGCAGTTGGGATTGACGCCCATCGCTCGCTACGTTGGTTTTGCGGTTGCTGGCGTCGCTCCCGAAGTGATGGGGATTGGCCCGATCGAAGCCATCCCCAAAGTCCTCGAGCAGACGGGGCTCGAGCTCGGTCAAATAGATGTGATTGAGCTCAATGAGGCTTTTGCTTCTCAATCACTTGCAGTGATGCAAACTCTTGGGCTCGATCCGGAAAAGACGAACAAAAACGGAGGAGCCATTGCCTTAGGGCACCCACTGGGCTGCACGGGAGCCAAATTGACGGCCACGGCCCTTTCGGAACTGCAGCGCGTTGAGGGCAGATATGCGATGGTGACCATGTGCATCGGCGGCGGAATGGGTGCCGCGGGCATCTTCGAGCGAATGGGATAACCTGTTCTTATCGTGAGTCGTCTGAGGTCTCCCCGAGCCCCCACGAGATTTCGGCGCGCACGGCCGGATCGGGGTGGTCCTTCAGCCGAGCGAGTCCTTCTCCTGCGGTCTGGTGTCCGTAGCGGCGGTAGAGGTGGCCCGCGGCCCAGGCGGCGTGAAGTTGCACCAGCGGGGAAGGGTGGGAGACGATGGCCCGAAGAAGTGGCTCCACGGCCTCGGAACGGCCCGGGTTGCCGAGCGCGATTGCCGCGTTCCGAGCGAGCTGGTTTCGGTCTGCACGCCGGAGAGCCGTTCCGAAAACGCGTCGCTTGTATTCACTGGAGCCCATTTGCAACAGGGCAATGAGGTTGGGGCTCTTCCAATGGGAAGGCCTTTTCAAATCTTCGTCGCCCTCGGGCACCTCCTTGGCGACATTGAAAGGGCACGTCGTCTGACACGCGTCGCACCCGAAGATCCGCACGCCTATTTTATCGCGAAGGGACCTGGCGATCACGCCGCGATGTTCGATCGTTAAGTAGGAGATGCATTTCGTGGCGTCCATACGAAAGGGCCCGTCCAGGGCTCCCGTCGGACACGCATCCAGACATGAGGTGCAGCGGCCACAACCGTCGAATTGCGCCGCTCTTGCCGTCTCGGCCGGAAGAGCCAGGGGGATGCAGAACAAGAGCACTCCCAGGTGAAAGTAGCTGCCCAGGCCCGGAATGATCGCAAGGGTGTTTTTTCCTAGAAAGCCGAAGCCAGCTCGTTCAGCGAGCTGGCGTTCGAAAAGAGGTGCAGTGTCGACACACGTTCTGGCGAGCGTTGGGGCACCTTGCAGATCCGCAAGCACGTCGGCCGCAATGAGAAGCCGCTCTTTGAGCACGCGGTGGTAGTCTTTCCCCCCCGCGTAGAGAGCTGTCTCGCCGATCAGGCGATCCCCTGATTGATCGGTCAGGGGATCGCCTCGGGCGCTGCGCCGCAGCGCCACCGTCCGCGGTGGTTCATACGGTAACGCGACGACGAGGGCGCGGCGTGCCGCGGGGAGCAGAGCTGTGGGGCTTTGGCGGGTCAGCCGCCCGTCGGACAAGCGATCCTCCAAGTAGGCCATGCTGCCTTGGCGCCCCTCGGCCAAGAAGGCTTCGAGCTCGGCTGCTTCTCGAGGGAAGTCAGCGACATCGGTGAGGCTTGCGCGGACGAAGCCCAGGCCCTCGAGCTCTTCCAGAAAACGGGTGGTTCTCTGTTCGCAGGCGCAGGCCGCAGTCTGCCCGCTGGGATGATGGCGACGGATCCCCGCGCCGCAATCCTCCCTGCGAGCCACCTGACGCCGGAGCGGTGACCGGATCACCCCCCCGTAATTTCTGCTTCCAGTCGATCGAGCTCCGCCTCGAGATTCTCGAAATGAATCGACTTGTCTGCTTCTTCTTCGAAGTCGGGGGGAGTGGGGGGGCCCTCGACCTCGGCCTTGGGCTCAGCCGGTGCCAAACTGGGGAGGTTTGGCTTTCGTTTTTTCGATTTTGACTTGGGTTTGGATTGGGGTTCGGGAGCCGGCTCGGCCATCTCGTCCGGCTCGGGAGGGGGTTCTTTCTCGCATCCCATGGGTGAAAGTCCCAGGACCAACAAAACAATCAATGAACGCTTCATTGTGCACCTTCCTTTGCAGCCGGAGCGGGGGCAGGCTTCTTTGCGGTGTTCCGATCCTCCGCCTTCTTCTTTGCGGGTTGAGCTCGAGTCTTCCCTGTTTGCTTTTCCTGGGCAGATTCCTCGGGCTCTTGCGGTTCAGGCATCTTTCCTGCGGCATAGGCCTCGAGGTGAGCCTCGTGTCGCTGGTTCTCCTTTTCGAGAAGTTTCTCTGCCTTCTCCACCATTTCCTCACGCTCCATCACCTTGGCGATTTCCAGCACCCGCTGAAGCCGAGCTTCGCGCCACGCGTGTTTTCTGAGCTCGGCTTGAACCGCAGGGTTATCGAGCTTTTTGCCATAGCTCACCTTGAGCTTTTGTCGCAGTTTTTTTGCGCGATCTTTTCGATCCTCTGCCCGCTTTTTCGAAAGCTCCTTCAATTTTTTGGCAATCTCCTGACGCCGCTCGGGTGCCAATCGGGAAAGCTTTCGCGCGCGGGCCTGCTGAGCCTTCATCCAAGCTTTCCGTGCCCTATTTCGCAGCTTTTTCTCACGCTTTTCGGCCTTTTCGATGGCCTTTTCCGCACCCTCTCCACCAAGCAGGCGAGCTCGTTGGGCGGCAAGGAATTCCCCATGGGCCTTCTGCTCTCGCTTTGTGGCTTTTTGTTGCGCCTTCTTGGCTTTCCTCGGCAACTCGACCCGGTGGGGACGTTTTCCTGGTCCGCCCGGGCGACGCATTCCGGGGGGGCCTTTGCGCCGCTCTGCTTGCTCCTGCTGCGATGCTCCTCGTTTGGCCGGAGCCGAGTCGTCCGAACGACCTTTGCCCCCTTGATCGTCTTTGTCCCGAGCCTTCTGAGGGCGACCTTTTGGACCTCCCGCGGCCTTGCGTCGTTGAGCCTTCGGCTCCGGTGGGGGGCTTGCGGGACCCCGCACGCCCTCCTTCTTCTTTCGAGGAGCCTGTTCTTTTGGAGCAGCTTGTGGAGCTGGTTTTCGTTCGGCTTCTCCCTGCGCGGCGGCCGGTTCGGATTTCGCAGACGGATCGTCTTGGGCATCTTCTGCCCCGGCCGTGGTCGCAATTCCGAGCAAGGAAATGCCGATCCCAAGCAGGAGGTTTCGCTTCAATTGCTTCATTCTATCCCCTTCGACAGCAAGTTGGGTGCGAGGCGGAATTTCTGGCGCTCTCGCACGGCGAGAGGATAAGGCCACATTGCGAGTTACGGCTAGTCTTCGCATTCATAAATGGTTCGCGGCGCCGAAAAAGAGCACTCCGTCGCCCGCCCGTAATCCGCAAGCGGGCACAGCTCTCGCTCGGTCTTTTTCGCGCCCTTCCCAGGTGAGGGCGCGAAAAAGAAACAAGC
>CAYTRQ010000314.1:0-7203 GCA_964440025.1 uncultured Polyangiaceae bacterium | reverse complement strand
GACTATGTCAACGGCGAGCGAGAGGAAGAGTGTGATCCCGGCACGGGGGCGGGGCCCGATGATGACACCGCGGCGGCGGCGTCCGACGATTGCTCCGTGGACTGCACGGCTCTCTAGCCAGGAGGAAGTCGAGCTTCCCCAAACTTCAAACAAACGTGCAGGAGTGCGCGCGGAACCGAAGATGGTCGCCCGTCGGAAGCACTACCAAGAACTTCAGAATCAGTTTCAAGGGCGTGTGATCCAAGGACTGGAAAGCCCAACCGCACGACAAGCCAGTGGCATGGCTACATCGGAGAGCCGACAATCGCTGACGCCATTTTGGATCGATTGGTCAACTCGGCGTATCAATGTTGAACTCGAAGGTGATTCCAGAAGGAAGACAAAGAACCAAGCATGAAAACTCATACCAATCCCGTCGCTGCGCTCCGATCATGATGAGTGAAACAAGCGATCACGATGGGTGAAATGCGCAGACTGGCCTGCGGCGTTGGCAGTTGCTCTTCGAGCGCCAACTTTGCCGCGGTGATGCCAAAGAAGCATCCGCGCTCCGCCCATCACCGGTCATGCGGAACATTTGGCAAGCGCCGTGCCACGCCGAGTTTCGCCGGATTTGCCGCGTGAACTAGGCAGCCGCGTTCTGGCGCACCACCAGTCGCGGTGGCACGTCCTCCGTGCCGCGTTTTTCAGCCTCAGGGCCAATCACGTAAGCGACAGAAAAGGCTCGAACGCCCTCGCAGTGCTTTCTGCCGCGCCAACAGGCATACCCTCGCCGCATAAAACCGACTACGCTCGCAATTATACAGCCCCTACGCCGCATAGAACGCGCTGACGGCAGAAAATGCGCCAGATCCGGCTGTTGCATCAGGCTCACTTGAGCCGCGTCCATCACAGCGAGTAGGCTCAGGATTCATGCATCGCTTATCTCGCGACTTCGCGGGACAATTTGTAGTTGGGGCGACTCGGGTTGGTTCGGTTCGCCGAGATGGATTCTGATGAAGACTCTTCTGTTTACCTTTGGAACGCGCGGCGACGTTCAGCCCTATGTCGCGCTAGGCGCGGCGCTCGAGGCGCGGGGTGCGGAGGTGGTCGTTGCGACCGGGCAGGGGTTCGGAGAGCTGGTCGAGAAGGCTGGCTTGTCATCACGGAGTCTTTCCATCGACTTCAAGAAGATGTTGGAAAGCCCGGAGGTTCAGGCTGCACTCACGACGTTGCGCGGGAAGCTCGCCACGTATCGCGCCATGAAGTTCGAGATGGCCCGGCAGTACGAAGAGATGTGGACGACGCTTTCGGAGGAGAAGCCTGACCTTCTCGTCGTCAGTCCAAAGGGTTTCCCCGCAGTCCCGATGGCGCGCGCATTGAGGATTCCGTGCTACTCGACGACCCTGCAGCCGAGCTACGTACCAAGAAGCGACTTCCCACAGTTCCTCTTCTCGGGTTCGTTTGGCGCTTGGGGAAATCGCCTGACTTACCGACTGCTTAACTGGCTCACTCTCGCCGGGCAGAATCAATCGTTCGGAGGTTGGGCCAAGAAGCACATGCCGACGGGCTTCGACGCGCGGTTGAGGGACTTCACCGGCTTTCACCCCGATGGCCGGAGGCTGCCTATCTTGCAGGCGTTCTCTCGCCATATCGTTCCTCCACCTCCAGAGTGGTCGGAGCAGACCGCGCCAACCACCGGGTACTGGTTTCGTCCCCCGCCAGAGGACGTGCTCCCCGAGTCCCTCGAAGGCTTCCTGCAACGTGGGGCGCCGCCGGTTTACGTCGGGTTTGGCAGCATGCCGGCGACGGATGCCGAGCGCGTGACGACGGAGGTGATCGGCGCGCTGCGGAAAACTGGTCGCCGTGGAGTTCTGTCCACCGGGTGGGGCGGACTACGGGAACACAGCTCGTCCGAGGACGTATTCGTTCTTCAGTCTGCGCCGCACGAGCTTCTGTTCCCCCGTTGTTCCCTGGTCGTCCACCACGGCGGAGCCGGCACGACCCACGAGGGGCTACGTTGGGGGCGCCCGACAGTGATTTGTCCGGCTGGAGTCGACCAACCATTCTGGGCCCGACGACTGCGTGCCATCGGAGTCGCGCCTGAGGCCTTGCCCCTGAAGCATTTGGACGCTGCGTCCCTCGCACAGCGAATTGAAGCAGCCCTCTCCCCGGAGATTGCCGTCCGAGCGGAGCAGCTTGGTCGAGAGCTTCGAGCGGAAGATGGGGCAGCCCGTGCTGCCGAAATGATTCTCTCGTCCTGGCGATAGCTCGAAGAAGCTCCTCGCGCCCTAACATAACACGCTGCGCCCGACGGCAGACAGACCGGCTGTCGCTGCGCGTGGAGGTTTTCGCTCGGCCCTTTGCCCTTTTGATCAAAAGGAAGGGGGCCGGTTTGGGTGGGCTGCGGAGGTCTGTTGCCGCGGGCGAGCGTGGGGTACGTTGGGCACACGTGAAGACTTACGCTACGAACGATGAGTTCTTCGAAGACCTTCAAGGTCTGATCAGAAGGCTTGAGCAGGGCGGAAACCAAGCTGCGGCCGAAGAACTCCGCGCCGGTTTCGCGTGCCTCAACGGGTTGACCGACGGCTGGGCCACACTCATGGATTCGATGAAGCAAGCCCTTTCCAGGTGGGGCACAACGATGACAGACCAAGACCGCGACGCATTGAATGGAATGCTCAAGACCGTACGACGCATCGTGTCCCGACGCTGATTTTCACTCGGGGGCGGCCATCGCCGAGTCCTGCAGTCGCCGGCAGAGCGCGCTCTTGCCTCTGTATATACTCGGGTATATACTTCGCACATGTCTGAACGTGCAAAATTGTTCAAGAACGGCGGAAGCCAAGCCGTCCGGCTGCCCGCAGACTGCCGTTTTCCCGAAGGGCAGCGCGAGGTCTCAGTCAAGCGCATCGGCAGGAAGGTCGTACTCGAACCGATTGACGAATGGCCGAAGGCCTTCTCGGAATCGCTAGGGTCATGGCATGAGACCATCGAGCGTCCTGAGCAAGATTCCGTTTCGGACCAACGCGATCCGTTTGAAGAATGACGCTCTACGTACTGGACACGGACACCGTCAGCTTTGCACTCCGCGGTGCAGGCAACGTCGCCACCACCCTCTTGACCAAACGACCGTCGCAAATCGCAATCAGTTCCCTGACCCTTGGTGAGCTGAGGTTCGGCGCCGAAAAGAGAAAATCTCGCAAGCTGCACAAGCTTGTCGATGTCTTTGCGGAGACCGTTGAGATCATCCCATTCGACGCAGCTGCAGCTAACCATTTTGGAAAGCTCTGTGCACTCCTCGAACGCCGTGGCACTCCAATCGGCACCATTGACACAATGATCGCCGGACATGCCCGAGCTTTGGACCGTGTCCTAGTCACGAACAACGGCAAGCATTTCGGTCGAGTTCCGGGCCTCAAGCTTGAAAATTGGCTCTAGACCAGCGCCCGGATTCCTTTCGAAATATTACAACGCCTTCCCGGAGCACGATGGTCAACATCCTTCGCATCGGTGCCCAACGAAGTAGGCTTTTCGCGGTGACGGGGTCGAGGGAGCAGCGCGACCGAGCCCCGGCCAGCGCTAAAAGTTCTGTTGAACAGCCCGCCGCGTTCGCCTCTCCGGGCAGGCCATCGTTTTCTATTTGGTGAATTGCATTCAGCGCTGCTTCCGAATGGGCGCAACACATCCTACCGCGCTTACGAACAGCATCCAATCCCCTTGCCGCTATTCGCGACTCAGGCTGCCCAGACATCAAGCCGTGTAGAACTTTGTTCAATGCCGCACCCCATGCTGCCCAAGGGTGCTGTCAGATCGGGCCCGACACTGCGCACATGCAGCATGGCGCACATGCAGCATGGCGCACATGCAGCATGAAAAATCTACTCTCCAGTTCATCGCCCGGCAACCCCGAGCTGTGTCTTGCACGGTGAGGCCGCCAAGGCGGGAGCGAGCACACCCTCGCTCGGGCAGAACATCCACAACTTGTTGGTGCACCAAGCATCAAATCTACCGCGCTCAGCGCGGTTTCGTTCAACAAGCCGTTTGTGACCGACGGCCACTCGCGACGCTCCCGCTTCGCTCAAAGGCCTCGTACGGCGCTCGCTCTTCCCCGTTGGGGATGAGCGCCGGTCGTCGTATTCTGCGAAGGCCTCGGGCCGCGGCACAACGGCAAGTCGTTGATATAACACGACCCTGTCAAGTCTTGGCGCTTCGTTTCGTCCTTCGTTGTGCTCTTTTCTGTTGTGTGAGGTGAAGGAGTCAGCGGCGAAGGTGGCTGTTCGACGGTTGATCACGCTGATATTCGAGGATCGACTTCGATGCTTTGCTCGAAGCACGTCCTGCGTCGCAGCTTCCCGGTGACGCACTAGTGCCTCGGCAACTCACGTTTCGAGCGGTTTCGAAGCCCTCCCAGAAGTGGGTGAGGTCGGCTTCGAAACCGCGCTCGGGTACGTCTTTGCCTCGGCTTTTTTGCTGGTTTTTGTGCTGCGACGACCGGAGGAAGATGAATGATTTCGAGAGAAAAGTGGTCTCCCTACCGACCACTTTTATGTGGTCGCAGCACTAGATCTCGTAGCGCTTCGTGTGCCGAGTCGGACACCCACACTGGCGTGAGGTCTCCTGCGCGGTAGCTCTTTGCCAATTTCTCAGCGTCTCGCCGATCCGTTTTTGCTTTCTCTCCCGGTTTCTTCGGAATCAGTGATGGAGAGATGATATCACACATGACTCCCAGTTTCGTCAACTGCCAATAGAGAGCATACCCAGTCGGTCCGGCTTCGTACTGGTCGTTCTTCATTGGATTTGGATCTGAAGACAGCCGAACCCTTTTTGGAAGAACGCGCGCCCAGCGCGCGGGAGGGCAAGACTTCTGGCCGAGTTCCGATGGGTTCATTCGCCCGCCTCGTTGTGACTTTGGATGAGGGAAGGAGAGTTCCGGGAGGTCAGGTTCAGCCAAACGAGCCAGACGTCTGAACAACTTCAGGCAGCAGGAGTCGGCCCGCGCGCACGACTCAAGTCCTGCCGGTCTTGCCCAGTCGATTCAGCGCAGGATTGATTGGACCCCCCGAGCCAGTCGGTCGGCCAACTTCACTCAAACCGAGCTGTCCCGCGCCGCCGAACTTCAATCGAGACCTTGCCGCCGTCGCAGCGGAGGAGCTTCCGCGCCGCCCGCTGGTCCCGGTGAAGATGCATCGACCTGTTCGTGCCGCTATCGCGGCCGTTGTCCATGTCGTTGGACGCCGCTCCCCGGGTCGCTGCCCTGGCCCGTGCTGAGGCTCGAGGTCTTGGGTGGCGGCGCTGCCGTTTCAGACTGCTACGCTGTGATTCTTCCTGCTGCCAGATTCCGACCGGCGGCGCTTCGATTTCGGCCGATACCCTGGTTCCGGGGGCGCACGGGCCTTCGTTTCTCAACATTCTCGTGGCGGGCTTCATCGGCTCTGCTCGGCCGACTCTCTCCTGTCATCGAGTGCGTCCGACTCGGCGCTTGGCGCGCTGTTCGGTCCTGTTGCGGGACCCGCAGGTCGATGGCTATTCTGCCGCCAGAATGCCGACGGTTCTTCGCAGCGGTCCTTACCGCCTCTTCTTCTACTCCGGGGACGCCGGGGAGCCTCCGCATGTACACGTCGAGCGGGACGCCAGCATCGCCAAGTTCTGGTTAAAGCCCGTCAGGCTGCAGGAGTGGCGGATTCAGCGCCGTGGAACTCCGCCGAATTGCGTCTATAATTGAAGAGAACGCGGAAGCGCTATTGAGATCCTGGGATGACTACTTCACCGATTGACGCAAGAAAGCCATGCGCGGCTCAGGTCGACGTCAGCGACAGCACTCTGAGCGTTGAGCTGGTTGACGGTCGTACGATTACGGTACCTATTGACTGGTTCCCACGATTAGCCGCTGCGAACCCGACGGAGCGAGCCAACTGGCGCCTTATTGGAAGAGGTGAGGGGATCAGCTGGCCGGACGTTGACGAAGACATCAGCGTTGACAGTCTCCTGCTGGGGTTGCCTTCGCAGGAATCCCAGACGTCGCTGGAACGGTGGCTCAAAGGTCGTCGAGTAGCGAGCTGAGCTGTATCATTGCCGCCTAACACCCGCTGAGCCTGGCCGCACACAGGCCGGTTGTTGCTTCGCCGCTGAGGTTGTCGCTCGGCCCTTTGTCCTTTTGACCAAAAGGAAGGGGACCGGTTTGGGTTTTCTGCGGAGGTCTGTTGCGGCAAGCTAGCGGGAGGTACGTTAGCCGGAAGGCGCACGTCGATTCCTCCGCTCGGTAGAGAGGGAAGTCAAGGAGGGGTGGTCTCTTCGCTTGCTATCCGACCGCGACGGAAACCTTGAGCTCGCCAGCCTCCGCCTGGCGGACTCGGAGTGACACGATGATAGCAGTCTCGTCCTCTGCCTTTCTCCCGACAGAGACATCGGGATAGACGGGACCTCCCCAACGAGCACAGACGAAGACCTCCCCAACGAGCACAGACGAAGACCTCCTCCGGACGAGGTCGTCTCCACATCATGTGGTCGATCGCTCCGGTTTGGCCGTGTGGTCAGCGCACCGATACTCCAGTCGATTACCTGCTGAGCCAATTGGAGACCGACGGTACAGTTCGTGAGGTGAACGGAGCTGGCCGTCCAGTACTTGCTGCCGTCCCCGATCAACAGCCCCGTGCCGCAGTCCCGAAGTGTCAAGTCCCCGAGGGATCCGTTTCCGGAGTTCCCTTCCAGAACGATGCCGACGTCGCAATCACCCAGTCTCACCTGCCCGAACGACCAATCTTGGGCACCTGCCATTACGCATATCCCGCGGCTCTCCGTTCCTGAGTTGTCTGTGTCATCCTCCGCAACGGCAACTCCGTGCGCCTGAATGCAAGCATATTGTCCACCGATACTGTTCGGCCCAACAACCAACAGGTCCCCCGCCATGCGCCTGTGATCGAAGCGTTCGATAAGCCCGAATCGACTTCCGGCGTCGTCATAGATGCCTGCTGGAGCCGGCCCCGCAGGGTTTTCCAGCCTCCGGACGACGACATGGGAGAACGAAAACTTTCCCGGAGTTGAAGTGGCGCTGCCGGATGAAGCACGGCACTCAAGCATTGATTTGCTTGTTTGACCCGACGAGGCCTTGGGCCCCTGGAGGACCAAGTTGGCGATGCCTCCATAGGCATTCGTGTCCACGAGAACTGAGCCTAGTTCTCGGCGCGAAATCCCGCTTTTTCGGCAACCCCTTTGGGGTGAGGGGTT
>CAYTRQ010000313.1:0-7218 GCA_964440025.1 uncultured Polyangiaceae bacterium | reverse complement strand
CCCCCGCTGCAAATCGAAGAAGCCGACATCGTCGAGTTCGTCGAGCCCGACTACCCTTCGCTGAGCGTCCGCAGCGGGCTCTACGCGGCCAGGCTCCATTTGCTGCTTTCCGCGTTCGAGGGCTCGGTTTCCTACCTCTATGGGGGAGCCCCTCTGCCGGGTTACAACCTGGGACAATACCAAGGTGGCGAAGGGGTGCGCGCTAACGCGGAGGTCGAGGTCATTCGCACCTCCTACAGCCAACACGTCGTGGGAGCCGACTTCTCCACCACAGTGAGCAATCTATTCGGCCTGCGAGGGGAAATCGCCTACCGTCATCCCGTCGACTACGAAGATAAACTCTGGGCTCCCCAGCCCGATCTCCAATACGTTGTCGGCCTGGATCGCGAATTTGGCCCGGTCAGCGCCAATGCCCAATACATCGGGCGCTACACGTTCGAGTGGACCGAAGAGCAGGCTCCCACGGGCTCGGTGGACCAGCTCGTGAACGCCGCAGAGGAACCACCGCCCGCCGCGGGCGCCATCCTGACCCAGTTGCTCGAAAACCGGAACCAGATCCTCTTTTCCCAACTCGCTGAGGTCCAACACATGGCCTCCCTCAGACTCGAATGGAAAACCCTCCATGACACTCTCTCGGTGTCCACAGTGGGCCTGGTCAACTTCACGACGGCCGAGTGGCTACTCCAACCGGCGATCAGCTATCAGATCACCGGGAATCTGAGCGCCACCTTGGGTGGTGAAATCTACGCCGGCCCCGACGACACTCTCTTTGGATTCATCGATGAGACCCTTTCTTCGGGCTACGCCGAACTCCGCTTGAGCTTTTAGACACCTCGCCTCACGGCTTCTTCGAGCTTGCGCGTCCGCGTCTGAGCTCGTCCCCTTCTTCACCACTGCTCCACCATGAACAGCTCACGACTCGCGACGTTCGTGATCCGGCTCCGCTGGGTCATCATTGCCCTCTTCTCGGCGCTCACCGTGTACTTTGCGCTCCAGCTGCCCAAGGCGGAGATGGACACGGAGATGAAGAACCAACTTCCCGAGGACCTCCCCACCCGCGTGAATCTGAACAAGATCGAGGAGCTCTTCGGTGGAACCGACATGGCCATGGTGGTCGTCTCGGCGGACGACATCCTGGAAAAGAGCACTCTGACCCAGGTCCGGGACATCTCCGAGGGGATGGGCGCCATCTCCGAATGCGAGCGCACGGTCAGCCTGTTCACGGCCAAGGATCTGAGCGGGGAGTTGGGCGAACTGGTGGTCGAGCCAGCAGTGCCAGGAATTCCGGAAACCGCAGAAGAAAAGAAGCTCCTCAGAAAACGTCTTTCAGACAATCAGTTGGTCTACGGCAATCTGATTTCCAAGGATTTCCAGTATGCCGTCGCCATCTGTTTTTTGAGCCCGGAAGCTTCCGATGCATCGCTCATTAGCAAGCTGCGCACCCTCGCCCAAGAAACTCCCGGCCAGGGGGAAGCGCTGGTCGGCGGTATGCCACTCACCCGAGTGGCGCTCACCCAGGACATGCGCAAGGACATGAAGCGGTTCTTGCCCATCGGCCTGCTGATCATGCTCGTCTTTCTTTTGACCTGCTTCCGGCAAGCACGCGGCGTGATCCTGCCCTTTTTGATGACCGTGATGGCCATCATCGTGACCATGGGTCTCATTCCGCTCTTGGGCTGGAAAATCCATACGGTCACGATCCTGCTCCCGGTCATCCTTCTTGCCGTGGCCAACGACTACGGCATTCATATCATGGCGCGCTATCAAGAAGACAACGCGCCGGGCAATCAACTCGGCTCCCGAGAGCTCGCTCACCGCGGGGTCGTCGAGCTCGCTCGCCCCATTTTGGCCACGGGCATCACCACCATCGTCGGCATGCTGTGCCTGCTTTCCCACATGATCATCCCGGCCAAACAGCTGGGCATGTTGGCTGGATTCGGCGTTTTCTTCGCCGTGGCGGGCAGCGTTCTCTTCATCCCGGCGCTGCTTTCCGTGCTCCCCAAAGCCAAGCCGGTCTTCGACGTAAACGATCCCAGTAAAAAATCCGGTGTGCTCGATCGTCTGCTCCTCCGCGTTGCTCGCGCCATCCCCAAGCACCCCAAGGGAATTCTCATCACCTCCGTGGTCGTTTGCCTGGGCGTCGGCGCGGGAGCCACGCGCATCGTCGTCGATACCAACCCGATGAGCTTCTATCATCAGAGCGAGCCCATCTGGCGTTCGACTCATCTTCTCAATGAGCATCTCGGCGGCTGGGCCGGCGTCTCGGTCATCGCCGAAGGGGACATCAAAGATCCGAAGGTACTCCGACAGATCGACGACCTCGAGCAGCATCTCCAGAAGCATCCCCTGGTCGGCAGCACGACGTCCATCGCCGGAATGCTGCGCGAGATGAACGTCATCATGCACGATGGCGACGAAAAGTACGACCGGATCCCGGAAACGAGGCAGCTCGTCGCCCAGTATCTGCTGCTGTACACAATGAGCGGCAGCGAGGAGGACTTCTCCAAGCTCGTCGATTTCGACTACGAGCACGCCCAACTCATGGCCAAGGTGACCGACAGCGGCACTCGGGCCGCCACGGAGGTGCTCGAATACACCCGCTCCTTCATGAAAGAGCAGGAAGGCGACGCTTTGAAGATGGTGGGCGGCCTTCTCGATGTGATGGCGGACATGGTCCACCACATCGTGTGGGGCCAAATCATGAGTTTGGCGTGGGCAGCGGGCCTGGTCACCTTGGTCGTGGCGCTGCTCCTGCGCTCTCTTGTCGCGGGGTTCTTGGCCGTTTCTCCGCTCCTGCTCGCTTTGGCAATGATTTTCGGCGTCATGGGCTTCGCCGGAATCGAGCTCAACCTGGTCACCGCTCTCCTTTCATCGATCATGATCGGGGTCGGGGTCGACTACAGCATCCACTTCCTCTGGCGCTACCGAGACGAAAGGCGGGCAGGGCAGAACCCCGTGGAAGCCGTGGAGCGGAGCCTCGCCACCACGGGACGCGGCATCGTCTTCAACGGCTTCTCCGTGGTGGTGGGCTTCGTGGTGCTCATCATCTCCCAATTCTATCCGGTCCGTTTCTTTGGCTTGCTCGTTGCCATCTCGATCTTGGCCTCGTTGATTGCGGCACTGGTCGTCATCCCCGCCATCGTGATCATCTTCCGGCCCAAGTTTCTGGAACCCAAGACCGAAGGAAATCCGAGCTAACGAGCGCGGCGAGGAGATTTCCTCGCCGATTCGGCCAGGAGCCCTGACACACCCAGGGATACGTTCTAAAGTACCGCCGACCTATGCGGCGCTCTTCTCTTGTCGGTCTCGGCCTCTCGGCAACCGCGGCTCTCGGAGCGGGTCACGCGTGCGGCGGCACCAAAGTGCCCAACCCGGGTGCCGAGGGAGGCCTGGGCGGCGAACAGGGCAACGCTGGAGGCCAGTCGGCTCCCCTGCCGGCGCTGCACGGGGCGCCGCTGGTTTTCTCACCGACAGCGGATTCATTCGGCGTCAATGTGGTCGTGGGCACGGGATCTCCCGACCACCTGCGTCTCGCAATTCGCCCCCAAGGATCAGACAGTTGGCGCCGGCTTGGTAAGAAGCCGCGTCATCCCGCCCAGGACGTCGCCGAGTGGACGGCAGAGGGACTCGAGGCAGGCACGCGCTACGAGTACGCCGTCTTCCTGAGCAGTGCTTCGGATCCCGGTGCTTCGGATCAAGAGGGGGGAGCAGGGAACGTGCTCGAGCACAACATCGTCTACCAAGGCAGCGCCGTGACCCAGCGCAAGCCCGGCGAGAGCTTCGAGTTTGCCCTGATCACCGACAGCCACATCTCACCCCGTAGCGTGGCTCCCGGCACCCTCTCCGCCTACGAGTATCAGGAAAGCATCCTGCTCGGTCTTGCGCCCGAGATCCAAAACGCTCAGCCGGACTTCATCGTCAACTTGGGGGATATGCTCGACTTTCACTTGTTCGGGTTCAACGAGCCGCCACCTGACGGCTCCTGGACTCGGCTGGCCTACCTCAATTACCGGCGCTGTCTGCGCGACGCCCTCGGACACGCTGCCCACTTCCCCGTGATCGGCAATTGGGACGGCGAAAACGGCAGCTACGCGGAGGACCAGATCGCCTACTCCCGCGAGCAACGCTTGGCCTATGTGCCAGCGCCAGAGCCGGAGACATACCCGCAAGGCGGAAGCCCCCACGAGGACTATTACGCCTACACGTGGGGGGATGCCCTATTCGTCGCGCTCAACGTCATGACCTACACGGAAAAGGAGCTGCTCCTCGACGATCCCGGCGATGGTTCTCCAGAGGATTGGACCCTCGGCGAGCAGCAGCTTGCCTGGCTCGAGACGACACTCGAGAGCTCCCAATCCAAGTGGAAGTTTCTCTTGATCCATCATGCGGTCGGAGGCGCTGGCGGTGACGAGGAGAACGCCATCTATGGGCGCGGCGGCGGATTAGCGGCCAACGTGGGGGAACAGGCACGGGTGCACGACTTGATGGTCCAACACGACGCTCAGATTTTCTTCTACGGACACGATCACGTTTTTACGGACATGGTGGTCGACGACATCCACTACACCCTGCCGGGAAGCGCCGGAGCCCCCTGGAAATTCGACGAAAGCGAGACGGGCTACGAGCAGCAGTGGCTCGATTCCGGATACGCTCGAGTGCAAGTGAGCCCCACGGAGGTGACGGTGCGCTTCCTCGCCTACGGAGGCGAAGAGCTCTTGAGCTACTCCTTGGAGTGAACCCAAACGTCCGCCACGATTTCCGCAGCCCCAACAAAAGACTCACCGGAGCAGCGACAAAAGGCGCGGCAGCAACAAAAAGGGCTCGCTGCAGCGAGCCCCTTTTTGCTGGGACAGGTCTTCAAACAGGCAAAACCAGCGGAAGACACGAAAAAGGGCTCGCCGAGGCGAGCCCTTTTTTGAGGCTTCCGCGCCTCACTTCAAGGGCGGCGGCCCATAGAGATCGGGGCGATGCATCGCGTAGCCCACTGTCTGGTAAGTGAGTCGCTGCACCAATTCCTGGTTGGCGTCGATCTCGTCGATCGTACCTGTTTGGCTGGACACGGCCAACACATGCCCATTGGGTAAATGAAGGGTACCGCCCATTGTCGCCGAGTTCCCCATCCCCGAGTACTGCCAGTCCAGAGTGGCGGTGGAATCACCCAGCGTAAAGTGGAGAACCTTCGAGGAGCCTCCTCCGCCACCGAACAAGGGTCCATTGGAAAAGACCAACAATTTGTCCTCGGCATACAAATGATGGCCGTGCTGCACCCGCCAGGTATTGCCATCCACCGCGCTGGCAGAGAGATGGTAGTCGAGATCCTGCGTGGGATCCTGACCAACCGTCATGAGGATCTCGCCGGAGCTGGAGATCTGGGCAATCATGTCCTTCTCGCGATCCGAGATCGTGTAGAAGTCACCTTCCTCCGAGTACTCGATGGCGTTGACATGGCAGATCTCCCCAGAGATGGCACCACCGTTGTCAGGAAAGTGCTCCAGGACCTCCCAAAGATCCAAGAGCGACTGAGCATTCGAGCCATCAGGAGCCGCGGTGTAGATATGGTCACATCCTCCCGACTGTTGCTTGGCGATATAGGCAATTCCGTCGGGCGTCACGGCAAAATCGTGGTGACTGCCGCCAGGCAGCTGGAGAGCTTCCTCGCCGCTGCCGTCCATCGCCACGCGATAGATGGTCCCACCGGAGCCATCGTTGAAGGGCCCCAGATCGCGACCGTACATGTACTTGCCATCCCAGGACATGCGCGCTCGGGTCAATTCGTTCGCGGGGAACTGATACGACCAGACAACCTGTCCCTGACTATTGACGATCCAGGCCCAACCTCCGCCGCTCGCTCCGGTCGAAGTAATGATGAAGCCGGAAGCAGGCTCGCTCGAGCTGGCTCCCATCTCCGGAGACACATCGCTGGGACCACCGTTCGCGATCGGTCCCGACTGGATGGTCTGGTCGTCGCTGTAGCAGACGTCCGAGCCCGAGCTGACCGCCACGCGGAAGTGATACTGCGTGTTGGAGGCCATCCCCAGCAAAAGAGTGTGGTAGTTGGGCTCGTCCAGATCGACCGGGGCCACCATGCCGTACTCCGTATCCAGGCCGAACTCGATCTCGGCGCTCGTGACGTTACTCACATCCGTAGAAAACTCCACGATCCCTACCGTCGGCATCATTGCAGCCGTGGACTGAGAGGTGATCTCGACATTGCAGCTGACCACATTGCTGCCTCCACCGGTCCCCGAGTCTCCTCCGGTGCTCCTCGTCGAGCCGGTGCCTTGCTGGACTCCGCCCGTATTGCCGGTCGAGCCGGTGCCCTGCTGGACTCCGCCGGTGCCCGGCGAACTGCCTCCGGCCCCATCGCTGCCACCGGAGCCCGTGTCACAAGAGGTGCCCGGCACACACTGACAGCTACCACTCACACAGCTGTAGCCGGTCTGGCAGGCGTTGTTGCAAGCTCCGCAATGCGAAGCGTCCGCGCTGAGATCCACACATCCCTGACCACACTGGTTGTAGCCCTCCGTGCAGCCCTGACTGGAACAGCTTCCTACGGAGCAAACTTCGTTCGCGCCGCAGGAAGTTCCACATGCTCCGCAATTGTTGGGATCGGAGCTCAGAGTGACGCAGGTTCTGCCACACATGATCTGACCATCTCCGCAGGAGCTGCCATTGTCTGACACGGAACACGCCACGGCGAGGAAGAGGGCGCTGAACGCAAGCATCGCGATCCACGCGAACGCGGAAAGAGGATTCAACTGTTTCATAGGGAGTCTTCTCTATTTAGGGCAATGAGTCGCTGTTTCTCGTTTTCGTTCGGCAGCGCCCGCATCGCTGCAAAGCCAGTACTGAGACTTACAATAGTGATGCCTCTCCCGTGAGCCGACAAGTCAACCGCCCTCGATCCATCTTGAAACCCACGCCAGCAGCACCCTTCGCTGCAAGAATGCAGGCCAATTGCAATTTCATCAAGCTGAAAAGACCCGCCCCTGGGCCGAATCGAAGACAGCGAGCTTATTTGACCCTCAATTCCAGCCAGAGGCACCACACCGCCGCGCGGCGGGCGCTTCCTAGTGCTGCGACCACATAAAAGTGGTCTCCCTACCGACCACTTTTATGTGGTCGCAGCACTAGAAGACGAAAATGGCTCTCTGGCAACTGACGGACCGTTGGAAGGCGGTTGTGGTCGTCGGCGTTGTATCAAGCGCGTGTTTCCTT
>CAYTRQ010000312.1:0-7254 GCA_964440025.1 uncultured Polyangiaceae bacterium | reverse complement strand
GGAATCGAACCGCCGACACGGGGATTTTCAATCCCCTGCTCTACCGACTGAGCTATCTGGGCCCATCGGCGGAGGCCGATGGTGGTCGGCCAAGGCCGATGGATGCTGGTTTTTACACCTGCGACGCCGACTCGTGTCGGCATGCCCACCGACTTACGCCGGGGGAGGCGGCTTCTAGCGAGCGGGGCGGGGGAGTGCAAGCCCTTACGGGCAAAAGGGCGACCCGGCTCCCGGCGAGTGCTATAGAGGGGAGCGACAATGAGCGAAAATCCGTACGCTGCGGAGGCGTACTTTCATCAATTGCTGCAGAAGTCGATCAAAGCTGGTGCCCGCGACATTCACTTGAAAGTCGGCCAGCCGCCTGGCGCCCGGGTGCATGGGGACTTGGTCTTTTTTCGCTTGGAGTCCCTCACAGGGGTCAATACCGAGTCGGTCGCCCGTCACCTGATCGATGACGAACATGTGCTCGCCAATCTTCCCAACCTCCGGGAGTACGACAGCAGCTACGAGGTCCCGGGACTGGGGCGCTTCCGCGTCAACATCTATCGACAGCGGGCCACGCTGGCCATTGTCATGAGGGTCGTTCCCGAGGAGGTTCCTTCCCTGCACGATCTCGGCGCGCCGCCGGTGTGTTCCCAATTAGCAGAGCGGACTCGCGGGCTCGTTCTGTGTGTCGGCGCGGCCGGCAATGGCAAAAGCAGCACTTTGGCCGCCATGGTGCGCCATATGAACGAAACGCTGCCTCGGCATATCGTCACCATCGAGGATCCCATCGAGTTCGTCCACCATGACAATGTCTCTTCGGTGAGTCAGCGAGAGATCGGCAAGGACACCAATAGCTTTGCGGCCGCGCTGCGAGCCGCGATGCGACAAGATCCCGATGTCATCTACGTGGGGGAGATCCGGGATCAGGAGACCATGAAAATCGCTCTTGAGGCAGCGGAGACGGGTCACCTGGTTCTTTCCACCCTTCATACGCCCGACGTGGCGCGCACCATGAATCGTGTGATGTCCCTCACGGAGGGGCTGGGCGCGGATGTCCGTGAGCGACTCGGAGACTCCGTGGCCGGAATTATCGCCCAGCGTCTCCTTCCACGAGCTGACGGGGAAGGGATGGTTCTGGCTGCGGAGGTTCTCGTGGGGACGGGATCGGTCAAGGAGTCCATCAAGCGCCCCTCGGGGCATCCCAGTCTCAAAGAACTCATGACCCAAGGGGTCGGCATGTACGGCATGCAGACCTTTGATCACGCCATCCGGCGTCTGGCTCAAAGTGGGGCGATTGCGCCCGATGTGGCCAAGGCCGCTCTCGCTCCCGGCTGATTGCCTCGGTGCACGGTCGTCGCCGTTGGCTAATTGTCTCGGCGCACGGTCGTCGCTGACGGCTGGTTGTCGAACAAAGCGCCGGAAAAGGCCTCGCCGAGGCTGGCGCTTTCGAGGCTGTAAGATGCGCTCAAAACCATTTCTCCCCCGAAGACCGCTTGCCCTACAGATGGACGCGAGCGGACGGGGCACGCGTCGGGGAAGGGTGCTTCGGCTGCACAGGGAACTTCGCATCTGCTGCGGCCGACCGGAGAGGTTGTCTGGCGCATCGTTGGACCGCGCTTCGGGTTGCGGCGTCTGGGCGCTACACCGACCGGAGCAGCGCTTCGGCTGCACAAGGGACTTCGCATCTGCTGCGACCGATCGGAATTTCCCTTTGGCTCCAGGCGCGCTACACGGAAGCCCATGACGTCCTCCGTATCCAGCACGTCCTCCGCGCCGCAAAACCTCTCGCCCCAAAACTTCTCGCCGCAAAACCTCTCGCCCCAAGACCTTCGCCACGACTGGACTCTCGAAGAGGTGCGCGCCTTGCACGATCTACCGCTGTTCGAGCTCGTCGACCGCGCACGTGCGGTGCATGTGGCTTTGCATCCCAAGGATGAGGTCCAGCTCTGCACGTTACTCAGCGTCAAAACAGGAGGCTGCCCGGAGAACTGCTCCTATTGCCCACAGAGCTCTCATCATCAAGCAGTGAAGGGCGAGAAGATGATGCAAGTGGAGGAAGTGCTGAAAGCGGCTCGAACCGCTAAAGAGCAGGGGGCGACCCGGTTTTGCATGGGTGCCGCGTGGCGGGAAGTCAAAGACGGCTCGGCGTTCGAGCGGGTCGTGGAGATGGTCCGAGGTGTCAAAGAGTTGGGCCTCGAGGCTTGTGTCACTCTCGGAATGCTGACCGACTCTCAAGCCAAACGACTCGCCGAGGCGGGGCTGGACGCCTACAATCATAACCTCGACACCTCGCGAGACTATTACAAGTCGATCATTTCGACGCGGCAGTTTCAGGAGCGGCTCGAAACCCTTCAGAACGTTCGCAACGCGGGGGTCACCGTCTGTTCGGGTGGGATCATCGGCATGGGCGAGAGCATCGATGATCGCTGCATGCTTCTCGTCGAACTTGCCACGTTGGATCCACATCCGGAAAGCGTGCCCATCAACGCTCTCGTGCGAATCGAGGGGACCCCTCTGGCTGACCTTCCTCCCATCGATCCGCTGGAGCTGGTACGCATGATCGCGGTGGCACGTCTCATGATGCCTTGTTCTCGCGTCCGTCTTTCCGCCGGTCGACAGGAGCTAAGCCGCGAAGCTCAGCTCCTGTGCATGTATGCAGGGGCAAACAGCATTTTCTATGGTGACAAATTACTCACAACGTCCAATCCTGAAGAAAATGAGGATTTGGACTTGATTCGTTCCGCAGGGTTGGAGACTCAAGCTCCGGGCGCGCGTTCTCTCCCGGTGACCGGCTCGGCGCCAGCCGCGGAGTGAACGCAGGCTGTCACGTCTGAAGCTCTTCGATCCTGCTCGGTCGCGCGTTTGTTTTCCATCCTGCTTGGTCGCGCAGGCCCATCGACACGAGTTCGCCCAGCCGTCTCCGAAAAGCTGCCACAAGACGTCGTCGCTACGACGCAGCAAGCTCGGGGCCTCCGGCGTCAGCTCTCTGCCCGAGCCCAGCGCCTCCGTCGCGCCACCCAAAGTGCCATGATGCCGAACGAGCCAATCCAGAACCAATGAGGCGGGAGACGCGCCGGCCCTTGGGCGATGCCGCAGAGGCCGCGGTGGCAGACCTCGCTGTATTCTCCGTAGGCCTGGCAGCTGTTGCTAGCAGTCTCGCGATCCGGAGGGTACACCGCGCAGATGGCTTTCTCATCGTCCTCCGAGAGAGTGCGCGGAGAAAGAGTGCCGGGATTGTAACCGCTGGCCATGGTAGCGAAATGGTCTGCGCTATGGTCGAGCCCTAGGAAGTGACCCGATTCGTGAGTCACGATGGAGGCCAAATCGATGTCCACCCGCCCCTCGGTGATGGTGAAGTTGGCTTGAGCGGTATTCAGCTCCACGTCAGCGTCAAGGATTTCGGCCGTTTTCCAATTGAAGGTGAGCGTGGTCAGCGCCAGCGCGGAGGCGTCAATGGAATTCACGTCTTGGCCGGGCTCCGCGTGGGGCCAGGTGCCGTCTCGGAACATCCAGACGTTGGAGTTGGCGTCTTGACTGCTTCGATTGAACGTCGGGGTTCCACAATAGGAAAGCCCGAAGTTTTCGGAGGAGAGCGATGGCTTCTTGCCATGACCGCAGTCGACGGAAAGCCAATTGTCAAAAGCCTCGTCGGTGACTTCGCTCAACTGCTGAGCCGTCAGATCTCGATCCTCCGAATCCTCATCGTAGATGGAATAGGAGACGCAGGCATTGAACCAGCTGACAGGCCTGCCATTGATGTCACAGCCCTGGCTGTTCCATTTGCAACACTGCTCGGGGTCTTCCGCGCAACTGACGTAAGGATCACAGGTCGTCGTCCGGCAATAGCCGAAGGCACTACCGCCGAGACTGGTCACCAGCAGGCCGGCTCCGAGGCTGAGCAAGCGGTTCATCGTTGACCTCTTAGCAGGGTGCGGGCTCTGTTGATCTCGAGGTCGGAGAGCTCCTCGACTGCAGTTTGCACCTTTTGGGGCTTACGCATCATCGGGGGGAGGCCAGGACTCTGACGAAGGTGATAGGCCCCGTCCTTTTCTTCCAAAGGGTAGTGTCCTTGTGCCATTCCCACGATCCTCCTGGCACCCATTCTGCGTGGCCCGGCAAAAACTAGACAAGGTTTGTCCGGATCGAGTCGAGCTTCCCCAAAGACGCGTTGTTGAACATCTCCGACACGCCCGCCGAGGGTTTGAAGTTGAAGCTCTTGTGCTTCCTCCTCATCGTTGGAGGTGTCGTCATCCGTGCTGCGCCACAGTTCGTGAATCAGCGCCCTGGTCCGCGTGACGATGCGCCGCTGGCCTCCGAGTGACTCCCACGCAGAGGTCGAAGAGGAGGGCGTCACGAGGGCGACCTTACGGCTCCTGCTCAATAGATCGGACGTTTGAAGCGCGACGACGGTCGTGCCTTCCGCGGCCCGTGGGAGAAGGAGAATGCTGAAACTGGCAGCGAGTGCTTGGCCCAACTGGCGACGTGACAGATCCACGGCTGGAGGTTAGCACAACCGGGCGCAAGCCGAATGCCTCTCTGCCTGCTATAAGTCTTTTTTTATGCCCGCATCCACTAGCCACGCTTCAAGCGCGTTTCGTTTGGATTCGCCCACCCTTGCTAGCGAAATCCGGGACTACATGGAAAGACACAGGGGTACCGTCGAGGAACTCCTGAAGAAGGGCGACGACGGTGCTGGTGCCCCAGCCAGCGCTCAATGGGCTCGGGTCTTCGATGGCCTGCTCTGCGCCTTGTTCTGTGCCGCGCGAACGAGCGTGGCGGATCAGAAAACCTGGGACGCGCTGGCTCTCTCTGCCGTCGGAAGCTACGGTCGAGGCAATTTTGGCTACAAGAGCGATTTGGACATCCGCATTCTGTGCCGCGACCCAAGGAAGGCGGCGCCGATCGCCGATGCCATTCTCTATCCGCTCTGGGATGCGGGAATTCAAATTGGGCACCAAGTTATCACTTTGGGTGAAACGATTGCCCTGGCCAAGAAGGATTTGTCCACGGCCACGACTCTTTTGGATTGGCGTCATCTGGCCGGCAACGGCTCGGAAAGTGAAAAGCTGCGCAGTAAGGCGTTTGCCACGTTGTTTTCCGGTTCCCGAGTCTACGAGTTTCTCGAGGGGCTTGCTGAACAGTCGGTAGCGCGCTGGCGCCGTTTTGGAGACTCCGTGTACCTCCTTGAGCCGGACGTGAAGAGTGGGCAGGGGGGGCTACGGGATCTGGATATTTGCAACTGGACGGCTCAAGCCCGTTGGCACGTAGCGAGCGTCGAGCGACTCGTGGAGCTCGGGGTACTGCTCCCCGCCGAGCTCTCACAACTCAAGGAAGCTGCGAGCTTTCTTGGTCGAATCCGCAATGTGCTCCATCTGCGCAGTCGGCGCCGCACGGAACGGCTCGGATTCGAAGCACAAGAACTGGTGGCGTGGCAGTTGGGTTACGGTGAGGGGGGCGCGGGGTGCGAAGCATTGATGAGCGACTACTACCGTCACGCTCGAGTCATTTCCAATGCGCGCGAAATGCTGTTGGCTCGTGCAGCGCCTCCGCTGAAGAAGCGTCTCAAGGAAAAGAGTCTCGGGGAGGGAGTCAAGCAGGTAGGAAACGAAGTGGCTCTCGAGCAGCTGGAACAGCTGGAACAGGAGCCTGTGCTAGCACTCCGGGTCTACTGGCAGGCAGTCCACAACGATATGCCCGTCGCACGACTCACGCGCGATGCAATCATGAGGGCCTCCACCGACGACTCTTGGTGTGAGCGGCTTCGTCAAAATCAGGAGGCGGCACGTCTCTTTCGGCGGCTCGTTCGCCAACCGCGACGGGTCCATTTCAAGAGAGATTCCTTGCTCACCGAGTTTCACGATGTCGGTATTTTGCTCGCCATGATTCCCGAATTTCAGCCCGTTGTGGGCCGAGTTCATCATGACATCTACCATGTTTACACCGTAGACGCTCATTCCATTGCGTGCGTTGACAAGCTCCGACTGCTCTCTCGCGGGGAACTCTCTGCAGAGTTTCCGAATGCGAGTCGCATTGCAGCCGACATCGCCCGTCCTCAGTGCTTGTTTATGGCATGCCTGCTCCATGACATAGGGAAGGACATCGGTGGCCGCGCCCATTCCGAGCGAGGACACGAGATGGTCGTTCCCATCCTGCGCCGCTTAGGCGTGCAGGAACATGACATCGTCGAGGTTCAGCAACTCGTTTTGAAGCACCTGCGGATGTATCACGTTGCCTCTCGTCGTGACGTCGACGATCCGAAGACCATTGCTGGCTTCCGTGATGAAGTCCATGGTCCCGAAGGCCTGAAGGAACTCTATTTGCTCACTCTTTGCGACGTGAGCACCACCAGTCCTTCGGCACTCACACAGTGGAAAAGACGAATGCTCGAGGAGCTGTACGTGAACACGCTGCTGAGTTTCGAAGGTGTTCCTCAGCGAACCGAGGCGCGAGCGGAATCCGTGCGAGCCGCAGCGACTCGTATTTGTCCTGATGCGGGAGAAGCGGAGTTTCTGGATCACTTTCTTTCAGTGGTTCCCAATCGTTATCTTTATGCCAACGAGCCCGAGCATATCGTGGTGCATGCACGCATGTGCCGCCAGGCAGAGGTCAAGCGCCAAATGGTCAGCCTCTTGGGCACGAATGCGCCCTATGCAGAGCTCGGTATCGTCGTTGACGATCGGCCTGGAGCATTAGCCGCCATCACGGCGGCCCTTGCTGCGAATCGCCTCCGTGTTGCTGGAGCCCAACTCTATTCCTGGACGGATCGGGGAGGGCGTCGGCGAGTGCTGGACCTGTTTTGGGTTCGTTCTCGGAAGGACCCCAGCCACGTGAAGCGGTATTTGGAGAGGTTGGAGCAGGATATCGAGAATCTGCTTTCGGGAGAGGTGGGTGCCGTAGAATTGATGACGTCCCGTCGCGAGTCGCGGCTCAGTTCCCGCCCCACTCCCGATGTGGAAACCATGGTGACCTTCGACAATCGTTCCGCTTCCGACCACACGGTGGTGGAGGTGGTGGCGCAAGATCGCCCGGGATTGCTCCATGCGCTGGCGCGGACCCTGAGCCAGCAAGGGTTTGGGATTGGACTGGCCAAAATCAACACCGAGGGCAACGCGGTGGCAGATGTTTTTTACATAGTGGACGAGAAGAGCCAAAAGGTGACCGACGGGGCGAGGCTGTCCGCTCTGGCGGAAAAGTTGAAGAAGGCTGTGTTGCGCGCCACAGAGGCCGCGTCACAGAGCTAGAGCGGCGACCGGTTTGACCGGTCGCCTG
>CAYTRQ010000311.1:0-7266 GCA_964440025.1 uncultured Polyangiaceae bacterium | reverse complement strand
GATGAATGATTTCGAGAGAAAAGTGGTCTCCCTACCGACCACTTTTATGGGGTCGTAGCACTAGTGAGCCTGCCTCCAGTTGGACGCGGCTCCGACTGTCACGGTGAGGGGAACGGAAAGCTGATAGGCGTTTTCCATTGCTTCCTTGACCCGAATTTTGGCTTGCTCGAGCTCTGCCTCGACCACTTCGAAGACAAGCTCGTCATGGACAGTGAGAACCATTTTGCATCCAGGAGTGGGAGGCGTTTGGAAGCGCAGCATGGCAAGCTTGAGAATGTCCGCAGCGGAACCTTGAATCGGCATGTTCATGGCAATCCGTTCCGCCGCCAGGCGCCGGGCGCGGTTTCCGCTTTTGATGTCGGAGACGATGCGTCGACGTCCTAGCAAGCTTTGGACGGCTTCGCCCTGGCGTGCGCGCTCGAGGGTTTCGTCAAGGAACCGACGAACGCCTTCGTAGCGGCGGAAATACGCGGCGATGAAGCTCGCCGCGACCTTGCGCTCGATCTTGAGCGCCTTGGCCAGCCCGCTTTCGCCTTGTCCGTAGATCACACCGAAATTGACGGCCTTGGCGCGGGCTCGCATCTCACGCGTGATCTCTGACTCCTCGACCTCGAAGATCTCCATGGCCGTTCGAGTGTGCACGTCCTGGCCCGTCTTGAACGCCTCGACGAGGCGAGCATCCTGGGAAAGATGGGCGAGAACGCGGAGCTCGATCTGTGAGTAGTCAGCGCTGAGAAGGAGGTGTCCAGGCGGAGCGACGAATGCTTCCCGGATGGCCTGACCGAGCTCGCTGCGGATGGGAATGTTCTGTAGGTTGGGATCGGTCGACGAGAGCCTGCCCGTGGCGGCCACGGCCTGCTCCCAGGAGGTGTGAACTCGGCCGGTGTTTGGATTCATGAGGTCTGGCAAGCTGTCGATGTAGGTCCCCTTGAGCTTGGCGACTTGTCGGTGGCGGAGGATCAGGTCGGGAAGAGGGTGTTCGGCGGCGAGAGCTTCCAGGGTCTGAGCATCGGTGGAACGCGATGTCTTGGTCCGCCGGAGGGGCTTGAGGCCGACTTCGTCGAAGAGGATGGTTTCGAGTTGGCGCGGAGAATTGAGGTTGAATTCCTTGCCTGCGACTTGGTGCGCTTCGAGTTCGAGCTGACGAAGCCTAACTTCGCACTCGTGGCCGATTTTTTCGAGAACGGCCGTATCAATCAAAACCCCCCCAACTTCCATTTCCGCTAAAATGCGGGAAAGAGGGGCTTCGACGTCTTCGAGAAGCGAACCCAGTCGCGTGTCCGCCAGGAGTTCTCTCTGTTCGGTGGCCGCCCGCAGGATGGCGGTCGTGCGCTTTTGATAAAAATCGGCAGCTGATTCGACGCTGAGCTCGTCGAGAGGTCGCTTCTTCCTTCCCTCTCGGGCAATGGTGTCGAATTCTGGAACCTCGACGCCGAAGCGAGTCCCCAGCGTTTCCAGCTGGTGGCCCTGTTCGGGATCGAGAAGGTAGGAGGCCAGCAGTGTATCGTGGCACCTCGGCAACTCCGAGCTCACTCCGGCCCGAGCGCAGGTGACGATTGCCCTTTTTAGATGGTGGGTGGCAAGTCGAGCATTTTCGCCGGCGAGCGCTTGAAAGATACGGCTGGTTGTGAGCAGGCCCTCGAGTTGCCGGGGGGCTCCGACGTAGCGGTGTGCAAAAGGAATGTAGTAAGAATGTGTTGGGCTGGTGACACACAGGGCGACCAATGGCCCCGAATGCGAGCTGGGGTGTGTGCTGCAGATCTCCAGCGCCCAATCGCCTTCTTCGAGGGCCAGGAGGAGTTTTTCGAGCTCTGTCTCGTCCGTGATGACCGTGGGTGGGGTGGATTGACGAGGGGCTTCGGTTTTCTTTGAGTTTGGCGCTGGGGACGAGTGGGCTAAAGAAGAGCGTTGTTGCTCGCTGGCTTTTTGAATCTCTGTGGTTCCGCTGCGAAGCTGGGCGAGTTGCCTGGTGAAGCCCAGGGTTTCAAACAACTCCAGTAAGGCTGGCTCGTTGCGACGGCTCGGATTGGCGAACGTCAGGTTCTCATCGCTGATGTCGATGTCGCAGTCCGTTTTCAGCGTGACGAGACGCTTGCTCAGCCGTGCGTCCTCTTCGTGCGTTTGCAGGGTCTCCCGTAGCTTCTTTCTCTTGATTTCTCCCACGTGTGAAAAGATGCCATCGAGATCCTCGTAGTCCGCTATCAGCGTTGCGGCTGTTTTTGGTCCGATCGACGGAACTCCCGGGATATTGTCGGAGCTGTCCCCCATGAGAGCGAGAAGGTCGCCTAGCTTGTGAGGTTCGACGCCGAAGCGCTCTTGGACCTCCTTTGGCCCAAAAACCTTGTTTCGGAGAGTGTCCCAAAGCAGCACGTCGTCACTGACGAGCTGCATCAGATCCTTGTCAGCTCCGACGATGACGATGCTCCGGCCTTGTCGTCTGAGACGTGTGACGGCCGTTGCAATCAGATCGTCGGCTTCGGCTCCCTCCTGCTTGAATACGGCCAACCCCGAGGCTCGAACAATTTGCTCAGCGCGCTCGATCTGCACGCGGAGATCGTCCGGGGCAGGGGGGCGGTTGGCCTTGTAGTCGGGATAGATCTCTCTACGGAACGTCTTTCTCCCGGCATCCATGGCAATGGCGAGGAGGTGTGGTTGACGTTCTCGGTAGAGCCGCTCCAGCATGGTGACGGTTCCGTGGACGGCGTGCGTCGGCTCTCCGCTCGGCGCGGAGAGAGGAGCGACCGCGTGATAGGCGCGAAGGATGTAGCTGCTGAGGTCGACGAGATAGACGACGGTTTGGTCACCGGGTTCAAAGAGCGGGGTCCCCATGGGGTCGGGGTGATAGCCCAGCGCGAGCGAAAGGGCATCCAATCCTTGGCCTGACGGTGGGTCTTCTTCCATGGGTTCCTGGATTTTTGCCCAGGCCTTGGTTCCGTTCAGGGTGAAATTTCGCGCAATATTTTCGGGAAATGTCGTTGAAAGGGAACAGCTGGCCTACATTGGTGTGCAACGATTTACATCTCGATGACATTTGGATTTGGCGATTCTGGTAATGATCTCGGCCATATGAGCGTCCTAGAAATCCTCTTGGTCCTCGCCTACTTCGTCGTCCTGACCGGGCTCTGCACGCTGGGGGTGCATCGAGCATTGACGGTCCATTTGTGCAGGAAACATCGCGGCACGGTGGCAGCCGCATGCCTCCCCCCGAAAAGATACGAGGAGGCTCAATTGCCCGTCGTCACGGTGCAACTCCCTCTATTCAACGAAGCCACGGTAACCGCTCGCCTGCTGGAAGCCGCGGGACAGCTCGACTATCCTCGTGACAGATTCGAGATCCAGGTTCTCGATGATTCGACGGACGAGACGAGGCATATCGCCGAAGCAAAGGTCGAGGAGCTCCGCGAACGCGGCATCGATATTCACTACGTTCGTCGCCCCGATCGCCATGGCTACAAGGCGGGGGCATTGGACTACGGTCTCAGGAGCGCCCGCGGAGAGCTGGTGGCGATGTTCGATGCCGATTTCGTGCCGCAGCCGAGATTTTTGCGTGATGTCGTCGATCACTTCGTCGACCCGCAGGTCGGCATGGTGCAGACCCGATGGGGGCACATGAATCGCGAAGCGAACCTCCTCACGGAGGTGCAGGCGCTGATGCTCGACGGTCATCATTTGGTTGAAAACTGTGCTCGATTTGGTTCGGGGTGCTTTTTCAATTTCGCCGGCACGGGTGGCATCTGGAGGCGATCGGCCATTGACGCCGCGGGTGGCTGGGAGCACGACACGCTGACCGAGGATCTGGATTTGTCCTATCGTGCGCAGATGGCGGGATTTCGCTTCGTCTACCGTCCGGACATTTTGACTCCTTCGGAGCTGCCTGAAGACATGTCGGCCCTCCGCCAGCAACAACACCGGTGGGCCAAAGGAACGGTCCAGACGGCACGCAAGCTGCTTCCGACGGTTTGGCAGCACCAGCCTCTTTCGTTGCATCAGCGGATCGAAGCTGGCTTTCACATGCTTCCGCACTTTGCGTATCCGTTGATGATGCTGTTAACGGTGCTTCTTCTGCCTGCTCTTTTGTTGCTTCCCGCTGCCGACCTCACCGCGATGATGGTCGTCGATCTTCCGCTCTGCTTTGGTGCGACAGGCTCGATCGCGGCTTTCTATGCCACGGCAGAACGACAGCAGGGCCGGTCGGCTTGGGGCGCTATCGTGCGACTGCCCATTCTCATTGGCCTCGGGGCTGGCTTGTCACCTTATCTCACTCGCGCTGTCGCGAGTGGCATCAGTCAGATGGCAGGGGAGTTTGTTCGCACGCCCAAGCGGGGGGAAAAGGCAGGCCGCTACCGGATGGCCGCGCAGCTGCCTCTGCTTGAATTGGCACTCGGCGGCACCTGTGTGCTGTCTGTCGTGGTGGCTCTCCAGACGGGGCATTGGTTCGCTGCTCCTTTCGCCATGCTATTTAGCTGGGGTTACTTCTACGTGGCTGGACTTTTGGTGAAGGAACAGTTCCTGCCTGCACCTTCTTTGGAGGAGCGTCCACTGGCCAAGGCCGCGTGAAGCCGATAGGGTTACCAACCGAGGGCAGGCCTCCTGACGAGGTCGGTGCAGCGTTTGGTCGAGTCTGCCCTCATGTGGAGGGACCTTGAGCGCACGCATGACCAAAGCCGACATCGTGCAGACAGTTTATACGCGTCTGGGCGGCTTCTCGAAGAAGGAGTCGGCAGATCTTGTCGATCTGGTTTTCGAGACAATGAAGGAAACGTTGGGTCGAGGAGAAAAAATCAAGATTTCTGGCTTCGGCAACTTCGTGCTTCGGGACAAACGTCCCCGACAAGGGCGGAATCCGCAGACGGGAACCCCCATTATGATTACGGAGAGGCGTGTGCTCAGCTTCAAGGCCAGCCAGTTGCTCAAGGCGGCCCTCAATGAGTCCGAGGAGAGTTCCGGTGCGTCGACCGATGCTTCTGAAGGCGGTTTTCCGGACGCAGGGGCTTTGGCGCGAGGCTCGTCCGCCCAATCAGCGGTTTCCTCGCCAGCTTTCCCTCAATCGGGGTCGAGGAGCGGCATTGCTGGGGGTGGACCCACCGATCAGAATGGCGACTGATGGGATGCGTAGGAAAAAAATCCAGCTGCCGTGCAGGTCCGGCTGCGATGGAGGACGGCAGTAACGTCGAAAGCTTTGCTGGAGGGGTGAGCGTGCATGATGGATTTGGTGCCTCCTCAAATCCGATGAGGATTTTCGATGCCGCGACGTCCTGAGCTTCCCGTTAAGCTGTACTATCGGATTGGCGAAGTTGCCGAGGTTGTGGGAGTCGAACCCCACGTTCTTCGCTATTGGGAGTCGGAGTTCAAATCGATTCGCCCGCAGAAGTCGCCGAAAGGGCAGCGTGTCTACTCGCGGCGAGATCTGGAGAAGCTCCTTCGAGTGAAAGACCTTCTTTATACAGAAGGGTATACGATTGCCGGTGCCAAAAGGCAGCTCAAGGAAGGGGGCGACAAGCGGGATGGCACGGCCTCGGAGGAGAGGCTCCACAAGGTTCATCGCGAGCTTTCTGATCTCAGGTGTCAGGTTCAGTCTGCGCTTGCGGATCTCGAACGGGAAGACTGAGCTCCTCGGACAGAGAATGTCCGGCGTAACTTGACTCGGTGCCCACTTCCAGGGAGATAGGGGCGGCATCCGTCGAGCGCGGGCAGCGTTTTCCACCATTCATCGGACGAATCAAAGAAGGGGTCATCATGGCCGAAGGTCTCAACCGCGTTATTCTCTTGGGCAATCTTGGAGCTGATCCTGAGCTTCGTATGACCGGCGGTGGTACCGCGATTTTGAAGCTGAGGCTGGCGACAAGTGAGACCTACCTGGATCGCAACAAGCAGCGACAGGAACGCACCGAGTGGCACCGGATTGTCATTTGGGGACGTCGCGCCGAAGCACTTGCCAAGATCTTGGGCAAAGGGGATCGGATCCTCATCGAGGGGTCCTTGAGAACTTCGAGCTACGAGGACAAGGAAGGGAATAAGCGGTACAACACAGAGGTCGTGGCGAACAACGTCGTGCTCAGCGGTGGGGGCCGCGGTGGAGGTGGCTCAGGGAGCAGCAGTTCCTCCTCTTCGACGAGCGGAGGGGGAGGATATGACGAAGGGGACTACGGCGGCTCGCTCCCTGACGACGACGATATCCCATTTTGAGGGAGCACGTTGGTGGCTTCTGGCACGAGCACTCAGTCCTGCTCGAGTTCGTCGAATTCGGGCTCGTCACACTCAGACATGGATCGAGGGAGGACGCTGGTTCTCGGTTTGCCAGGGCAGGTGGCTTCCTGCTTGGTGCAGCGACTCCTTGCAGAGGGAGAGTCTCTTTGCGTGATCGCTCCCCCTCACTTCGATACCACGAGCTGGCCCGACGTGACCGTGTATCGTGGGGATCTCACGGCGATCGACTTCGGTCTTTCTGGGGCCGAGTACTTGGCATTGGCTGCCGAAGCTCGGCAAGTGATCTACGCGGCCGAGCCACGGCATGTGGAGGGCGAACGTTTGGAGCGCAGCTTCGCCGTTCGCAGCGCCATGGAGCTACTCGAATTTTCCCTCGCAGGGGGGGCGAGAGACGGTGTGGTGTTCTCTTCGTCCCTCTTGTGCCTAGGAACTCCCAAGCAGCCGGTCTCAGAGGGAGCGTTGGCCATCGATCAGGAATTTCCGTCGAAATACGAGGAATCGTTGGCGATTGCCGAGAAAATCGTGCGCCGGATCGATCCGAGTTGCCCGCTCTCGGTTGTCCGGAGCGCCCCAGTAGCGGGAAATGCGTTGACTGGCGAGTTGGCCCCTGAGGCACCACTCACACGGCTTGCCGCGCGCATTCGTGCATCACCGCTGCTCTCCGAAATCGCCTATCGAGACGAGCCAGTGAGATTCGAGACGGCGGACCGGCTGGCCGAGGCCCTCGCTCGGCTCTCGAGAACTCCAGTTTCGACGACGGTGCACATGTGTGATGAGGTGGCCTTGACCGATCGAATGCTGATCGAATTTTTGCTTTCTCGGCTTGGTCGAGCTGGGGGAGGGCCGGGGCCGATGCCATTTCGCACCCGGATGAGCTTGCCGGAAGTTCCCGCTAGCTATTCTGTCCTGGGCTGGCCTGCGCGGTTTGAACGCGAACAGGCAAAACGACTTCTTGGCGATCTCCTTGATCCGCAGCCGTTTTCTGTCCTGGAGGCCTTTTTTCCTCCTAGTGCTGCGACCACATAAAAGTGGTCGGTAGGGAGACCACTTTTCTCTCGA
>CAYTRQ010000310.1:0-7282 GCA_964440025.1 uncultured Polyangiaceae bacterium | reverse complement strand
TTCCCTCGAAAACGCCGAAAAACCGCACGCCGGAGCGTTAAGTGAACGGCATTGCTTTTAAGGACGATGCCATGCGTTTTACAACCAATGGCATGGCAGCCAAGCGGGACGAGATCCGTCACTTGCGGGACGAAGCCTCTCAGCTTGTCGCAGACGGGAAGCTCAAAAAGGCAGCGGAGGTTTATCGGAGGCTGATTCAGTTGGAGCCTTCTTCGGGGGACTGGGCCCGCCGCGGGGCGGAATGCTTCAGGCAGCTGGGCCGGACGGACAAGCAGCTCGAGCTATTGCTTCACGCCGCGCGTGCTTACCAAGACGAGGGTCAGCTGCTCAAAGCCATTGCCATGGCCAAAATGGCTCAACGGATCTCTCCGGAGGATTCGACGGTAGCTGCCGTCATGGAGCAGCTGAGCAGCGCGTCCGAGCAAGGAGTCCGCCCGCTCGAGCAGTTCCAAAAGCTTCCTCGTCACTGGCAGCACGAGGGCGGCGCGCCATGGTCTCCCGCGTCGCCTTCTTCAGTGGGGCAGAATGCTCTAACTGCCGGCGCCGATCCGAAAAGGCAGCACGAGGGCGGCGCGCCATGGTCTCCCGCGTCTTCTTCAATGGGGCAGAGTGCTCCAACTGCCGGCGCCGATCCGGAAGGATCCGTTGTGATCGACATGGAGGAATTCTCTCCAGAGGAACCACCGATCTCGCTGGCCGAGGAGGATCTCGTTTCGCTCCGCCAACCCGAAACGCCGGAGAAGCCCAAGCAGCCGAGTCGCCAGCAGCACTCCGACGAGACGGGGCCACTGGACCGGTCGGGCGCTCCATCATCGAAAGATCCCAACAAGCAAGGCTCCGCAAAAGAGGAAACGGCCCTGGAGGCGCTCGGTTCTACCGAGCTATTTCGAGAGTTGAGTGGGACGCAGCTGCGCGGCCTGGTTCGGGTGGCGGCGCTCGTCGAGCTTGCGTCCGGGCAGGTTCTGTTCTCTCAAGGAGATCTGGCCGATGCGATGTATGTTGTCGTTTTGGGAGAGGTTGCTGCGCTGGCCGGTGAGAGGAAGGAGCCGATCGAGCTGGCTCGTCTCGGTCCTGGGCAGTTTTTCGGGGAGATTGGCTTGTTGGGAGCTCAACCCCGCCAGGCGACCATCCGGGCCAGGGAAGATGCCGTGCTGCTACGCTTTGGCCGTGAGCCAATTGCCGGTTTGATGAGCGAGGACCCTCGCTTTCAGCAATCGCTCCACCGATTTTTGAGACTCCGCCTGGTGGAGGCTTTGATGTTGACCAGTTCGCTCTTTGCTCCTTTTGGAGCGGGGGACCGGGCCACGCTGCAGCGGCTGTTTCGATTTTTGGATGTGCCTGAAGGTACCCGTGTGGTGACCGAGGGGCAGAAGTCCGATGGGCTCTACGTACTGGTCACCGGCGAGGCCGCGGTGATCCGCGGCACCGGTGAGGACGAAATGCTGTTGGGGCTGCTGGGATCGGGCGATGTATTTGGTGAGATGTCGCTCTTGAACCAAGAGCCCGCGGTTGCCTCCGTGGTGCTTCGGTCGCGCTCGTTTCTCCTCCGGCTTCCGGATCGCTATTGGATGGAAGTCCTCATGATGCATCCCGCCTTGATGGAACACGTGGCCACGCTCGGGGCCACGCGAAAGGAACAGAATGCAGCTCTGCTCCGGGACGCCGGCGATCTCCAAGACGGCCACGTGGTGTTGCTTTGATTGCCGCACGCAGGGGTCAGCGCTGTCCGCTGAGCTGGCCCATCACCTCGTGACTTTGCCAGAAACCCCTGGGGAAGAGTCGGTGAGATAGCCGCCGATCTCTTCGCGCTTGCTCTGGGCGAAATCGAGCAGCGCGAGTGCATGGGCAATGCGCTTCGGCGAGTACTTTTCTGGGTGAGCGAGACGCACTTTATCCCATTTGAGTTGCAAGGTGTGTTGCAGCTCTCGGAGCTCGCGGGTGGCCCGGCGTCTCGTGACGCGATCCGAACTCGGAGGCCACGCCGAATCCACCGCGAGAGCCACCACAGCGGCGCTGCCGGCACCGAGGCCAAGAAGAGGAGAGGCATGCGGCAAAAAGCCAGCCATGCCCGCGGTGATCGCGCCCGCGAAGGCAATCCCCCGAAGAAACCAAAATCGCAGGAGATCTCTGCGTTCGCGCCAGATGTTGGCCTTGGACCAGCTCTCCAGCGCAGCGATCTGCTGATCGATGGCCTCCTCCGCCGAAAAGGTATTGGGATCGCCGCTGACGGCCGCATACCGTTCGGTCAGGGCGTCGAGGCTTGCCGGGGGAATGGTCGCCGCGCCGTTGTTCTTTTGGGGGGCTGCGACCGGAGGCGGGGTGGCCGAGGGGCTGGAGTACTGAGCCGGATTCGAGGGGTTGGAGGGCTGAGCCGCCGGGTTCGAGGGACTCGACGGCGCAGCGGAGGCGGAACTTCCCGAGGCGGACGACCCTTTGGGGTTTGTGGCAGCTGGTCTTGCCTCCGCAGCAGCCCGCGGAGAGGTTTTTGAATCCGAGGAGGCGCCGGTGCCAGACCGACGTCGTTCAGAAGTTGATCGGGTGTCCGAATCAGTCGCTCGTTCAGCCTTGTTCACCACCCTGGGCCTCGTAGTACCCGGAGCGGGGGCCTGCAAGTCCGCGCTCAGGGGGTCGGGGAACTCCGATCGACAGCACATTGGCTGAGCGCATCGAGATCCCGGAGCATTTTTTGACGAGTGACGAATTTTTTTTGTTGATGACACCAAGGCTTGCGCCCGGTCTGGTGCTCCTTGGGCGAAACACCCGTTGATGGGTGAGAAGTCGAGCCCTAAGAAAATGATAACAACTTATCGAAGAGAGGCGGTGAAAACGAATCGAGGGTTTTGCCGCTATTTGCGCGTTGATGCGTCGGCTTGTGGCCCCCTCATTCGAAGTGCGCTGTCCTGCCAAAGGGAAAAGGATATCTGTCTAAATGCTCACGCCGCGTTGCAGTGAGAGCGAAAGTGGAGGTATCTGGTCAGCCGGAACAGTGAGCCAATTTACACTGAGGTCGTACCACCAGGGAAAATCCCTCTGGAGATCGTCGAACCACTCCCGTAAACTGACTGCCTATCCTTTGAAAAACGGCGGAATCAACCTCCGCAAGGTGCGCGTGGTGCGCACCGGTACTTGCAAGCAGAATCCTTAGAAGCACACATTGGAGTAGATTGATATGAGCGCAAACATTCGTGACTGGCGTGCTGGTCTCGTGATCGCGTTATTGGCCGGCGCCTCTGCGGCGACGGCTTGTGGCGGTGACGATTCCATGATGGACGACGACGGTGCCGCGGGGGACACGGGAACTGGCGGCGATAGTTCCGATGGGGACACAGGGGGAACGAGTTCAGATGGCGGCAGCGACGGCGACGGTGGTAGCGACACCGGCGGCATGAATGGCGATGGCGGGAGCAGCACTGGCGGCGCCGCCGGTGGCACCGGGGGCGGAGGCTCCGGCGGCGATGGCGGCGGTGGAGGCACCGGCGGCAGTGGCGGCGGCAACGCTACCGGCAGCATCGATGATTTGATCGGAGCCATTTGCGAGTGGGAGTTTGGTTGCTGCAGTGAGGGAGAGCTGTCCTATCGACTCGGCGCCGAGGGCTCTTCCGTTGAAGAGTGCACCGATTTCTTCTCCTTCCAGTTCAATGAAAATAACAATGTGGACAACCCCTTCCCGGGAGGCACGGCCACGGGCCTTCTTGGAACGTTGGGCTACACGGTCGATCCCGCCCGCGTGACCGAAAATGCCCAAGGCATTGGCGATTGCATCGCGGAGTGGGAAGCGAAAAGCTGCCCGATGCTATCCGGAGGCGATGCCGGCGTTGCCTACTGTGAAGAGACCGTCATGCCTGGCACGGGCGCCTGTGAGCTCATCAATCTTTTCGATCCAGCGCTCGAGGTGGGAGACCAGTGCACGATCGGGCTGGCCGAAGGCGCGACGAACGACGTGGAGTGCCCCGCTGGCTCGACCTGTTTGTCTGCAGATGATCCCGACAATCCGGCGGACTTTCCCGCCTGCGTCCAGAGGAGTACGGACGGTCAGCCTTGTACCTCCGACGTCGACTGCGATTACAACTTCTATTGCAATGATAGTGGCGACTGTGTGGAGAAGGGCGATGCCGGTGACACCTGCTCTTTCAACAACCCGGACATGCCCCTGCCGGGCGAGGAGGACATCGGATGCAAGGCCGGTTTGAAGTGCAGCCCCAGCGATCTCACTTGTGTTGCCAATTGCAACGAGGGCTATCCCTGTCAGGTCAATTCGGAGTGCCCGGCGGAACACGCTTGTGTGCCGGTGACCATCGGCGACGACGCCGACAATTGGAAGATGTGTCGTCCTCTCGGAACAACCCAAGAGGATAATTGCGACGATGACACCGACTGCCTGTCCGACCGCTATTGTTCTGGCGGAACTTGCGCAGCGGACGAACCTGACGGCGACGAGTGCACCCGCGACGAGATGTGTGAGGCGGGGACATTCTGTGACCGCGCGGAGCGCAACTCAGACGGCAGCGCGCGGACCCCTCCAGATCCTCCAGTTTGCGCCGTCGATTTCGAGGCGGGGGGTTCTTGCTACCCCAAACAAGACGAAGACGAGTATTCAACGGGTTGCGATCCGGCGGGCGCCTCCCTCTGCCTTTCCACTCACGACGAGAATGACGAACTAGCAGAGTACGAGTGCAAGTCCGAGTTGAAGGGCGCGAACTCGCGATGCGAGATGGGCTTCTCCGAATGTCAACCGGGTCTGACTTGCGAGCTCAACACAGGTGACACGGATCCGACTTGCGTCGGCGGCGCGAGCGAGGGTTCCTCGTGCGACGACAACTACGGCGACAATGGGGAAATTTCCTGTGCACCGGGGCTGACTTGTCTGGAGAGCACAAGCACATGCGTGGCTCAGCGCGCTCCGGGGGCCGACTGTGAACATCCGACGACGCCGGGCGACGGGCTTAACGATCTCTGTCTGAATTTCGATTGTGTCGAGAACTGGCGTGACGGGGAGACCCAGCCTGAGTTTGTTTGCTCCGACGCTCCCATTCCCGAGAGCAACGGCGGAGACAATCTCACCTGCGGTGGCACCTGAGACAGCTCGCGTTGCAGCGAGTGCCCCGCTGAACTTTGCTGGGGCAATCAAAGGGTGGTCCGAAAGGACCACCCTTTTTTTTGTGCTTTCCTAGAGCCTCACGCCGAACCGCCCAAAAATGGGCGGCCCTCGGGCGGGACAAGCCAGCGCATCTCGCCCCCTATTTTCCACCTCCGAACCCGGTCGAGCTGCTTCGGTCAACTTGACACGCCGGTGTTCGAAGGGAGGCGCATACTCAGCGCAGCCAGAACTCTGCCGGGTACATCGTTCGCATCATGGCGTGGTGCCTTTGGCTGACGACGGTTCCCAACCGGGTCATCGGATTGTTTTCGTCGGTGATGAGACGGCCTCCTTCGAGGGGCTGCGTGACTTCCCAAGCGGGCATTCGCGATAGCACCCTGCGCCGAGGGGATGGCTTCAGGGTGTCAAGGACTTTTTGATCGAAGGTAATGGGCCTGTCCGAGGCGAAGAAGACGAGGTTCGAGAGCCTTTCCCCTTCGCTTGAGCGAGTGGTTGGGGCCGGCCCATCACGGAACAGGCGCACGTGGTGGAACGCTTCGCGCAGGGTCCGCTCTACGGCCCGAGCTGCACCGGAAGCAGGACCCTCCGTGGTGCCCACGAGGTTGAGAACCAACACGCCTCCCGGTCTCAAGCGGATACGCAAGTCCCGCATCACTTCAAGAGAGAGGAGGTGTTCAGGAGTGGTTCCTCCCGTAAAGGTATCATGGATGATGATATCGTATTGGGCGTCGCGGCGGCGCAGGAACGTGCGCGCGTCCCGGATGAATACCTTGCCATTGGTTTCGAATCCAAAGTGCTCACGCGAAAGCTTCACGACACTGGGATCCAACTCCACGACGTCGACCTGAATCCCTTGCTCGATCAAAAAGGGTACTGCCGAGCCGATCCCAAGACCGATCAGCAAGCTCTCCTCCGCGTCGGACCGAGCGAGCACCGCCGCTTCCAGTTGGTGAACGAAACTGAAGGCAGGCTCTCCGTTTTCCCACTGAGCCCCGATGATGGAATGGTCGGCCCGGAGGAGTTTGAGAGGTACATCGCGAGAGCTATCCTCGATCACGGAGAGATTCCCGTAGAGACTAGAGCGCCGCTCGATCACCCTCCATGGCCCGTTCCCGTGCTCAATGTCTGTCAGCCGCAGAAGCACGAACGGAACCAGGAGTAGCGGCGCCGCCTTGATCCGAGCTCGCCGTCGCAGTCCAGACAATCCCATTACAATCAAAAGTCCCGCCGTTGCCCAGAGGATAAGACTCACGGAGAAACTCGGCACGAGCCAAAAACCCGCCAGCAAGGTCCCCAGCAGACTCCCCAAGGTAGACACGGCGTACACCAACCCCGCCGGGCGTCCCGTTCCTTGCGAGCCGAGGATGGCCAGCTTGACCGCGGTGGTGCTCACCATGCCCATCGCGCACAGTGCGGGCGCAAACAGGATGAGCGCAGCGACGAGCGTCCCAGCGCGCAAGTCCCAGCCATCCAAGGCTCGCAGCAGCGGTACCCGGAGCGCCGGCGCCATCGCGACGCCCACTCCCGCCACGATGAGCTCGAGAGGGAGCGCCGCACTCGAACGTCGATCCGCAACCCAGCCTCCCAAGTAGTAGCCCACCGCAAGGGAGCCCAATGTCACCACGAGAAGTGCCGACCAAACGTAGAGCCCCACTCCAAAAAACGGAGTGAGCACTCGTGTGCCGACCACTTCCACCAGCATCACAGCCGCGCCGCTTATGAATGCCGCACAGAGAATCCAAGAGAGCGTGCAAGTCCGGCTCTCCCGCAATGAGGGCTCGCTTTCGGGGGAGACACTCCGCTGATCCTCCAAAGCCTTGTTGCTGGTTTCATCCGAATCTCGGCGCACGAGCTTCCTCGTCGAGGCCGCGGCTTTCCCTTCTGCGCCACTCATGACGCGCTTCGTAGCAGGTGCTCCACCGAAACGGCTAGTACCCGGCCACAGAGATCCTGACAGATTGTTCAGGCGACTCTTCGGCGAGCAATAATGCTGGTTCGCGGCGCGAAATGGCCACTTCGTCGCCCGCCCCTTGCGGGGCGAGGGCGGTCGACTTCGCTATTTCGCCTGTATTGTGACGCTGAACGCCTCAGTGCTTGTTTGGTTCGCGTCCTTTGTGGACGCGAACTAATGCTAGTGCTGCGACCACATAAAAGTGGTCGGTAGGGAGACCACTTTTCTCTCGA
>CAYTRQ010000309.1:0-7299 GCA_964440025.1 uncultured Polyangiaceae bacterium | reverse complement strand
CATGTCGATGTCAAGCGCAGCCCTGAACCACGGTGGGATTGCCTCGCTCTCTGCCACGTGATTCGCGAACTGTCTCGCTTCCTCCTCTGCCGTAAACGCTGGACGCGTTTCATCCACGTAGTGTTGGAAGAGTCGTTTGGTCTCATCGTTGCCAAGAACCCGAATCGACAATCGAAGCGTCAAAGTACACAGGCTGGCCAGCGTTCCCAAACGGTTGGAATCAATCAATCTGCGATAGAGTTCGATGCCGGGGAGTTTTCGTTCCTTCGTCGTCGCAGGATGCGTAAAAACCTGATCGACCACGAACTGCTCCCACTCCGGCACCGACTTGCTCGCGACGTCGACAGCTTCGGCCGCCTCTGAGTGAACCCGCGGCGGCATCGTGTCGTAGCTATTGGCCGCAATGGACGCTGCCAAGCGCAACAAAAGATCTTCCAGGTCGCCCACTTTGATCCCGTTCGCTAGGTAGTTGGTGGACGTGATCTCGAAAACGGTCGCACCCAGACTAGGCGCACGTGGCAGCACCTTGGTGCTCAACACTTCGAGCAAGTATGGATCCGGCAAAGCCGAGTGCGAATCGAGATAGTACCCGAAGAGGCTGTCGCCCGCTGCGACATGCACCTCCCACACGCGGTCGAAAGGAATGTGTGCGAGAACCTGGTCCAGGGTATCTCTACCATTTCTTTCGTTGCACCACAGGTTGTGAAGGTCGAGGAGGATACCGCATTCCGCTGCCTCCGCGATAGCTCTCACGAACGCTCCATCGGAGAGCTCTCCTTCCTGTTTCGGAAAATAGTTGACCCCTGTTTCGAACCCCACGGGGATCCCAAGCAGCTGGCGGAATCGCCGGAGATTATTCGTCGCAACCTCGACCGCTTCGTCAGTCTGGATCGGCGGCAAGAAAAAGCCCGTGAACTCCTCGCGTCCTGGGCATCGATTGAAGCTCAAGTGTTCCGTCATCCAAAGCGGTTCGAGAATGTCGATGGACTTTCGCAGAGGATCCAGCTGTGAATCGGGAGCAAACACACTCCCCCCCACTGGAGTGCCAACACTGTGAAGCGTTATCGGCTTCCCCCAGCTCTTGATCCTCTCCAACGCCGAGACGTCGATTGAGAACGGACCACCGTCTCTTCGGCGCCAGAATGTTTGAGGCTCGACCTCGATGACGCTGCAGCGATCCAGAACGGACTCAACTGTCTCCAGTAGGCCTGGCAAGGCCACCATGCCAGACCTACGGGGAGTTCCGGTCATGACGAGACTACGTGAGTGGCACAACTTGCGCTTCCGCATTCACAGCATACGCGATCTCGTGGTCGAATTGGATATTGTACCCGGACGTGCAGTTGGGGCATCCTAGCTCTCTGAGCACCGCTTGGCGCGCCGCGACATTAGCCTTGAAGTCGTTGGCCACGTCTGCCGGAGCGACGACACGAACGTCCACCGGCTCGTTGGCAGCATCGATTGCCTCAAGATGCTCGACCTCGGCCGGATGGAACTTTCCAAAGAACTGTTCGACATGGAACCGCAGGTTGACACCGGACGTGCAAGCTGTACAGCCCGCCTCATTGATGACCCTACGCTGGAGCTGGGTGAACTCGTCAAAGTTGTAGAGTTCACTCAACTGAGCCTTCACGTGAATTTCATGCGCGACCCTTCCGGTCGTATACTTTTGCATCGCCATCATCCCCTCCTTATTTGTGGTGTTCATGCACCGGCGACATTGACGCGCCGCCCTAACAATAGGGATACCTTCACGTGATGGCCGTGTAAATACCTCACGTCATCAAATGTTTTCCCGTGTAGAACTCGAGCTTGGTCGGGTGACCGACGCGGAAGTTCGCCGTGCAGTAGCCCTCGGGCTCAGAACTCCACCATCTCTCGGAAACCCATTCCGCGTCCTTCCTGCAGGTGCACAACACCTGATGAGAGCCCAAGGGATAAATCGGCACCCGCACACCGAAGTCCTATGCCTGACCGTACCGGTTTGCGGAGTAGGAGACGTTGAAGCCTGAAGTCAACTTGCTAACCTAGTTCGCGTCTCCAAAAGGCCGCTTCGTCGCCCGCCCGTTCGGGCGAGGGCGGGCGACTCCGCTTCTTCCGGGCATTTTTAGCCGACGAATAGGTGTTGCTTGTTGGTTCGCATCCTTTTGTGGATGCGAACTAACCCAGAGGGAACTGGAGGAGAGGTGAGCTCCGACAATAGTTCCTTGTCGATCGGGAGAGGGTGACGCCCCCGTTCGACCATTCGCTTTTCGACCTTTCCACCAACGCGCAGCACCGGAGCAAACACTTGCGTCACGCGCCACAAGCGATGGGCATGGCGATCGATGCGCAACGGACCGACGTGAATCAACTCGTCCGAGGCTGGGGGGCTGAAGAAGAGCCTCGAGCGCCCGCGACTATTCGTGGAGTCGCCCGCAATGCGGAAACGGGCAAGCCCATTGCAGACGTTCCAATCTCCGTGCGCGGCTTCACCCCGGTGCGCCAACCGCCAGATCATCATCCTCTGCGAGAGACTCAATTCGGGACACAGTTGGAGCCTCGCGTGCCTACGCTCGGCACGTTTGAAATCGTGTGAAATCGGCTTGATGGACCGATGCTGGTATTGGACTTCTCTATCCCGGATGCGGCACGCAAACGCGTTTCTCCGTAGTTCCGTGGAGGCTAACAAGAAGAGAACGAGAGGAAACAAATGTCTAGTGGAACATTTCGCACGTGGGGCTTGATCTTAGGAGCTCTTGGGACGTTGGGGGTCACTCCTCCCGCACACGCCGGAGATGTGGGACACCCCAGCAGCTTCAGCTCCACCGTACGCTCATATTACTACATTGCTAAGAGTTGTGTCGTGGACGGCCCCAACTATTCCGACGTCATCTACGGAAAGGGAGATTGGGGCACCCGAACGTCACAGAGCTTCTTCGATCCATCGCATGACTGGCCTACGTGCGAGGACTTCACCTACGTCAAGCTGCCACTCACCAACAGGCGCTATGATAGCGTCACTCCGTACTTTGCTGGACCGGACATCGACTCCTCCGCATTTGACTGCAGTCACAGCAGTCTATTCTACCTCGTGATGAAGCGTTATGATGGTGGTTCATGGGTGCCGGTCGCCGCGGGACAGCTATGGGGTGACTTGCAGGGTTCGTACTGCTCGCACAACACGCCGAATCATTGGCTCAGTGAATGGTTTGGCCCTGGATCCCAGGCTCCTGTTGTAACCATCTCCGATGGACCACGCGGCACGACAACATCGTGGGACCCCGACGACTTCGACGTCGTGGGAGAAATCAAGGTACTTACTTTCTCGTGGGCTCACAATGACACCGATATTGGCCATCCAGGAAACCTTTGCTCGACAGACAATTGCTACTACGGATCCAGAACAACGCGCTGGTAGACCCGTGGTTGGCAGTCCTCTGCGGTGATGGGCTGGCGTTCTAGCCACTTCTGGGTTCACCAGTTGCCGGACGTCGTGTTGTTCGGGCTCGAGTGTCAAATTGGGCCTCCGCCCGATTTTGAAGCTGTGCGTCGCGAGCAGATCCAGCTCTGAGCGAGACGCACCCCGGAGACGTGACGTCCATTTCAGAGGTCAGTCCAGCCCTGAGCTTCGTTCATCATGAAGAAGTCCTGGCGTGACAGCACCCGCGCCACCGTGCTTCAGCTCATCGCGCGTCTCTGCGCGATGGTTCCCTCGATTCAACATGATTCGCGAGCTCCCCCTGAAAGTTCTCGGCCCAACTTGAAGCGGGGCGGAATGCGAGCAATGCTCCTGCGATTCGTGGCCACGTCTCCTCCCCCCGCTGCTCCTCTTCACCGTGGCACGGCCGATCTCGGGCGCCTGAAGCGCCTTCTTTACCTATTTGGGTTCGTCGACGAATTCGGCCCCATCTACGCCATTTACCCTTTGTGGTTTTTGGCTCAGGGCATGACAACGAGTGAAATCTCCATCCTCTACGTGACCTGGGCGGGGGTGGGTTTATTCTTGGAAGTGCCCAGCGGTGCTCTGGCCGACCGTATCGATCGACGGAGACTCGTGGCTTGCGCTGTCGCCCTGCGCGCCATCGGCATCGCCGCCTGGATGCTCTGGCCAACTACTGCAGGCATCTTCACGGGCGCTATTCTGTGGGCCATCCACACGGCCCTGGCAAGCGGCGCCTTCGAAGCACTGGTGCACGACGAACTCAAGTCCATGAGTGCTGCTGCCCACTACCCCGTAGTGATGGCCCGCCTCGGACAGGCCAATCACTTGGGCATTGCGCTCGGTACAGCGGCGTCAACCGGGCTATTGGCGCTGGGCTTCGACATGCCTGTGGCTGCGTGGGTCACAGTGGGTCTGCATCTGCCGTCCATCGTGTTCGTTCTGGCATTGCCTGACTCACGCGTGGTCCAGCGCGAAGGTGTAACCGTGAACGAGTGGTGGCGGACTCTCCGCGCCGGGACGAGTGTTGCACTGCGTAACCGAGTGGTAGCCCGGCTGGTCATTTTGGGATGCTTGCTCGAAGGCTTGTTCATCCTCGACGAATACGTGCATCTGCTGGCCAAGGCACGGGGCGCAAGCGACGTCTTGGTGCCGATACTGGTGGGCCTGGTGTGGCTCGGTTTGCTACTTGGTGGCGAAGTCGCTGCCCGACAACCAACTCTTTCGGGCCGCACTCTGGGGGCCATTTTGAGCCTGGGTGGTGCGCTGTGTCTGAGCGGACTGCTCTGGCGATCGGTGTGGGGCGTCGCAGGGATCGGTGTCGCGTACGCCACCCTCAACCTGGCGTGGGTCTTGTCTGATGCGCGCCTCCAAGCGCAAATTCCCAGCGACACACGTGCCACCATCACCAGCGTTCGTTCGCTGTTTTCGTCCGGTACCGAGATGGCCGCGCTCGGCGCGGTGGGACTGATGGCAACAGGAAACGATCCTGCACCGGGGTTGATTCTCTTGGTGACCGTACTCGGCGCGGCGGGACTGCTGGTGGCCCGCTGGGTGCCCGACTGAGATCACCATTCCGGTTCGGGATTTCCGATGCGCCGCGCAGGGTACGCATCTCGCTCGCATCGGGACTGTGGAGCGTATCGGGACTGTGGAGCGTATCGGGACTGTGGAGCGACATCGAACGACCTTGCGGCAACACGCTGCACTGGCGTGCTCTACATCGCCGGAACGATCGCAGGAATCCTGAGCCGCGTCTCGAGCGCACCCGTCCTTGACGATGCAGCCCCGCTGCTCGCTGGGTTATCTTCAGAAGAAACTACACAAGGGTGCAGAATGCGGTCCGTCAGGGCGCGCGAATTTTCAGTAACCACCAAGCGCAATGCTGGTCACAGTCTGGGCTGCCCGTTGTTGCGCGGAGGCTTTCCAAAGAACCTCTTGGCTACGCATCAAGGCCGAGCCAGAATTGCGGGTGCGTCGCTGTTTATGCCGAGCCGTGGCTTGGGTGTCGTAGCCCAGCATCTGTTGCAGCGCATGCACCGAGTGCTCATCCTGGCTCAACGGCGCAAGCGAGCCGCGCATCAGGGAGGCGGAAAGCCAAAGACCGTGGTGGGCGTCGAAATCCGCGGGCTCGCTCGCTAGCATCCAAATCGTAGTGCCCCGCAGGAGGGCAACGAAGCGCACCGGCATGCCTTGCGCGCTTGCGCTCCCTAACGCGCTCTCGCAAAAAACGTGTCGACACCTGTAGCGTTTCATCTCCTCGATCCGAACGCGCTCAAGCCCCTGGAGCTCCACAGCCTGCGAAAGCGCACCTCTCAACTCGAGTTCTCGCGTGCGGCCGCGCAAGGCCGAAGGCAACACGCTCGCCATAAAGCGCATGTTCGGCTCGGCATAGAAGGCGGGCTGCAACACGCGGGTGGAACGGAACGGATCGAACTCCATGCGCCAGCCATCGGGAATCAACGGCCAGCCGATCGGTTGACGGAGACGCATTCCCCCCGGCGCGTCTCCAGCAACCACGGCGCCCGATGCCATCTTCGAAACCATTCCGTCACGTGCCACGTCGTCCGGCTCCAAGCCATCGAACATGGCCAGCACCGCCAGCCTCCGAGCGCCCAACCGAGCGTATTCGGCAATGGGGGCATCAAACAATAAGACCTGCGTCCCTCGATCACGCGTGCCCACGACCCTCTCGCGAGCGGCGAACATCATGCCTCGGTAGTTGCCTTCGTCGGCCAAGTGGAAGTCCACTTCCGCGGCGCAACCAAGGCCCCAATCGTGTTTTTCACGCACTTCGCGGATCTCGAGTCTTTCGCCGTAGAACTGCTGCCATAGCTCGCACATGTCTTGGCCACGCCTGAGACGGATGCCGTATTGGTACTGGAGCGACGCGACTTGGCGTCCCTCGTGGCTCGGCGGTGCCACATAGAACTTGTCTACCCTGTCATGCGCACGAACTTGCCAACCGTCAGGAATCCACACACGCGCCGATCCCAGCCTCGCTCGCGTCAGTGGCAGGTCCAAGGGCCCCGGTTTTTGGGGATCCGATTCTTGCTGCTCGGCTGTCTCCCTAGCAGCAAAGGCATCGGGGTCCGCCTCGGGTGGGTCACTCCGATCGCGCTCACGGCAGCCGAAAAGCAAGCTGAGAGACAGGAGCGCCATCGCTAGAACCCAGCGCGCATGCCTCACCGAAAGCTCACGGTAGTCACTCTCTCGGATCAGCGCTCCCTGCTGGTCATGAAGGGATTTCAGGTAGGCGAGGAAGAGATGGACGAGTTGCATGCGGGCCCTCCCGAGCGCCAACGTGGCACATGAACTTCGGCGCCATAGAGATCGTGGGGGCCCGCACTGTTACGCGAGCGCGGATCGCTACCTTGGTGCCGGCATAGGAATGACGCGCCCGTCACGAGCGAAGCCACAACTGTGGTTTCTGTCGGATGGGCAGGCATGACTCGTAGAGTAGGCGCAGCGGCAAAGCGTGTCCACGAATCCCAGCGAGCTCGGTAGTTCACGTCTGCGGAGCGTCTCCTCCGCAGATAGCGCCACCACCATGGGGACGACGGAAGAGGCGACCGCCGCCAAACCTCTCGAACTTAACCTGACCGAAACAAAAAGCCTAACCGAAACCTTTCGAACGACCACGCCATCGCGTCGCGAGCGTCACCGCCTTCTCGCCCCGCCGGCCAAAGCAGCTTGGTCCTACCGACCAACCGTTCAACGCTGAACTGACGAATCAGCAACCTCTCTCATGACCCCACAAGATCCCCCACGTGGGGGCCCCGCTCGGCCGGGCCCCGCCCAGCTGCAGGACAACGAACCAGCAACCGCTCTCGTGACCCCACAAATGGTCGCCGACCAGCCCTCAGATGGGGGCCGCT
>CAYTRQ010000308.1:4985-7390 GCA_964440025.1 uncultured Polyangiaceae bacterium | reverse complement strand
CGAGAGAAAAGTGGTCTCCCTACCGACCACTTTTATGTGGTCGCAGCACTAGATGTTGTCGATGATTCGATTCAGGGTGGCGCTGGGGCGCATGGCTTGGGTGCAGCGGCTTTTGTTCGGGAAGTAATATCCGCCCACATCGACAGAGGTTCCCTGGACACCGTTGAGCTCGCCCACGATCTTCTCTTCGTTTTGGGAAAGCTCCTCGGCAACTTTTTGGAACGTGCTTGCGAGCTGTTGATCCTTCGACTGCTCGGCGAGAGCTTGGGCCCAGTAGAGGCCCAGATAGAAGTGGCTTCCTCGGTTGTCGATCCCACCTAGTTTGCGTGTGGGGGACTTGTTGTTTTCGAGGAAGCGCATGGTGGCTTGGTCCAGCGCTTCGGCCATTAAAGAGATGCGAGGCATCCCGTAGCTCGACGCGACGTGCTCGAGGGAGGCCCCCAGAGCCAAGAATTCTCCTAGGGAGTCCCACCGCAAATAGTTTTCCTTTTGGAACTGCTGGACGTGTTTGGGAGCCGAACCTCCTGCTCCCGTTTCGAACAGCCCTCCTCCATTCATGAGAGGAACGATGGAAAGCATCTTTGCGCTCGTGCCGACTTCCAGGATGGGGAATAGGTCGGTGAGGTAGTCTCGCAACACATTTCCAGTGACAGAAATGGTGTTCTTCCCCTCCTTGAGACGTTGACAGCTGAGGCGAGTCGCTTCGGTGGGCGCCAGGATCCGCAGATCCAGGTCGGACGTCTCATGATCTTTGAGGTAGAGATCGACTTTGCGGATCAATTCCTCGTCGTGACTTCGGGTGCTGTCGAGCCAGAAGATCGCCGGATCGCCTGTGTTGCGGGCTCGCGTGACCGCCAACTTGACCCAATCACGGATGGCCGCGTCCTTGGTCTGGCACATTCTCCAGATGTCGCCGGCTTCGACTTCGTGCTCGGTGAGAACTTGTCCCTGAGCATCCCGCACGCGGACCAGTCCAGCGGCGGCCATCTCGAAGGTTTTGTCGTGGGAGCCGTACTCCTCTGCCATTTGAGCCATTAGGCCGACGTTGGGCACGCTGCCCATCGTGGTCGGATCGAAGGCTCCATGCTCTTTGCAGAAGCGAATGACCTCGTCGTAGACGCAGGCGTAGCTGCTGTCGGGGATGACCGCGAGCGTATCTTGTTGCTCGTTGTTCTTGTTCCACATCTGGCCCGCGCTTCGGATCATGGCAGGCATCGAGGCATCGATGATCACATCGCTCGGGACATGGAGATTGGTGATACCGCGGTCGGAATCGACCATGGCCAGATCCGGTCCGTTTTCGTAGGCCTCGTGCACGCTTGTCTCAACCGCTTGGCGCTGGTCCAAAGGAAGCTCGGCAAGCTTGGCAAGGACCTGGGCGAGCCCGTCCCTGGGTTCGGCTCCGATTTCTTCGAGGAGTGAGCCGTGTTTTTCGAAAAGGGGTTTGAAAAAGGCGCGCACCGCGTGGCCGAAGATGATCGGATCGGACACCTTCATCATCGTGGCCTTCAGGTGCAGCGAAAGCAGGATCCCCTCTTGTCGGGCTTCCTGGATCTGCCTCTCCAGGAATGCGAGCAGTGCCTTGCGACTCAAGAATGTCGCGTCGATGATCTCCCCTTCTTTGAGCGGGATGCCGTCCTTGAGCACCTGGACACTTCCATCTTTCGAGACGTGCTCGATGCGTGCGGTCGTTTCTTGGGAAACGGTGACGGACTTCTCGTTGCTCCGAAAATCGGACTGACCCATCGTGGCGACCCGGGTCTTGGAGTCTTTGGACCACTTGCCCATCCGATGTGGATTCTTGCGCGCGTACTCTTTCACCGCTTTCGGGGCTCGTCGATCGGAATTTCCTTCTCGCAAGACGGGATTCACGGCGCTCCCTTTGACCCGGTCGTAGCGGGATTTGACTTCACGCTGTTCATCCGAGTTCGGCTCATCGGGGTAGTCGGGAAGATCGTAGCCTTGATCCTGTAGTTCTTTGATAGCCGCCTTGAGCTGTGGAACGGACGCGCTGATATTGGGAAGCTTGATGATGTTGGCTTCCGGTCGCTTGGCGAGCTCTCCGAGCTCGGCTAGCGTGTTTGGCACTCGCTGGCTTTCGGGCAGACGGTCTTCGAAGACGGCAAGGATCCGCGCTGCGAGCGAAATGTCGCGGGGAGTGATCCTCACGCCTGAAGTTTTGAGAAAGGCTCGGAGGATGGGCAGGAGGGAATAGGTCGCCAGGGCCGGCGCCTCATCGGTTTCGGTGTAGATGATGGTCGGGGTCGTCTCGCTCATGGTGCGTGGCTCCTACAGGGCATTTCAATGACATGGACCGGCCTTTTCGCCCTTCGAAGCCCTCACGAGGTGAAGCTTCGAAGGGAAAGACCGGGGGCTTCAGAGCAAGCTTTTCAGCGTATCGCCCA
>CAYTRQ010000308.1:0-4975 GCA_964440025.1 uncultured Polyangiaceae bacterium | reverse complement strand
CCGCCGGAGTGGGGGCGATCTTGACGCCCGCTTCTTGGAGCGCGCTGATCTTTTCTGCAGCTGTGCCCTTTCCGCCGCTGATGATGGCGCCCGCATGACCCATGCGCTTGCCGGGAGGCGCGGTCACACCAGCGATGAACGCGGCGACCGGCTTCTTCATATTCTCCTTGATCCAAGCAGCGGCGCTTTCCTCGGCATTTCCGCCGATCTCGCCCATCATGATCACGGCATGGGTGTCGGGATCTTCATTGAAGAGATTCAGGCAATCGATGAAGTCGAGACCAGCGACGGGATCGCCCCCGACGCCAATACAAGTCGACTGCCCCAGACCCAAGGCTGTCAGTTGCCCGACCGCTTCATAGGTGAGCGTGCCGCTCTTGGAGACCACGCCGATATTGCCGGGTCGATGAATATGCCCAGGCATGATGCCGATCTTACAGGAGCCGGGGGTGATGATGCCCGGGCAGTTCGGACCAATGAGTCGAGCGGAGGACGTCTCGAGCGCGCGGCGGACGCGGATCATATCCATGACCGGAATGCCTTCGGTGATGCACACGACCAAATCGCAACCCGCATCGACCGCCTCCAGGATGGCGTCGGCCGCTCCCAGGGGGGGGACGAAGAGACAACTCGTATTGGCGCCCGTCTCTTTCACGGCTTCCGAAACCGTGTTGAAAACCGGTACGCTGACTTCACCTTGGGGCCCCTCGGCCTTGAAAGTTTCGCCCCCGCGATGGGGAGTACATCCGGCCACGACATCGGTGCCGTATTTGATGCACTGGGAGGCATGGAAAGAACCGGCGGCACCGGTAATGCCTTGGAAGACGACCTTGGTTTCGGGACCAACGAGAACTGACATTTCTCTCTACTCTCCTCTTTCTCGGTGATCAGGAAACAGCCGCAACAATCTTCTTGGCGCCGTCGCCCATCGAATCAGCGGGTTCAATTTTCAGTCCGGAATTTCGTAGGATTTCCTTGCCGGTTTCGACATTGGTTCCTTCGAGACGAACCACGAGGGGAACGGTCAGGCCGAGCTCCTTCGTGGCTGCGACGACCCCTTCGGCAACGACATCACATCTCATGATTCCGCCAAAAATGTTGACGAAGATGCCTTTGACCTTGTCCGAGGACAGGATCATCTTGAACGCGGTGGTGACCATTTCCTTCGTGGCTCCGCCTCCCACATCCAAAAAGTTCGCTGGCTCGCCACCGTAGTGCTTGATGATATCCATCGTACTCATGGCCAACCCAGCGCCGTTGACCAGGCAACCAATGTTGCCATCCAGGGACACATAGGACAGTCCTTCTTCCGTTGCCTGCCGTTCCACCGGATCTTCTTCGTCGATGTCTCGGAGCTCGGCCCATTCGGAGTGCCGTGCCTCGGCATTGGAATCGAAGTTGAGCTTGGCATCGAGGGCGACGACCTGACCGGATCCGGTAATGACCATCGGATTGATTTCACAGAGCGAGCAGTCTTGCTCGCTGAAGCACTGGCCGAGGGCGACCAACACCTTCACGAACTGCGCCACGGTCTTTTTCGGCTCGGGGACTCCTTTGCCGACCTCGAGGGCATAAGCGATCTTGCGCGCTTGGAAGGGGGCCAGGCCGAGCAGGGGATCGATGTGCTCGGTGAGAATCTTTTCGGGCGTTTTCGCGGCGACCTCTTCGATTTCGACCCCACCTTCGGTCGAGGCCATGAGCGCGACCCGCCGTGTCTCTCGGTCGACCACCATGCCCACGTAGAGCTCCCGGGCGATGTCTTGCCCCTCTTCGATATAGAGGCGGCGGACTTTTTGTCCTTCCGGGCCGGTCTGGTGAGTGATGAGTTGCATCCCGAGCATTTTTTCGGCCGCTTCGCGGGCTGCTGCGGCCCCCTTGACGACCTTCACCCCACCACCTTTGCCACGGCCGCCGGCATGGATTTGAGCCTTGACGACGACGACTTCGCTTCCGGTCTCTTCGATGAGTCGTTTCGCGGCGGTTTCCGCCTCGTCGACCGAGAAGGCTGGATAGCCCTTGCTGACCGGAATCCCGTAGCGGGAAAAGATCTGCTTACCCTGGTACTCGTGGATGTTCATATGTGTTCTTTCTGAAACAACCTAGCTCGCGTCTCCCAATGCCGGGCGGAGTTAGGAGGACTTTTTCACGACGTCCACGATCTGCTCGACGCCCGCTCCACCGATGATCGTCGGAACGCCCATGAAAAATCCGTCGTAGCCGTATTGTCCCGAGAGAAGCGCAGCGGCGGGGAGCAGCCGCTTCTCGTCGTTCAGGTAGGCCTGAGCCATGGTCAAGGCGCTCGCTGCTGGTGCATAGAACGCGCTCGTTCCCATGAGCTTGACGATCTCTCCGCCTCCCTTCCGGGTGCGGGCGACGATTTCATCGAGGGTTTCCTGCTTGAGGAATTGTTTGATGGGGACGCCGCTCACCGTGCAGTTCGACAAAATCGGTACCATGTCGTCGCCATGACCACCGAGAACCATGGCACGAATGTCTTTGACGCTCGCTCCCGCGGCGCGGGCGAGGAACAAGGTAAACCTGGCCGTGTCGAGTACGCCCGCCATGCCGCTGACCATCTTCGGGTCGAAGCCGGTGACCCGCTGATACTCGTAGACCATCGCGTCGAGGGGGTTAGAGATGATGATGGAGAAAGCGTTGGGGCAATGTTTCTTGGCGTTTTCGGCGACGTCTCGGATGATTGGAAGGTTGATGCCAACGAGATCATCACGGCTTTGTCCGGGCTTTCTGGGAACGCCGGCGGTCACGATCAATACGTCGGCCCCGGCCACGTCCTCCCAATTCGAGGAGCCGACGACTTTCGCGTCGGCACCCGATTGGGTGCTTGCCTGCTCGAGATCCAAGGCTTTGCCCTTGGCCACGTCTTCCTTGGCCGGAATGTCGAACAAGACGACGTCGCCGAGCTGCTTGGTCATCGCCAGGTTGGCAAGCTCTCCACCAATGTTTCCTGCACCAATGAGACCAATCTTGCTTCGCTTCATCTTCCTGCTCCTTGATATTTGGCTGGTTGGCGTGGGCCGACCTGGCTCGTCCAGCTCACGGCTAGAACATCGGGGCGAGGATGACAACCTGCAAAGGCATCCTGCCGCAGACCCACGAGGGGTCGAAGTGAAGGCCCCGCGAGGATGCGGAGTGAAAGTCCCACGAGCTCAGCGTGAGGAAGAGATCTTTTGGGCGGGCGCGCTGGCAACCTCGAGCGCGCTTTTGTTTTCGGTGCCTGCCATGAGGGTGGCAAAGGGCTTCGTCGCGGGGCTTCCTTCGAGAAGGATCCGGAGAACCATCGTCAGGGGGACCGACAAGAGCATTCCTAGAGGCCCCCAGAGCCAGCCCCAGAAAATGAGCGACATGAAGACAATCAATGGACTGAGGTTCATGCGTCGCCCCATCACGCGGGGTTCGATGAAGTTGCCAATGATCATGTTGGTGGCGAGGAAGATCCCCGAGGTCAGCAAGGCGCCCGAAACTCCAAACTGAAGAAACGCCATCATGATAGCTGGGATAGCAGCAATGATTGAGCCGAGGTTGGGAATGAAATTGAGCAGAAACGCAAGCAGGCCCCAGAGCAGAGCGAAGTCGATGCCAATCAAATGCAACGCTCCCCCCACCACCACTCCTGTCGCCAAACTCGTATAGGTCTTGACGACCACGTAGGCTTGAACTCGGCGCACCACGCGTAGCCCTTGGCTCAGATCGGTCGCGGGATCGCCCACGGCGCGGCGGATTTTCTCGGGAAAGACCAACGCTTCGAAGAGCACGAAGACGGTTAACAAAAGAATCAACAGCGCGCTCGAAAACAAATCGGCAACCTGCGAGACAAGTCGTGCGGCGAATTGAATGGCCGAGGAGGGTTGAATTACGCTCAGCAGTTTCGACGGTTCGATTTGCAAGCCGAGCCATTGGAGGCGCTCGGACACCTCGACGATCAGAGCGACCAAGTCGTCCTGATACTGGGGGGCCGTCCGGACGAAGGCGTTGAGGCTGCTGGCCACCAGGCCCGTGACCCCGGCTAAGATCGCCAGCGTCAGCTGGATCTCGGCCGGCTCGGCAATGGCCGCAGTAACTTTGCGCCGACCTAGGTAGAAAAAGATGGGTGCAGTCAGAGTTGCAACGAAAATGCTGACGACCAGGGGCACGAGGATGGCACGGGCTTCCTTCAGCGCTGCCACGATGATGACAACTGCTGCGGTGCCGATGAGGTGTGCCCAGGTTTGTGGGAGCAGGCCACGCGCTGACTTTTTCGGTTGAGGGCCGAAGCCCAACAGCGCGAGCGGCCCGAGGCTCACCGGTGGTTGGCTTTCCGAGCCGCTCCCCTGTTCGCTCGGATGGTCCTCCCACAGGGTTTCTTTCGAGGCAGGAGGTTGAGCCGGCCGGGGTGGTTCGGCCGCCGCTGGGTCCGGGCCCGTTGGTTTCGCCATCAGTCCTTCTTGGTGTGGCAGTCGAAGCAACCGAAGGCGTGCTCGCCTTCCTCTTCTTCCTCGCCAAGAAGTTTTCTCATTTCGGGCACGACTTGCTCCGACATGAACTCCGTCATCTCTGGGTGTTCATCCATCTCGTCTTGGTCGAGCTCGGGGAGATCCTCGGTGGGCATGGCGAAGTTGCCGTCTTCGGCGCCCGAACCGTGGCACGTGGGACAACCAAACTCGGCGAACTCATCCGCATCGTAGGCTTGGAAAACCTTTGCCATGCGAGGTGCCACCACCGTCTTCATGTATTTCAGTTTCTTGCCTGGCGACAGAGAGTCGAACTCCACCTCCCCGGCGGTCAGCTCTTCTTCTTCGGCTTCCGGCGCGGCCTCCTCCCCGGTGAGAGCCTCGGCTTCCACGCCAGGCAGAGGCTCGGCGGGCTGGACGCTGTCGGGGTCCTTGGCTTCCTCGGATTGAGGGGGCGCGCAGGCAAAAGCCAGAACGGCGGCGAGTCCAGTGGGGCCAAGAATCCAAGTCCAACGTGCGCGAGTTTC
>CAYTRQ010000307.1:0-7495 GCA_964440025.1 uncultured Polyangiaceae bacterium | reverse complement strand
GTCGGTTGGTCGTGCACGACGCAAGGACGGTCCTAGCGTCGATTTTGGCTGGGGGACTGCCAGATTGGACAAGGTTTCGAGATAGAGTGGGCTTTTTGCTGAAGGATCTGCGTCGGCAGTCACTCTCTGGAAAAATCCAAGCCTATGGAGAAATGGTTGATTTGTTGTTCCAAGGGGATCGGCACGCAGATGCTTCCCTGCTTGAAAAGATGTGGAACGAGCAAGGAAAAGAACAAGACTTTTCTTTGCTCTGTGCTTATGGGATCGGCAAAGTAAGCGTGCCCCAGCAGATACGCCAAATCTGTGATTCTCATGAGGCGGTTTTCGTTGCGAGGACGGAAGCGCAAGAGGGGTTCATTGCAGATCGATGGGCCTTTGCCCGAGAACTCGCCTGGGAAATTGCTCGTCGGAAGCGTCAAGGACGAGAACGGGACGTATTGGCTCTCCCCACGATTGAAGAATCGATTGTCGATGCCCGTTCGGCGGCCGACCGAATTCGGCACGTTGTCCAAGATCTAAGGTTGTTTTCTCGGTCCGACGACGAAAGGCGGGGACTTGTAAGCCTCCGGCGAGTGACCGAGTCCTCGATAAGGATGGCCTGGAATGAAATTCGGCATCGAGCGCGACTCGTAAGAGACTACGACGAGATTTCGCTCGTGTATGGAAATGAAGGGCAACTCGGTCAGGTGGTTCTCAATCTCATCGTGAACGCGGCACAGTCGATTCGAGACGGGGCTGCTAAGCATAACGAGATTCGTGTGACGACTAGAGAGCTCGAGGGTCATCGAGTGGTCCTGAAGGTGAGTGACACCGGATCCGGCATCCCTTCCGAAGTCCGTGAGCGGCTTTTCGAGCCGTTCTTTACAACGAAGCCGGTTGGTGTAGGCACCGGATTGGGGCTTTCGATCTGTCAACGAATTGTGCGAGAACACAAGGGGACCATTGGAGTCGAAGGCACCTCGGGGAAAGGTTCTGTGTTTCGAGTCGAGCTGCCTGCAGCCGAGGTCGATGAGCAGGAGGAGGCGCAACCGCTGCGGCGCGTGCCCCCATCGGCGTCTCCAAGAGCCAGTGTTCTTGTCGTTGATGACGAAGAGCTCATCGGTCGTGCTCTTCGGCGCACCCTTGAAAAAGAGCACGATGTGACCTTGACGACGAGTGCGACAAGTGCCCTCGACCTTCTTCGACGTGGGCAAAGGTACGACCTCATTATTTGCGATATGATGATGCCGGAAGTTTCCGGAGTCGAGTTCTATGAACGACTCATAGAGACCCATCCCCAGCAAGCCGATAAGATAGTATTCGCGACGGGAGGTGCGTTTACGTCTCAAGCCAAGGAGTTTCTCGACCGGGTGCCCAATGAACAGGTCGAAAAGCCCTTTGATGCAATTGAGCTGAAAAATCTTTTGCAGGTCCGAATGAAAGGGAGTCAGCCGACCCCAACTGGGTAATTTCGACTCATCCGTGTTTCGTTTTCGTGAGATAGAAGCCGTCGTGCCGAAGAGCGGCGATCGACCGGCCCATGGGCCTTTTGTCCACTTCTTTCATCAAGGAATGACGAGAGTGAGGCGATGCGCAGGCTGGCATAGCGCGTGCATAGAGCGCCCGCATGTCCATTGCCCCTCTCCAGGTGAGTCTCATTGTGATGGAGGCTCAGGCGGCCCCCTTCCAAGCCTTGAAAGCAGAAGGCTATTCTGGAGCGGCGGTGATCGTGCAACAACCCGCCGAAACGACGGAGAATCTCTTGCAGCGAGTCACTCGCCGGACGCAGAAATTGCGAGAATCCGGCCGTTTGCTGCGCGAGGCCTTTTTTCTTCTTCGCTCTTCTGACAGGCAATTGGAAGAGGAGCGTCTGATGATCGGTCGGACGTTGCTTGAGGTTCTTTCCTGCTCTCCGTCGGTCCTTCATCTCGTGGCACCCAGGGGCGAGCGGGAACAAGATCACGGGCTCTTCGAACTCGCTGGCCAGTTGCTCAGCGAGCAGAGTCGGCACAGTATTCGTTTAGAACTGCCCGAGAAGCTCTCTTCTCGGCTTTCCACCGCCCCAGAAACGGATCTGGAGCTGCCGTGGCCCGAGCCTTCGCGCGCTTCATCGGTTTCTTGTCCGTCGATTTTCTGAGAGCACATCTCACCACCTCGAAAGCCGTTGCGCGGGCGGGTGTGAGGTGAGCCTCGGCGGAGTCTGATCCAGCACTTGGTTCGATGCGTCCGTGTTTCTGATTGGAACGTATCTCGCCAGCCCCTTCGGGTGATAACTTGCGTTCTAGAATGTCATGAGCGGCTTCGTAGCCGGTCAAGCTCCGCCTCTGCAGCTTCAGCTCGCCTTTTGTACTCGCTGGCAGCAGCCAGCGCCTCGAGAAACGGCTGAAGGAGAGAAGAGTTGGAAGGCAACGAGATCCCCAGCTCCTTGGCTTGCGCCTCCACGTCGCGGGCGTGTTGTGCTGCGGAGCCGCTGGTCGAACAAGTCCTGGCGGAGTGGTTCGGCGCGGGTGGAGACTCTTGTTCGGGGTTGTGGGGCCGCTGTTCAACAGGGGTCCGGGAAGGAGTTGGGTCTTCCTTGGCTACGGGAGCGGGAGTGCCAGGGGCGTCCCCTGAGAAATTGAGTGAAAATCCCATGATGCCACCGGAGGCCGGTGGTTGCTCCTGAAACGGTTCTCGGAGTGCTGTCTCGAGATCGGCTGCGCTGGCGGTGCCCGTCTTTTCCGGTCTCAGTTCGATCTCCGGCGGGCTCGTCTGACTCAAGGCAAGGTGGAGCTGCCAGGAGTTGCGAATTCGTGGTGGTAGATGTTGCCAGACTTCTTCTTGGCAGGCCTTTTCGATCTGTCGAAGGGTTCTTTCGTCCAGACTGGCCCCGCGGAACCGCGCGAACACGGACAGCATCTTTTCTTCATAGGTCATTCGTTTTCTCCGGCCACGATTGTGTTGTTGGAGGGACGGACATGTGTGCTGGCGTTTTAGAGCATCGCTGAGGACTTTTCGATAGTTTTCTCTTCCAAACCGCCTCCCCGGCAGAAGCCCTTCGGCCTCTGCACCAAAACAAAGGCGGGCTGCTCGACATGGTTCATTGCCAGGGTCGATTCAGGCGGAGTAACGTCTTGGCCACAGGCAGGTATGCGGATTCGTCACTTGATTGGAATCGGGTTCGTGGGGCGCCTCGCGAGGTGTGCTCTATTCGTTTGCTCGTTGCTTCTTTTTTCGCTTGTGGGGCCCCTCTTGGCGGCGCCAGATGCTGCGCCAGTCCACGTGGTAGACATTCATGATACCATTGAGCCAGGGCTTGCCGCCTTTCTATCTCGAACACTCGATGAGGCGGCCGATCGGGGGGCAGAGGCCGTAGTGCTTCACATCAACACGCCCGGGGGTCGTGTCGATGCCGCTCTCGAAATGAAGGACGCCCTTGTCGATAGTCCCGTGCCAACCTATGCGTTCATCAAGCGACAAGCGTACTCTGCAGGTGCGTTGATCGCGCTCGCCGCGGACGAAATCTGGGTCAGTCCCGGTGCGGTCATGGGCGCTGCGACTCCAGTGACCGGCGAGGGACAAAAGGCGTCTGAGAAGATTGTGTCAGCGATGCGCTCGGCGTTCGCATCGACCGCCGAACTTCGAGGACGGAAGCCCAAAATTGCGGAGGCTATGGTCGATGAAGACATTGTCATCGAGGGGCTGGTCAAGAAGGGCAAACTATTGACATTGACCGCGGAACAAGCCCTGGAGCGCGGATTTGCTGAGGGGAGTGCTCAGAGTGTGCGGGACCTCCTCGACCAAAAGGGACTCTCTGGCCGAAAGGTGGAAAAAGTGGAGCTGAGCTTGGCTGAGCGTGTCGCGCGCTTTTTCACGAATCCGGTCGTGGCCCCTTTGCTCATGACACTGGGAATGCTCGGGCTGCTCTTCGAGGTCAAAACGGCTGGCTGGGGCGTCGGAGGAACAGTGGCTGTGATTTGTTTGGGGTTGTTTTTCTGGGGACACATGATCGCGGGCTTGGCAGGAATGGAGGCGGTAGTCCTCGTCGTTTTGGGAGTGCTTCTCATCGCGCTGGAGGCGTTCGTGATCCCCGGGTTTGGTGTTTTCGGTGTGGTAGGTGGGCTTGCTCTACTGGTGGGTTTCTTTTTGGCGGTGATTGGTGATGTCACCCTCGCGCCGCCACGACTTTTGCTGCGCGCCGCAAGCATGGTTTCGGCCGCGGTTTTGCTTCTCGCTGTGGGAGCTTGGGTGATGATTCGCTACCTGCCAACATCTCGCCGGTTTGAAGGGCTGGTGCTGCAGTCTCGTTTGGAGAGAGATGCGAGCCCGGCGCCGAAATTGGCGGCGGAACCGGCACCGTCGCTTCTTGGTGCTCGGGGTGTTGCTCTTTCCGATCTTCGGCCAGCTGGTGTGGCGCGTATCGACGGCAAACGCGTCGATGTCGTGAGTTCAGGAGACTATATTGGCCAGGGAACGGAGATCGAAGTGATCGAGGATGCCGGCAATCGGCACGTGGTCCAACGTCGCGAGACCTCCTGAGGCGAATTTCTCTGGTCAAGAGCTATCGTCGTCTCCCGATGCAATTCCCCTGGGAGCCATTCCGCTGTAGCCTGGCGACTAGCCCTGCCGTGGGGTGTGCCCCATCGGTTCGATCAGCATCGATTCGATCGGCCGCAGCTCGCTCGAGGGGCAGGCCCCTTTGCTTTCCAAAAAGAACGCGAACCACAGTCAAAGTAATCCCATGATGCCCGACTTCTTATTGATAGGCGCCGCGATCGTCGCGGTCATTTTCCTCTTCATCCTGCTCAGCTACGTGCCGTTGGGTCTCTGGGTCACTGCCCTGTTTTCCGGTGTGCATGTAGGTATCGGGACGTTGATTGGGATGCGCCTGCGTAAGGTTCGGCCGCACGACATCATTCGGCCGATGATCAGTGCGACCAAGGCCAGTATCGAGCTGGACTTTCAGCAGATGGAGGCCCACTACCTGGCCGGGGGTGACGTCGGCCGTGTCGTGACCGCCCTCATCAGTGCGGATCGGGCTCGGATCGATCTTCCTTGGCGCCAAGCGGCCGCAATCGATTTGGCGGGACGCGACGTGCTCGAAGCAGTGCAGGTGAGCGTCAACCCCAAGGTGATCGAGACTCCGCGCGTCGCTGCCGTGGCTGGAGACGGCATCCAGCTCGTCGCAGTGGCGCGCGTGACGGTTCGCGCCAATATCCAGCGACTCATTGGCGGAGCGGGAGAGGACACCATTCTTGCGCGTGTTGGGGAGGGAACGGTGAGTGCCATTGGCTCATCCAAGACCCATAGCGGAGTGCTGGAGAATCCCGATAGCATTTCCAAGCTGGTTCTTTCGCGGGGTCTCGATGCCGGGACGGCCTATGAGATCCTTTCGATCGACATTGCGGACGTCGATGTAGGTCGCAATATCGGTGCGCACTTGCAGAGTGAGCAGGCCGAAGCGGACATGCGGATTGCCCGCGCAAAAGCCGAAGAGCGGCGCGCGATGGCTGTTGCCGTGGAGCAAGAGAACAAGGCCAAGGTCCAGGAGATGCAGGCCAAGGTGGTTGAAGCCGAGGCGCAGGTTCCCCTGGCAATGGCCGAGGCCTTCCGCAAGGGGCAGCTCGGAGTCATGGACTACTACCGGATGCAGAACGTTCAGGCCGACACGCAGATGAGAGAATCTCTCTCGCAGCCGGAGACGCCGCCCGGCGACAATGAGGAGTAGATATGGAAGGCCCCCTCCTGCCGCTGCTTCTTTTTTTGGTTTATGTAGTCGGTGGCGTCATCAAAAGCCTGATGAAGGTCCGTGACAAGAAACGCGCTGCTGAGTCTTCTCCTCGCCCGGGCGGTTCCGGCGATCGTTCGGTACGTACCCTGGAGCCGTCATCCGGCAGCAACACAGCGACAATGGGGGATGTGCTGCGGCGCGCTGCGGCGCCAGGGGAGACCTTGCTCGAGACCTCTTTGTTGGAGGGGGGCGAAAGGAGGTCCTCGACCGCTCAGATCTCGGAACAACAGAAAGAGGCTGCCGCGACGCTTGCATCGGAGGGCGCGAGTGAATTGGCGACGCTCGCATCAGAAGGCGCGAGCGAATCGGTGTCTGAATCGGTGTCGGATCCGCCGTCCAAAAATGCCGCGGCGGTCCGCCGTCTTCTCAAAACTCGGGGCGGAATGGCACAGGGGCTGCTGGCGGCGGAAATCCTCGGCCGGCCTGTTTCCGAGCGTCGTTGAAGGCTCTTGTGGCGATGCTGCTGGCGGGGCGGCTGCCGTTCCTGCCGCGAGCACATCTCATGACCTCGAAAGCTCCCGCCGATGCTCGCCCGGGGACCTGCCCGGAACCGGATGAGGCGAGCCTCGACGAAGCCTGATCGAGCGCTTTGTTCGATGCGTCAGTGTTTCTTATTGGAACGTATCTCGGGAGTCCCTCTGGGATGGTGCGCCGAGGTTCTCGGAAAGGGGTGGGCACGGCCGTTGCAGGCCGTTTTGGTATTTCGAGCCGAAATGGGAGGAAAGTAGTATGCATGTCGAGCAAATCATGCAGTGCCCAGTGCGCTGCTGTCGCAAAAATGACTCGGGGCAGACCGCAGCTTCGATGATGCGGGAAACCGATTGCGGGGCGTTGCCCGTCGTCGACGAAAACGAAACGCTTCTTGGCATCGTGACCGATAGGGATCTCTTGATCGCCGCGAATCAGGGCCGCTGCTCGCTCCTGGAGGTTTCTGTTGTTCAGGCGATGTCACCGGGGACGTTCGTTTGCCGTCCTGATGACGATGTGCAAGTTGTGGAGCGTCTCATGTGCCGTCATCAGGTGCGTCGCATTCCCGTCGTCGACGCAGATGGAACCATCGTAGGAATCGTGAGTCTGAGTGATCTGGCTCGAGAGCAGGCGGCCGCTCCGACAGGTGATCCCGACCCCGATCGACAGGTTGTTGCCGCCACTCTCGAAGCAATCGTTCAGCCTTCTCCTGAGTCACGGGTCATGGATGGTGCTCACCGCTGAGCGTAACTGGCTCGGTGGACCTGGCTTCATCAGTCTGGCTGTCGCATCGGTGCTGGCCGCGCCGCCGGTTCGGATTCCTCGGGAACCTTCTCGTCATCGGGGGCGTATTCTTCCGGAGCGCTGGTGATGACATTTTCCGTATCGGGCCGCTCGAGGGGATCGACTGTCTTTTCGCCCGAAAGAGCTCCGCGCATGTACTGTTCGGCCATCTTTTCGCCGACTTCGTCGGCGCTGACCTCGCCTTCGGCAAATTCCTCGGCGACCTCTTCTTCCCCTTGAGCCGCTGCCGGTGCAGGATTTTCTCCCCGCGCTTCTGCTGCTTCTCTGACTACCTGTTTTTTTTCATCGGCGTCCGGGCGCACATGGATGCGCTCGTTCTTGTCGATTTTTTCTTCGTTCGGTTCCATGCATAAATATTTGTGCATGAGCCATTCCATGCACCGACTAGTGCCTCGGCAACTCACGTTTCGAGCGGTTTCGGTCTCCCTACCGACCACTTTTATGTGGTCGCAGCACTAGTGCCTCGGCAACTCA
>CAYTRQ010000306.1:0-7524 GCA_964440025.1 uncultured Polyangiaceae bacterium | reverse complement strand
CCACTTCTGGGAGTGCTTCGAAACCGCTCGAAACGTGAGTTGCCGAGGCACTAGGCGTCCAAGAAATCGTCCTTTGCGGGCGAGTCACCATGAATGAATCATTGCCAGGCATGCATCCGTTCACGATCCGATTCGAAAGGGATACTTGTTCAATCTGCTAACAATTCTGCAGCCGCGCTCCAGTTGCCGGGATCAAATGCAAGTCACTTCCCTCACCCGGCGCGCGAAAGCGCTGCCGTGTTCCTCGGTTTCATGGAGGAGCCTCGGTTTCTATGAAGGGCTCGAACAGATTCGCTTGCTCGGCCACGTCACACTCTCCTGCTCCCTCAATGAGCCATGCTGCCCCTTGGAAAAGCTAGGCTGCACTTGTGTTGTCCAGTTGGAAACATGGCTTGCCTCTGTACGCCGGGAAAGACGATTCCAGCCAAGGGCTGCGACGACGAGACCTCCCCGGTGAAGGATCGCCTTCTGGGCGACACTCACTAGGCACCGATGCGCTGAGCGCTCGGCTGACCACGGGGCTTGTTTTTCTAGCAAGGCCCAATCTCTCGCCAAAAAAGGGTTGAAATGACACAGCACCCACTCCCGGCCCACTCGGAAGCGACCTCACCGCCTACTACGCACTGCTGCATTGGCTGACTGGCCGAGCGAAAGGGAGAAAGGGGCGTTGGGCTGCAGAGCGAGAGCCCGAGTGCTGGGAACCATCCTGCTGGGGGCGCCTGGGTTGGTTGCGGAGGTAAGGTCGAAGAAGGCGGAGGTCACGGCGCGGTGCCTGTGGTTTCCGCCGATGAGGACGAGCCCGCGGTTTCCAAGGAGGAGGATGCCGCCATGGGGACGGGTGCGAGAGGTGGCCAAACGACAGAGAGTGATGTGCTGTTCGATGGTGAGGGAACTTGGATCGATGCCTCAGACACCTTACGACGCCGGTCACCCCGAAGAAGTCTTCTGTCATGAGATCACCATCGGGGAGTCTGAAGTGACATTTTCCGATATACATCACATGTGTTGGGGGAGTGACGGAGTTTTTAAGCTCGATCTGCGTCGACTTGAGGAGATTCGCTGGCACGTCGTCTCCGATCTGGGACAGCCGTATTCAGTGAGTGAGTTCTGTGTGGAAGAGATCGCTCTGTTCTGAGCGCTCCGGCAGCGCTTTTCGGAACTATCGTCTCGTTATGGGAGGTGAACTGGCCCGCCCCCCGGCCTTGAGGGCTCGGACGTCCTCCAGCGCGAGATTGAGCTCGGCGCCGAGAAGAATGGCCGAGCACCACAGCCAGAGCCAAAGCATGACGACGACGATGGCTGCGAGACTTCCGTAAAAGAGGGAGTAGCGTGCGATGTTCGCGACGTAATAGGCAAGTCCTACGGAGGCCGCGAGCCCGAGGATCGTTGCGGTGAGGGCTCCGGCCCACACGCGTCGTTGGACTCCCGGGCGCCGAATCGAAAACCGATAGATGAGGGCAAGAAAAGACGAGACACCGACAACGCCCAAGAAGAAAATGCTGGCCTTGAGGAGACCCCCGGCGGAAAGCTGACCGACCAAGGCGCGCAGAAGACTCAGCTCGTCGACCGTGAGAATGAAACCGGCGCCGCTTCCGAGCACGAAAAGGACCAGGCCGACCAGGGCGAAGCCCATCGAGACGAGTCGGCCGTTGAGCCAGGTGCGCGGCTTGCAGTCGAAGTTCTCCTCGAACAGGGAAATCATCGTATAAAATGCCGAAGACGACAGCCACCAGCAGATCAGCAATGCGGCGGGGGCGAGCCGCCGTGCTTCGAAAGCCTGGAGATTTCGCTTGAGGAAAGCGCGAAGTTCAGACGGTGTCAGATCCACGAGCACACTGCTTTCCAAGAGGGCCTGAGGGCGATTTTCGAGTAAATGAGAGACCGTCCAGCCGGCCAGGGCCAGCATGGGGATCAGGGCCAGGAAGAGATCGAAAGCCATCGCACTGGCTGAACGGACCGCGTGGTGGCGGACCAGCGCCCGCACCAGCCAATAGAATCGGGCGTGGACCTCGCTAGTGTTGAAAAACAGCCCTAGATGCTCATTAGCCCGTCTGGAAAGAAGCTTGAGCTGAAAGTCCAAAGGTGCGCCGTTGTCGGACAGGCGTTGTCCCTGGGAGGGGGGGACACTCGATTCTGCTCTGGAAGTGCGGTCGAAGGATTCATTGACTGAAGAGCCGCGATCCGAGCCGCTGGGGCGGGCGCTGTTGGAGTCCCGGGGGCTTGAATCCTGGGAGACTTCTGGGGAGGTGGGGCTCACGTTCTGGCATCTTTCCCCCGGGTCGCAGGGAGGGCAAGGGGGCAAAAACAGCAGTTGCTAGTCTGAAGGCATCTCGGTTATGAGGGTCCCCTGAAGCGGCATGCGTGTTTTTCAGGACGAGATAGAGGTTCGAACCAGGGGGTGCGGCCTGGTTGAGGTCACTGGAGAGATCGGTCGACTCGTGGCACGAAGCGGCATTTCGACGGGTCTTTGTACGGTCTTCATCAGACATACCTCTGCCAGTCTGCTCATCCAGGAAAATGCCGATCCCTCTGTACGCCGGGATCTGCAGCGCTGGCTCTCCGATTTGGCCCCTGAAAGCCGCCCTTGGGAGCATGACGATGAGGGACCCGACGACATGCCGGCACATGCCAAATCTTCCATTACCCGGACCTCGGAAGCGATCCCGGTGGGTCGAGCTCGACTGCTCTTAGGTACTTGGCAAGGTCTCTATGTGTGGGAACACCGAGCCAGCTCGCACCAACGAAACCTGGTCGTGCACATTGCCGGGGAGTGAGGAGGGTGGGATTTGCTTGATTTGAAGACACAGACCGACCCTCGCTGGCTTGATGTCGTGCTCGATCGGTTCGACGATTTTTTGATTGATCATGCGGCCTGTGAGCGAAAGGCCTCGGCAACCGGGATGGCCTTTGTCGTTCGTTATCCCGATCGCGAGGTGCTTCTCGATCCGATGATCGAATTTGCGAGGGAAGAACTCGAGCACTTTCATCGGGTCTACCGAGCGATGGCGGCTCGTGGTTTGCGTTTGCTACCTGACTATAAGGACGAGTACGTGCTCGGCCTTCGCGCCTGGGCGCGACAGGGGGGCGAAGCCGGGCTGATTGACTCGCTGCTCGTCGCAGGGGTGGTCGAGGCACGCGGGTGTGAGCGGCTCAAGCTCGTGGCCGACGCCCTTCCCCAGGAGCATGAACTCAAGGAGATGTATTGGGACTTGGCGCGGGCGGAATCACGTCACCACGCGCTCTTTTTCAGGCTGTCACGGAAATTCGCATCCGAGGCGGACGTTCGGGCTCGCGCTGAAGAGCTTTTGGAGCGTGAGGCGGCGCTCGTTCAACAACTCCCTTTATTGCCTCGCGTTCACTAGTCCGGAAGTCCGACACCGAACGAGTTTCCGGTTTCATTTTCCGATCGCGACTGACGCTTGTGGTGGCTAGCCGGCCCATGGTTCACTTCAAATCAGCTTCGGGTGACCACAGCAATGCGGAAACGAGATTTCTATGGCCTGCCGCGCTCGCTTCAGGATCGATTCATCGAGTCGTCACAGGGCGTGTCCGTGCCCAAGCCGCTCCTCGTTGCCGCCGAGAAGGACTGGCGGTCGACGAAGTGGGGTGTTGCTGCGGCACTCACTGTCCTGATCTGGGCCGGCTATACTTCGATGGGATTCGGCGATCTGTCGAGCCCGCTTGCCTTGGGAGGCGTGCCTCAGCTCATTGGGCACATTCTTTTGGGAGCGCTTGCGACGTTTTTTGCGTTGAGGAGCTTTTCCGATTCTTGGGAAGCGAGTCATCGCCCTTACGGGACTGGCGCTTCTCTCTATCCGTCGGGGGTGATTCGTGCCGTGGGTTCACAGCTCCATGAGTACGATGCGAGCGAGGTGACTCTTCGCGCCGAAGGCACGCGGGTGATTGCTCAACTTGGTGGGAAGACCATTCGCTTCCCCGCCGCAAGTCCGGATCAAGCCGAGGCAGCGGTTTCGGCCTTCGAAGAAGGCAAGAAACAGTGGCTCTCGTTGCCACCTGAGGAAGAGCTCGAGCGAGCTCGTCTGCACCCGCTCACCGAAAGCGGCGTTCCGAATCCTTTGGCTCCCACCGATCCCTATCAGCGCCCTCGGCTCCTGCCGTTCCCTCTGCTGGTCTTGATCACGTTGGTGGTGGCGGGGACCGTTGGCTATGCGGTGCATTCATACCGCACCAAGCTGAGTGAAAGGGCCCTTTACCAGGCGGCCACCGAACAGAACACCGTGGAGTCTCTCGAGGCCTATCTGGCTCGAGGCGGTCACCGACCTGAAGTGGCCAACCTCCTATTGCCCCGAGCGGAGCTCGCCGAAGCGCGTTCCAAAGGCACCGTGGAGGCTATCCTGGAGTTCCAGAAGGGCCATCCCGATTCCCAGATTGCCGGAGAAATCCAGGCCGCTCTTCGCGATGCGCTGTTGGCCGATCTCGAGGCAGCAAAGAAAAAGGGAACCCTCACGGCCATTGACGCTTTTAAGGAGCGGCACGAGCACAGTCACCTGGTTACGGGAGAGATCGCTCACGCGCGTCGTGAGATCATCACCAGGACCCTGGAGTCATTCAAAGAGGCGATCAATCCGGAGAGTCGGAAAGAGCTCATGCCTTTCCTCCGGCGCCTTCTCGCCTACTCCGAGCAGTATGGGCCACGCGTGATGCTGCGGATTCGCCAGGAGTTTACGCAGGATCGAAAAAAGCTCGACAAGATCGTGATGAAGTCCAGGCGCTACTATCTGGGACGGAAACAGCTCCCCACTCAGTATTTTCTCGGTGAGCCGGCGCGAGAGCGCGAAAAGGAGTTGCTCACCGCGCTGCGCGATCGATTCCAGAAGGCTGCGCCTCCGGACGTCCTCAAGTTCGAGATCGCGCCTCTCCCCGAAGAAGCCAATGTCGAGTTACCACCCATCGAAGTTCCGACTTTGACGATTGAGCATCGCGAGCGTCTTTCGGGCGGATTTGTCGGTGGAGAACCCAGAGGAGTCTATTTGGGCGCGGCCGTATACATCAATTCGTCCTTCGAACTTCCCGAAGGCGCTCCCGAGGGAGAACCTCTTACGCACAAACTGACTCAGTGGCGCCCGCCTCGTTTCGCTCCTCCCGGTGACGAGGAAAAAACCGTAGCCGAGGTTTATGAGGATATGATGACCGGAGCCTTCGAGAAGTATCGTGACCGGTATCTCGAGTTTTGGTTTCGCCAGCCGTAGAAGTGCTCCCCTCCCCAGTGGAGGGCACGCGACTCTGAGGGGAGCTTCTCATGGTTGATCAAGTTCCTTCGATTTCTCGACGGTGGTTTCGTCCGATCTTGCTTCTGACGGGACTGTCTTTGGCCCTTTTTTGGGGCCTCTATGCGGTTGACTACTACCTCTTTCCGGATCCCACGCGTCAGGGGGACGGACTCCTGAGGCGCTACCTCCGTTTTCATGCTGGATCCATCACAGATGCGATCAGTGCATTGGCGGGAGTCGTGGTCGCGGTGCTCGGCATCGTCATCACAGTGGTCAGTATCGTTGTACAGCTTTCGGCTGCGCGATTTACAGGGATCACGCGGATGTTTTTGCGTGACCGAGTCAATACGTTCATTATTGGCTATTATGTTGTTGTGTGCGTGTGTGGCGTATGGTTGAGTGTTGCTTTGCAAGATGGCTATGTGCCTCGCTTTGCGCTGCTGTCCATGCTGCTGTTCACAACGGTTGCCGTCGTCGTGATGGTTCCTTACTTTGGCTATGTCTTTTGGTTTCTCGAGCCAATGAACATCATTGCTCGCATGAGGACCAAGGCGCTCGTGAGCGCTCGTCAGGGTATCAAAAAACGGGGAGATCAGGCTGCTTCTGCTGCACAAGAAACGATGCTGCTATCGATGGAGGAGTTAACCGATATCGCCAGTGCATCGATCAGCGGAAAAGATAAAATCATCGCCAGCGGTGCCGTCGATGCACTCAAGGATTTCGCGCTCGGCTACTTGGCTGCCAAGCCGCACGCCCACGATGCGTGGTTCAGGCTGCACGAGAGCATCTTCCACAATCCAGATTTCGTGGCCATGGATCCGGAAAGTCTCGGTGACTTGCAGCAGCGGAGGACGTGGGTTGAATGGAAGGTGATGCGCCAATATCTGGGCATCTACAATGAGGCCCTCGTTGGGATGCGGGATATTAACTATCTTATTGCGATAGATACACGCTACATAGGTGAAGCCGCTGCGGAGGCGGACGACAGCGAGCTGATTTCCCTTGTCTACCGATACATGAACTCGTACCTGCGGGCGACTCTCAATGCCCGAGACGTGCGAACGGCGTATAACGTTCTCAACCAATATCGCAAATTCGTGGAGGGACTGCTGCGGCGTGAAAAGCCCGCGGCCGCGCTCGAAGGAGTGCAGCACATGATCTACTACGGTCACGTCAGCTTCGATATGAAGCTGACCTTCGTGACCGAGACGGTGGCCTATGACGTGTCCGCTCTCGTTCAGGCGGCCCATCGGTTTGAGGTCGAGGAAGAAGCTCCCATGCTGGATCGCTTCTTGGAGCTCGATCGACCTTTGCGTACTCAGAGTCAGGAAAGCGCCCTCGTTGGAGTTCGTAAGGCCCAGGTCAAACTGGCTGCTTACTACTTGTCTCGCGGCCATGCGGACCGAGCTCGCCGGATTGCGGACGATATGCGTCACGAGCCGCGTTCGAGACTGAGCGCGATCTTCGAGAGCCTCTCCAGCGTGAAAACCAAGGATTTCTGGGAGATCATCGATCGGGGCCGGAACTTCGAGTTCATGCCCGAATCGGAACGAGGTCAGCTCCCCGTCTTTTTCGGCTGGTTGGGGATCGAGACGCGAGCTCAATGACCGAGTACGAACGCGGGGTCACTCATCCAACTCGATTTGTGAATACTTCGTGATCAGCATGTCTGCCTCGGCCAAAAGGCTCTGGTCCGCTCGAGGATCGGCGACAGCAATCACCGTGCCGATATTGGCGCTCTTGGCAGCCTGAACCCCGGCGGGGGAGTCTTCGAAGACGACGCAGTGTTCCGGGGCGACAGCAAGGGCCCGGGCAGCTTCGAGGAAGATGTCGGGGGCCGGCTTGTGTCGCTTGACGCAGATGTCACTCCCACACACGATGGCGTGGAAGTGTTCGAACCAAGGATGATGGCTCGCTTTTGCTGCGAGGAATTCTCGGTTCGAAGAGGTGGCGACGGCCATTTTGATGCGGCGTTGGGCCAGAGCCGCCACGAGTTCGGGAGCTCCTGGAACGGGCCGGCACTGCGTAAAAAGCTGCATGATGATGGGATTGCGGCGTGAGAAGTACTCCTCGGCGCTTAGATCGGAGCCGACGGTCTCGAGAAGAAGCCGAGCGGCGATCAAAGGGTCCCGGCCCATGATCTTTTCCTTGAGTTGAAAATCGAAGCGCTCTCCGAGCGGTCCAAGGACGCGCCGGGTCGCCTCGGTGTAGAGCTCTTCGGTGTCGAGGAGGACGCCGTCCATGTCGAAGAGGACGGCCGTCCTGCCGCGGAGAATGTCGCTCAGCAGATAGG
>CAYTRQ010000305.1:5491-7528 GCA_964440025.1 uncultured Polyangiaceae bacterium | reverse complement strand
GTTGCAAGGACGAAAGCCAGCCCGAATATTGGCTGGAAAAACTCGACGACCCCAAGTGGCGCCCAAGAGCTGTCAAACGTTTGACCCAATTTCTCAACGATGCTCTCGCTCGCGCCAACAACGATATGGAGGCCCCGGCCGTCCAAGAACTGGAAAGCAAGCTGGTCGGGCCTCTGACAAAGGTCTACGTGGAAAGCTACGGAGATCTCGACACGCAGACCCGCGTCGAGCTTCTCAAACTGCTCGCTGATTTTCGTGACGAACGAGCCATCCCTGCCCTGAAAAAGGCTTTTGAGGAATTCGCGAAGCGCCCTCGGAGCACAACGGATGAAGCCGATATTAAATGGGCCGTTCGCGCCTACGGGGATATGAAATCGCCCGAACTGGCGGGACCGGTGCTGGCCGCCTTCGAAGCCCTTGAAGCCCACACTCAGCTTGGGGGGATCACCTACAAGGATTACAGCCGAGCCATGGTGAAAGCTCCTCAGCCCAGCTGGAAGAGCGCTCTCATCGCCAAGCTCGGCGAAGAGATGAAACACCCCAACAGCGGGAAAACCAAGCAACAAAAACGCGACCTCATCGACCCATTTCGCGACCAGAGCTTCTGGCAGGTTACTTCTGCTCAGGTCCTCGGCGAACTTCGCGCGGAAGAAGCCGTCGAGCCCCTTTTGAAGGTCCTTTTGGATCCATCGAAGAGCGCCGTTTCCACGACGGCTTTGTTAGCGTTGGTCAAAATTGGCAAGCCGGCAGTCGATCGAGCGATCAAGATGCTGGATGGAGACGATCCTCTCGTCGAATTCCACAAGAAGAAGGTTCAAGAAGCCACGGAAGCCAAAGAGCCGCCAGAAGGCAACCCTGCACTACCCATTGCCGCTGCCGTCATCGGGATGGCTGGCCGCCCCGAAGGAATCGATCCTCTCATCAAAGCGATGAAGCAGGACGATATCGATGATGCGGATAAAGCGACCCTCGCCAAAGAGCTCTCCAAGATCCCAGCTACCAAGAAGTCGAAGGAGGCGTTCAAAGACGCTTTCGAGTCCATTTCGTTGGACACAACACTTCCCAACCGCACACCAGCACTCGTGGCCTTGGCGGAGGATGCGGGCAATTTCTACGATCCCGACATGGTCGATTGGTTGCTTCAACGAGCTCGGAACACTCGGGGCGGCGGCGACGCCAAGAAGGCTCTTCAGCAAACTCTCGCCACCACGGCTTTGAAACTCGCGAAGAAAGATCAACTCGACCAAGTGACTCGAGCGGCCAAGCGCTACAATCTTGAAGATCTCCTCAAATACGGAGCTCCCATTCTCAAGAAGTGCGGCAACAACGTCGATTGCTATCTCACGGAAGTCGAAAAGACCGAAAATCAGAGCAAGAAAAAACAAATGGCCGGTATCAAGGCTGCCTACATGATCGGCATTCTTGGTGACGCCAAGGCTCGCGATGCCTTGATCGAACGACTGCCGTCTCTGGAAAACGCAGCCGTGCACTTCGTAGCCACCAAGAGCATTGATCACCTAACGCCCAATGGCTCCGAAGAGGTCGTCGAAGAACTCACCGAGCTGATTCGCAAAAACGAGAAATCGGCGGATTCGGAAAAGCTCCAAGCCAATGCTCCGCTCAAGCAGGTCGCCTATCGCGTCGCTGCCCGCGGCAATTGACACCTCCCTTGTAGCCACGAAACGACAATCAACACCTCGCAAGGTGGGCGGGTGACCATGCCCGCCCACCTTTTCAAAGGTAACTCATCAACGCTCGCGGCGATCCAGTGGCTCCGTCAACGCTGGAGCCCGTAGTCCTTGAGGCGACGGTAGAATGTGCGACGTGGGATGCCGATGATGCGTGCCGCTTGAGCCCTGTTCCAGTTGCATTGCTCCAGCGCGGCCACAATGCGGGCCCGTTCATTACGCTGGTGCTCGCTCAGCGTTCCCTTTTTCGAGCGATTCGCTGTCGTTTCCTGCTTCTTCGTCGAAGCGGAAGAAGGTTCGGAGGCCCCCTCGAAAGCATGGCCCCCTTCGGCGGCTCCCTTCGGCGCCA
>CAYTRQ010000305.1:459-5481 GCA_964440025.1 uncultured Polyangiaceae bacterium | reverse complement strand
CGATCTGCTCCTCCTCACTGAGAACCCATGCATTCAACAAGACATTTTCGAGCTGCCTGACATTGCCGGGCAAGGGGTGTCCCAAAAGAAGCGCCAACGCTTCTCGGGTGAGCGTCTTTCTGGGCGGGCCAAAGCGAGCATGAAACCGCTCCAGAAAATGATCCACCAGAAGGGGAATATCTTCCCGACGCTCACGGAGGGGTGGAAGCTCCAGTTCGACGACGCGAATGCGATAGAGTAAATCTTCTCGGAATCGCCCTTCGGCAACGGCGGCGCCTAAATCGGAATTGGTCGCGAAGATGACCCGCACGTCCACCGGAATTTCCTGCCGGCCCCCTACGGGACGAACCATGCCTTCTTGAAGAACGCGAAGAAGGCTCGCTTGCATTTTCAGCGGCGTTTCCCCGATTTCATCGAGAAACAGCACGCCACCATCCGCCTCCCGGAATAGGCCACGCCGATCTCGATCGGCGCCAGTGAACGCGCCACGCACGTGACCAAAAAGCTCGCTTTCTAAGATGCTCTCCGGAATCGCCCCACAATTGACCGACTGCATCGGCCTTTTGGAACGCACTGAGCCCTGATAAATGGCTCGCGCCACCATCTCCTTGCCGGTTCCGCTTTCTCCGGTAATGAGCACGGGAACGTCAGTATCTTTGATGCGTTCGACCAATTGATAGATGCGGCGCATTGGCTCACTCGTCCCAACCAGCCCTCCATAACTACTGTGAGCGGAGAGCTGGTCACGAGTCGTTCGCAGCTCTTGACGAACTTCGCGCAGACGCGCCGTACGACGCCCGAGGATCTCTTTTAAACGACCACGCGCTTCTTCCAGCTGCTCGTTCTTTTGTGCGAGAGCTTGCGATTTTTCTTCGAGTTGCTTGAGCAATCGCGCGTTTTCGAGCGCGATGGCCACTTGATCCGCAAACGCCTGGAGCGTGGAAACCTCGTCGTCGAAATCGGGGCGAGCCCCAGCGCGAGTCTCGAGGTAAAGAGCCCCAATCGGGATGCCTGCCGGGGAAAGCACAGGGACGCAAGCTACAGCGGTGATCAGTTGAAGATGAACTGACTCCAACGCCTTCAAACGCTGATCACGCTCCGCATCGACCGACACGAGGGGGCGGCCTTCCTCGAGAACTTGACGGGCAATGGTTCGAGAAAAGTCCTCATGATTCCTCCCCTGACCACCCCGACTGGCACAAACCTGCAAGTCTTCCGCCGTTGACCCCAAAAGCAAAAATCCTCTCTCTGCATCGAGAAGCTCGGCTGCATGAGCCACGATCTTCTCCGCCAAACGCGGAAGCTCGATTTCTTTGGCGAGATCGCCATTGATGGCGAGGATGCGAGAGAGCCTTCGTTCCAGCGGCGTCTGACTGGCGCGGGAGAGCGCATCCGAGCCGGTTTGCGTCATGTGGCTCTTCGCCGTGCGCTCACTTGGCAGTGACCTCTTGGAACGAACACTGTGCCGCGTGGCATCTGTGCGCAGGGCGGCCCGGCGTGGATCATTCCAAAAGACGGTGCGGAGATCCTCGGGCAGGCGGGCCGCAATGTCTTCGAGAATTTCCACGGCTCGCTCTCGTGTCCGGGCTGCCCGCATTTGCTTTCCCGCCTGGTCAGCCAACTCGGACTCGAGCGCCACTGCCCTCCAGGCCCACTCCTTTTGTCCGCGCTGTGTCGCCAGGGCCGCTGCTTGCTCGGCAAGATCCTCTGCACGACCCAACTCCCCACCTAAGGTCGCCAACCGAGCCTCCGCGAGATAGAGAAGCGCTGTGGGTTGTCCTTCGAGATACTCTCGTCCGCGTCGCACCGCCTCGGAAAGCTGCTCGAGCGGAACCAGAGGTGGACCGGGGCTCCTTCCCTGAGCCTCCGGCAGACCCACCGCAATCAGCACGCTTTCTAGAACTGCCTCGGCGGCATCTTGGTTCCGTCCCAATTCTGCCCAGCGCCGCTCGCACTGTTCGTACTCACCAAGCGCTTCATCAATGGATCCGGTCCTCACATGCAACTCCGCCCGCAAGCCGTGAAGCTGAGCACGCAACGCCGGAACCAGAGCTTCCGCCGGACCTACCCTCGCCAGAGCCGCGCGGGCCCGTTCGAGCCGCCCCAAGTAGAGATCCGCATTGCTCAAGTTGAGTAGGGCCTGATGCAGAGACGTGAGACGGCCTGAGCGGGTGGAGGCATCCACGGCCGACTCCAGCGCCCGGATGGCTTCCGCAAGCTCCCCACGCTCCTTGAGGAGCCCCGCAAGGTTGATCAACGAGGAAGCAAGCACTCCCGCGTCTGCAGCCTCCGTAGCGGCTTCGATCGCGCGCCGGTAACTCCCCACCGCTTCATCGGTCTGACCCAGGCGCCACTGGGCGGTTGCTAGGCAAGAGAGACTCAACGCAATGAGCCGGGGATGTTCGACCTCTTCGGCTTCCCCAACCGCTTGCTTCAAGGAATCGAGCGCGGAATCTCCTTGTCCCAGCAGCGCCTGTCCCAACCCCCGGTAAGCCAACGCCTCACTGCGAATCAGCTGGGGAAAACTCTCTGCTGTTTCCACACGCAAAAGCGCCTCCTCGTAACGCCCCATTCCCAGGAGCGCCCGACAAAGCGTCGTGATGACTTGTTCCCGAGGGAGTGACCCGGCATCGCTCGATCGTTCAAGCATCTGCAATGCTTGCTCGCTGAGCCGCAGCGCCTCCTGGGCCGTTCCCGCGGCGAGCTCGTAGCGAGCCTTCAACCAAAGAACTTGGGGCGACGTTTCTGAAAGCCGCTCCAAATGCCGCCTTGCAACGCCGTAATGCCCGCGCTTCAGGCTGACGTACGCGCCACGAAGCGGATCAGAGCCCGTCAGATCCGTACCCTCCAGGATGGCAACCACGTCCTCATTGCCAGCCAATGGCATTCCACGAGCAGCCTCCGCGAAAGCCCTCAAAGCTCCCGGACGCCGTCCCGTCTTGTCAAATAGCAGGGGCAGGAGTGCCTCGGGCAGACCAGGGAGTGCCGAAGATAAAAGCTGACGAGCCACTGGTTCCGACAAAGGCGGCATATGACAGACTGCGGAGGGCGGGCTCGCTTCCGTGCGCGAGGTCGCACCTTGTTCGGTAATCACAATTCGCGCACCATGACGTTGAGCCGCGACCACCAGCTCCGCATCCACCGGCTGCCTCGAATCGATCAGCAAAAGCCCCGAAGACTGACTGGCCCGCTCCACTTCTTCGGGAAGCCACTGGGTTCCGAGTACGCTCTCGTCGACGTAGCCAACCACATTTCCTTCGAGCGCGGCGCTCCAGGCCACTCGACGCAGAAGCGTGGAGACACCACTGGAAGGAGGACCGGAAACGACCAGCGCCCCGCCCGGAGGCAGATTCTCCAGCGCCTTTTTCACCGCGTACGCCGTTCCCTCCACGCCCAGCACCGGCCAGGAAGGACCGACATCATCGGGCAGAGGTGCATCTCCGCCCAGTGCCAGGCGCAAGGCTTGGGAAAACTCATCTGTGGATGGAAAACGATCCTTGGGCCCGAGCTCCATGGCACGCCCCGCGACCCTCTCTACCGCCACGGCCTGGGCTCCCGGTAGAAGAGCTCCTGCTTGCCGCAAGGCGTCCCGGAGCATCACTCCCAAAGAATACACTTCAGCTTGAGGCGTCAGCGCCTCTCCAACCAGAACCTCCGGAGCGGCATAGTAAGGAGTGAGCCCCGTGCTGAAGCCCCCTCCTTCACGCAGTGCTGTCGCCAAGCCGAGATCCACGAGACTGACTGCCCCTTCGGGGCGCACGATCACATTGGCAGGCTTCACGTCACCATGAAGCATGCCGGCTCGATGGACGACCGAAAGCGCGTCGGCAACCTGGCAGAGCAAGGCCGGAACGCGTGTCGGCTCGGTCTTCAGGAGTCGGTCGAGACTCTGCCCCTCGATCATCTCTCGGACGAGATAGGGCCGACCATCATCAGTTTTTCCTAATCGAAGGACTCGTGGATAGCCCAACCCTTCAAGACCCGACAGAGTGATCGTCTCGCGAATGAGCGCTTCGCTCTCCGCGCTTCCGGCTTCCCGATGCAAGACCTTGAGAGCGACCCGTTGGTTCGTTGCTCGATCCCAAGCCGCATAGACCTCGCCACCGCCTCCTCGACCAAGCTGTCCTTCTGGCTGAAATCGACCCGGGATGCCCCGCAGCTCGATGTCAGCACCTTCTGGAGGTCGTCCCGTCATCGTCCCCGTTCAACCACCTCGTTCACAGCTCACGATGCCGCTTCGTCCCCACTCTCCGCAGCGGTTCGCCTCGTCGGCCCGCGCAGGAGCGGCGGTAGGAGCCTTCGCGGTTGTGAGATCTGCTCTAGATTCCATAGTCGGCGCCAAGTCCGAACCAGAAACCACTGGAGCTAATGCCGAGATCGAGTCGCGCGATGAATTCTCGAATCGGCGCATAACGCAGCCCCGTCTGAAAGGTCAGCCAGGGGTAGGCAGGCCACGCCTCGGCCACGCCATAGTTTCCTCCTACCGGACAGGCCGAACTGGGATCCCCTGGTCCGGTGCACTCCACCAAATCCGTGTAGGGGTCACCGATTCCTGCAGGAAAGTAGGCTTCGTTTCGAGAGAACTCACCAAAGACAACTCCAACCCCTGCGCCCACCCCAATGTGGAGGTCGAGGTTCTCGGCGAGATTTTGTTTCCACAGAAAATCCGCGGTGATGTACGCCATGTTGAGCCGACTCTCGATGATCTCCCAGGCATCCGGTCCGTCGTTCGTCCCTTTGAAGGGCGTCTCTTGCAGCGAGTAGCCGGCAAACCAGCCGCTCAGGAGGATCTCGAAGTTCTTCGGGGCGTAGCCAAATTCCGGTCCCCCACCTTGGACAACGACCGTTCGCCCTCCATCCACACCGAAAGCGTTGATCAAGAACTGCGGGACGACCAAAACCCGGTAACGGGCTCCGAGAAGAAACTTGGCCGGACCTCGATCCTCCCCTGAAGATTCCCCGGTGGGCGGCGGATCGAGCACCTGCCCCTCCTGCGTATCCTGCTCGAGCACCTCCTCTTCT
>CAYTRQ010000305.1:0-449 GCA_964440025.1 uncultured Polyangiaceae bacterium | reverse complement strand
GCCACTGGTCCCGGCGGTTGTGCCTTCAGACCCAGGCTCCCCTTCTGCCGCAGGATCGCCCCCCGGGGGCTCCTCCGTGGCATCTTGACCAGCCGCAGACGCGGTCCAACAAGCTACAAAAAGGCAAGATAATCCTGAAAGACTTCGATTCTTCACGGTGCTTCCTCCACGGGTGATGTGCCAACCTCACGCCCAGGCAGAGTGTGCCATCCGGCACACCCCAATGAGAAGAGCGAAAATTCAATCAATACGGAATTTGTTCTGTCCCGAGCCCATTCCCCCGGATCTGCGGTGGGCGACTCTGCTTTTTGCGTCGCACTCTGCCGCTCGCCCTTCCGTGCTTGTCTGTTCGCATCCCTTTCGAAATGCGAACTTGGCTAATTCTCGGCGCGGAACCCCGCTTTTTCGGCAACCCCTTTGCGGTGAGGGGTTGCCGAAGCCGCTCCTCT
>CAYTRQ010000304.1:0-7529 GCA_964440025.1 uncultured Polyangiaceae bacterium | reverse complement strand
CTCGTAGCAAAAGGGAGTCACTCTACAAAAGCTTCCGGTAGATGCACTCGTAGCGCTCCGCGGCATTCTTGGCCGAAAAGATCGTCCCAGCCGCCTCCCTCCCAGCCAACCCCAGCGCCTCTACTCGCTGGCGATTCTCAGTCACGGACAGACACGCTTGGGTCCAATTGGAAAGAGCTTCTGGCAACAACCAGGCTCCCTGAAGATCGGACAGCGGCCCCTCGTCCAACGCCAATACCGGGGTTTTCAAAGCCATCGCCTCGAGCAACACGATCGGTAAATCGACCTTGCCGAAGAGATCGTCCACCGGAAAGACGACCGCCGTGGCCGCTTTGAGCAAAGCGACAATGTCCGGAACGTCACGTTCGATCAGGACTCGCCGGGGATCCACACGAGCACGCAACCGCTCGGCGCAGGCGTCAGCGCCAGCGGTTTTGCCGCGGTATGCTAAGAGGAAAATGGCGTCCGGACGCTTTTGCCCCACGGCCTCCGCGATAGCCAGAGTCCGCACCGCCCCGGAGCTCGTCTCGAGATCGCCAGGATAGAGAAAAAGTGGCTGCTCCTCCTTCAGTCCGAGCCGGTTGCGCTCCGCTCGGACGGCACTCGAAGCGGGAACCTCCTGCAGCGAAACCGGCGGAAAGACGACCTCGATGGGCGGTGGTTCGAGGCCACGTTCCCGAAACGCCGCCGCGAACCGATTCTTCGTCCAGTGGCTCTGGGCCACAACAACATCTCCAAAGAGAAGACGGTCTGAATCGGCAAAGCTGCGTGGAGGCGAAGCGATCGTTTGCACTGTGGGCACCCGCCGGAGCCTCTTCAATGCGCGGCCCACCGCGCTGGAACGGAAATTGGGCGCAAACACAAAATGCCAAATGTCAGCCGCCGAGCTCCCTGCCAGCCAAGCAGCGGCTCTCAGATTGGCGACAAACCCAGGAGCATAACTCCCCGCCGCTCCATAGACCGGACGAACCGTGGCGGCATCCCTGAGCTCTGGCGTCCCCGCTCGCGTTCCCATGACATGGCACTCGACGTCCTCGAGGTGCAAACATAGGTCACGGACCAGACACTTGGTTCCATCCCGAAACGGAGCTTGGATCGGTTTGGAAACGAATTGGACTCGAGGCCTGGAGGCCGGGTCGACCCCCGGCCTCCCTCTCCCGGATCGAGCGAAGATCACCCCTCCAGCGGGCATCCATCCTGGCGCTGGGACTCGTCCCCTTGCATGTCCTCGAGCTCGTCGGGGCACTCGTCCGTCTCGTCGGGGACCCCATCCATGTCGGTGTCGAGGGGGCAGCCATCCTCTGCGAGACGCCCTTCCCCTTCTCCATCCTCAGCGGCGTCGACACACTCGTCCTGGATATCCGGCACTCCGTCGCCATCGTTGTCGGGATCGGGACAACCATCGGTGTCCTCGAAGCCATCCGTGTCTTCCGGCTCCTCGATGCACTCGTCTTCCTTGTCGATGACGCCATCTCCGTCCGTGTCCTTTTCATCGGGACACCCATCTTCATCCTGGAAGTCGTTGAAGTTTTCTGGCTCGAGCGGACACCTGTCGCTATCATCCGGCAAGCCGTCCTCGTCATTGTCCTCTTCTGGACAGCCATCACCGTCCTCGAAGTTATCGAAGTCCTCCGGCTCGTCGGGACACTCGTCGCTCGCGTCCGGGATCGTATCCTGATCGTTGTCCGTGTCGGGACAGCCATCACTGTCCTCGTAGTTATCTCGATCTTCCGCGTCCGTAGGACAGGCGTCCGCATCGTCGGGAATCCCATCTTCGTCACGATCGCGATTCTCGGCACTGTAGAGCGCGCCAATCAGCGCCCGAGCCTTGGGCGTGCCAATTCCTTTGAACAGGCCAACTCCTCCGCCGGCCGTAAACGTCACCGGAAAGGTCAACGGCTTCAGCTGTGCCCCAACCAGGGCCTCGATGTTGTTGGCCCCTCCACCCGTGCTGAAGTTGGTACTCCCGAATAGATCCGCGACGACTCGCACGAGAGGGCCGATTTGATACCCTCCCCCAACGCTCCACCGCACCTCGGGCCCCAGAGTGGTTCCGCCCAGCTGGGCCGACTCGCGGACAAGCCCCCCCAGGTTGGCCGCCCAAGTGAGCTCTTGGAAAGCGCCGCTAGCAATCACACCCCCACCCACGGAAGCGGAAGCATTCCCCAGGTAACCGCCTTCTTCAATGAGATTCCCCAGCGGAATCCCCGCGTAAAGAAAACCACCGAGCGCAATGAGATCGCCTGGTTCGCCATAGAAGCGTCCCTTGGCTTCGAGCTGGACATCGCCCAATCCAACGGCACTCAAGCCATCGGGAAGGGCGGTTCCGCTCTCCCGAATTCCTTGTCCGTTGAGCCAGGTCACAGGGATCTTCAGGCCAACCTGAAGCTGGGGAATGATGGTCAGAGCCCCGAGTAAGTCCGCCGTGACCTGGTTTTCAACTACGGTAATGGTGTTGAGATTGTCAGGTTCGCTGCATGGTGCTGCGACGCACGCTTCGGCAATGAACGGTTTGTAGCCGTAATTGATCATGGCTCCTGCCGACCAGTGCATCGGCTTTTCCATGTTGACGGCGCGAGTCGTCAGGATGTTGCCTGTCCCTGGTGCGGGATCGAACCGCTGAGAGGCCACTTCGCCGCTCAGCTGAGCGCTTGCACCTGGAGCCCACAGCAGCCATGAAACGGCCCAGAGGACAATCAAACGGAAGAGGGACCTGGCGGGGATACTTACTCTGTAGGTCACAACGAGTTTTGCCCTTTTTCGGTGAAGGGACTTCCTGCTCTGCCCCTACCCTAAGAAGGAGGTGCCCTCGAAGAGCTCCGCTGCCGCAACGATCAGCCATCACTTCTGTAGTCGAGTCGTCAGCCATGGTTCTCGTCGGCGGCCCACCCCTCATGGGCAAAGCAAGGTCGTCCGGACTGCCAGAGGCTCTCACAGCACAAAGGCCGGAAGCAACGGCGTTTTTTCTACGTCCGCGCGCGCATTGACAGCTTCGAGCCCAGCGTGCCAAAGACCGCCCAGCGCGCCGGAGGCCGATCGTCCGCGGCTCGAGGACCATTTTCATGCGAAGAAACTCCAGAGTCGCGATCCCCAGGGTCGCGTTGAACAATCAAGTTGTCGGGGAGAGCCGGACGCCCCTCAGACTGCTCATGGCACGGGCATTTCTTGCCGCGGCTCCCGGACTCGTCGTTTTCACCTCAACAACGGCCACTGCCCAAGAACCACGAGCACCGCTCGAAGAGAAGGAGCCCCGGACGGGCGATTCGGCCAGCGAAGCTGAAGAAGCCAATGATGAAGAGGCTCGAGCCACCGACGGTCCGAGCGCCACCGAGGAAGAGCCTCCGCCCCAAGACGACAATGCCGTAAAAGGAGAGCAGCCGAAGCGCCCCCCCCCTAAAAAGAAGCCAGGAACAGGCCAACGGGCCGACACGGCTTCCGAAGCAGCCGGCGCGGCACGCGAGGAAATGGCGCCTTCCGAGAGAGACCGTCCGAGGGGCGCCGCGCGACCGGAAGAAGGCCAGGAGCCGGCCAGCGGGGCAGCTGCGGGAGGAAACACCTTGGAGGAGCGGAGCCCGCCTGGGACCACCAGCGCCTCAGGACGAGCTCCCCTGCCCGCTACCGACCCAGCCACCGGACAACCGACGCCTCCTCCCGCCGGTGAAGCGCCCCTGGGGCCCTACCCCAACCCGGCAGACGCCCCGGCCTCCTCTCCCGAAGAACAAGAGGAAGAAGCGGAAATCGCCTCCGACTCCGATCGCATCTTCGCGGAAGACTGGTGGACCCACACACGACCTGCAGTGGAACTGCACGGAAACTTCCGCGTGCGCAGCGAATTGTACCACCAATTCTCCCTGGGGCGGATCGATCCGCCCGGCTCTGCCAACTGGCCGCGACCCCTTGACGATTCTTACACGGACGTGGACGGCACCGTGCGAGGCGCCCGCGCTTGCACTCCGCTGGAGTCCCCAGACCCCGGCGATGGCTCGAGCAATAGTCCAGCAGACGCCACGCGACCCTGTTCCAACGGGACTCAGGCGGGAGCCAACATGCGCTTCCGCATCGAGCCCTCGATCATCATCAGCGACAATCTTCGCATCCGTAGCCAGATCGATCTCTTCGACAATCTCGTCCTGGGCTCGACCTCCCAAGGCAACGTCAACTACCCAGCTGCCACCGGCTATGCCGTAGCACCGCGCGGTGGCTACTACCCGGTCAGCGCTAGCAGCTGGAGCCAGGACGCACCGGCCAGTGGGATCAATTCCCTCAACGACAGCATTTCCGTCAAACGCGCTTGGGCGGAGTATGAAACCCCTGTTGGCCAAGCACGGTTTGGTCGCATGCCCGATCACTGGGGACTTGGACTGGTGCACAACGCGGGCGACGGCATCGATGCGGACTATCAATCCACCGTTGATCGGATCGCTTTCTTCACTGGACTTGAATCGCTCTCACTCTACGCGGGTGGGGCGTGGGACTTCCCCTACGAAGGTCCCACGAGCGCCGCATTCACCGCTCCAGGAGGCCAGCCTTACGACGTCGCGCAGTACGACGACGTCTCCGCGATGAACTTGATGCTGTTCAGAAAGGTCAACCCCCAACTGGAGCGACGCATCCTTTCCCGCGGTGGAGTGGTCGTCAACGGTGGTCTTTACTTGACGTTTGCCTTCCAGCGTATCGCTAACGATCTTTCCGGCTCTTCGGCCACCTGCAACAACGGCGCCGCAGCTCTCGACTGCCAGCCTGGAGAGCCTGCGGAAGGCTTTGTCCGCCGCGGCTTCGAACGATGGACTCCCGATGTCTACGCCGAGGTCAAATACAAAAAGTTCTACGCAGGCTTGGAAGTCGTCACCCACCAAGGTCATTTCAACAATACGGGAACCGACTTCATCAACTACGAAGATCCCGATGGCAACAATGATGGCTGGGGCATCAACCAATGGGCTCTGGCCGGTGAGCTCGAACAAAAGCTGATCGAAGACAAACTGAAATTGGGATTTGCTTTCGGCTGGGCATCGGGCGACGAAGACGTAGAAGGCCTCACACCACCGGCCAATGGAATGGTCGAGCAGATCGGGGATCGAACCTTCGAGACGTTTCGCTTTCACCCTGGCTACCGCGTCGACCTCATCCTGAATAGAAATCTGCTCACTCGCGTTCAGGGAAGCTACTATTTCAAGCCAATGGCCCAGTATGACTTCATTCGCAAGTCGACGGGCATGAGACTCGGAGGCCGCGCGGAAGCTATTTGGACACGGGCCAGCCAATTCATGCAGGCCCCCGGCCATGAGCGCGACTTGGGCATCGAGCTCAACGGCACTATCTATTATCAGTCTCAAGACGGCGCCCTCAACGACTCCCCCGATCTTCTGGGCGGCTTCTACGGAATGCTGCAGTACGGGGTTTTGTTCCCATTCCCTGGTCTTGGGTACCAGGACCAGGAGGTGAGCCAGTTCGCGGTCCCGGGAGAGTATGAGGATGGGCTCCAGACGGCGCAGATGGTTCGCCTCTTCCTCGGCGTCGCTTACTAGTGCCTCGGCAACTCACGTTTCGAGCGGTTTCGAAGCACTCCCAGAAGTGGGTGAGGTCGGCTTCGAAACCGCGCTCGACTACGTCTTTGCCTCGGCTTTTTTGCTGGTTTTTGTGCTGCGACCGACCGGAGGAAGATGAATGATTTCGAGACAAAAGTGGTCTCCCTACCGACCACTTTTATGTGGTCGCAGCACTAGAGCACCAGCATACCACCTCGAACCAACGCGCCCCCGCACAAGGGCGAGGCGAGCCTCGGCGAGGCCTTGTCCAGCGCTTGGCTCGCTGTGCCGAAAGCCCCTGCCTTGGCTCGCTCTGCCGAGAGCCCCTTCCGCCGCTCTCTTCGATGCTCTACCTTTTTCGGGCAGATTCGAGGTCTGCGAAAAGGGCGTTGAGGCCCCCCGCCCAGAGAGGGCGAGAAAACCCCGTTCGACAGTCGTGCTCTGTCCGCGGAAAAAGGCTGTCATTGAGGAGGAGATGATGTTGGTTGTCGTCGTCGATATTCAGGTCAAACCCGACTCCGTGTCGGCATTCAAAGCGGCCACGATAGAAAACGCCAGTCGGAGTCTGGAAGAAGAAGGGATCTTGCGTTTCGACGTCCTCTCGGATCGAGACGATCCAACTCATTTTCAATTGATCGAGATATACAAATCTGAGGAAGCTCCCGCCGCCCACAAGCAAACCGCTCACTACAAGACGTGGCGCGACGCGGTGGAACCCATGATGGCCCGTCCCCGGTCCAGCACGAAGTTTGAAAACGTGTTTCCACTCGACGAAAATATGTAGGATGACGCAATTCTCCTTCATGACCGCAACCCGAATTCAATTCGGTCCCGGCGTAGCTCAAACCTTGCCTGAATGGGCTCGGCGGTTCGGATCTCGGCCCTTTCTCGTCCACGGCAAAGATCCCGCGCGCCATGCACCGCTCCTCGAGGCCCTCCGAGAGGCGGAGCTCAGTGTTGCTCCATTTTCCGTCAGTGGCGAACCCAGCACCGACGACGCGCGCCAGGCGACAGAGCAGGCGCGAGCCCACGGCGCAGATGTTGTTATCGGCCTGGGAGGGGGCAGCGCCGTCGACCTAGGAAAGGCGGTCTCGGGTCTGCTCGGCAATGGCGGTGATCCGCTCCAGTATCTCGAGGTGGTGGGCCAAGGAAAACCGCTGCTCCAACCCGCGATTCCCTACCTCGCGGTGCCCACCACGGCAGGCACTGGCGCCGAGGTCACCAAAAATGCCGTTTTAGACGCTCGCGAGCATGGCGTGAAGGTGAGCCTGAGAAGCGAACGATTGCTTCCCCAGGTTGCCCTGGTCGACCCAGAGCTGACCCTCACGGTCCCGCCCTCCGTCACCGCCAGTACCGGTTTCGATGCCCTGGCCCAGGTGATCGAGCCCTTTCTCTCCTGTATGGCCAACCCCATGACCGATGGGCTCTGTCGCGAAGGTATCGCTCGAGGGGCGCGCTCGCTGCTTCGGGTCTTCAAGCAAGGAGACGATAGAGACGCTCGCCATGATATGGCGCTGACCAGTCTACTGGGGGGCATGGCGCTCGCCAACGCCAAGCTCGGTGCGGTTCACGGTTTCGCCGGTCCCCTTGGGGGAATGTTCAAAGCACCCCACGGAGCTCTGTGCGCGGCCCTCCTCCCTGCTTCCTTGGCGGAAAACGAGAAGGCGCTTGCGAGAAGAGAACCTCACTGTCCAGCTCGAGCCAAGCTCGATGAAGTGGGACGGCTTCTCACCGGCCGACCCGAGGCAACGTCGCGAGATGCCGTCGAGTGGTGTCGGGAAACGAAAGACTTGCTGCAGATCCCCGGGCTAGCCTCCTACGGTATCGGGCAGAAGGATTTTCCAACAATCCTCAGCAAGGCCGGTCGGTCGAGCAGCATGAAAGGCAACCCCATCGAGCTCTCACAATCAGAACTCCAAGCGATCCTCGAGCAATCTCTCTAGCGCGTCGGCAACTCACGTTTCGAGCGGTTTCGAAGCCCTCCCAGAAGTGGGTGAGGTC
>CAYTRQ010000303.1:5115-7530 GCA_964440025.1 uncultured Polyangiaceae bacterium | reverse complement strand
ACGGCCTCGATCACGACGAGGGCCGTCGTAAAAATGCAGGACGGGCATGCTCGCCTCGAGTGCGAAACGCGCAACGAGGATTCGGCTGGCGATCTGTTTGCGGCACGCCGAGCTCGCCTCGAACGGCGAAAGCTGCTCGATCCGATACTTGCCGCTGCGCACGAAATCGTGGAGCGCAGACTTCCCTTCGATGAGCCACGGACCGAGGAGGGGCAGCAAGATGGGCAATTGCGCATCCATTTTCGCAAGGCGTACAGGAATTACGAGGGGACGTATGAGTTCAATGGAGATCGCTATTATGTTTTTGATGGATTCGGGCGTCCCCTTGTTCCACAGGTGTGCATCGACTTCATCACCGACGCCTTGGATCTAGGCACCGGTGGGCACTGGGGACGACGAGGCCAGCGACGGCAGCATCGAAGTGGTGCGCTGAACTTGAGACATTTTGGTTTGGAGAACCCCCGGAGCGTGGAACAGGTTGCGGAATTTGCGGCTTCCCGTCCTGAGTGGTTTGACACCAAGTATCTCGACGAATCTCGCCGAGTGAAATTTCTCTACCGATCCCGCTTCTTCGAAGAGCTGGCAAGTCGGCCCGGATTCTATCAGCGGGGGGATATCGTCTTTATTCTTGGGCTCCGCGACGACGATAAATTCCACTATCATTCCTTTTTTGTCGACGAGGTCGATCCACTCACCGGCGCTCCGACTCTCTTGGCGGCGAATGCGGGGCCTCCTCAACTGAGAAGCTGGGAGGGAGAAATGCACAATGCTCCCCTGCGCAGCATCGTGGCTCGGGTTCGGCTCCGAACCAGGCTGCTGAGGCTGGCCCAGGAGCAGGCTCGGAAATCCCCGGGGGTGCCACTTCAATTGCCGGAGCCGTTGCCCGGTTGAGCTGCCGCCGCGCTCAGGCTAGACCGCCCACCGTGAACGACAGCAGTCATTGGGACAAGAGAGGTCAACGATCGGTGCGCATTGCCCTACTTGGTTGCGGAACCGTGGGCGGCGGTGTCTTGCGTCTTCTTTCGCAAAATCGCGATGCGCTGGCGGAGAAGGTGGGCGGAGCGATCGAGGTGGCTCATGTTCTCGTGCGAGACCGGTCCAAGCTGCGAGTCGCGGAGTGCGACCTTGATGTCATCACCACGGATCCGGAGAAGGTGTTTTCCGATCCCGACTTGGACGCAGTGATCGAGGTCATGGGGGGACTCGATCCGGCTCAGGCCTATATCCAAAGAGCTATCGATCAGGGGTTGACCGTCGTGACTGCAAATAAACTGCTCATGGCGACGGCCGGCCCGGCGCTGCTTGCTCGCGCTGCGAATGCACGCGTTGACATTGCGTTCGAGGCTTCGGTTGGCGGCGGCATTCCGGTGATCCGGACCGTCAGCGAAGCGCTCAGCGGTGACAAGGTCGAGTCGATCCACGGGATCCTCAACGGGACGTGCAACTACATCCTCACCCGGATGAGAGTGGCGGGCGTCGACTTTCAGAAAGCGCTCTACGAGGCTCAGCAACTTGGGTATGCGGAGGCAGATCCTAGCCTCGATGTTGGAGGGCACGACGCGGCACAAAAGCTGGTCATCCTGAGCATGTTAGCCTTCCGCTCCGACTTTGCAGAAAATGCTTGCCCCACCGAAGGGATTGCCGAGGTCGATACGGTGGACTTCGCGGCTGCGGAACGCTTTGGCTACACGATCAAACACCTCGTCATTGGTCGAGAGTTGGGGGACGGCGTTTCGCTTCGCGCCCACCCCGCGCTTTTGCCCAAGACGAGTGCTATCGCCAACATCGATGGGGCACTGAACTGCGTGTACATTCAGGGGAGAGATCTGGGACCTTGTATCCTGGTCGGTCAGGGGGCTGGCTCTTTGCCGACCGCGGTGAGCGTTGTTGCCGATTTCGTGGAAGTGGCGCGTGCGCGTCTCGAGGGGCACGATGGACTTCTGACCAGGGCGCTTCATACCGGGCCCCGGACGCTGCAACCGCTCGATGAGTTGAATTCGCGCTATTATCTTCGATTCGATGTCGTCGACGTGCCTGGGGTCCTCGCCACGATTGCTGGGGCGCTCGGTCAGCATAACGTCAGCATCGAGCAGATGGTCCAGGAGGGCGTCGAAAAGTCGGCCCGCATCTTGATGATGACGCATATGACGAAGGAAGGGGACCTCAAGCGAGCCCTTGCCGAGCTCGAGGGGGGAGGTTTTTTGCGGCGTCGGGCTCGCTATCTACGCGTCGAGGACATCTGAGTTGGCGCTCTCACGGGCAGGGGATCCGACAGCGCCTTTGGGAGTTTTTGACTCGGGCTTAGGGGGGCTCACTGTGGCGCGCGCTCTTCGCGAAACGGTGCCCGCCGAGTCCATCGTGTATCTGGGAGATACGGCTCGTGTTCCTTATGGGACGCGATCGGCTTCGACGGTG
>CAYTRQ010000303.1:0-5105 GCA_964440025.1 uncultured Polyangiaceae bacterium | reverse complement strand
GATCCGCTACGCTCGCAGTTGTGCTCGGGTTCTGATGGCTCAAGGAGTCAAGGCGCTCGTCGTGGCTTGCAATACGGTCAGCGCGGTGGCCCTCGATCTCCTTCGTGTCGAGCTCGATATCCCTGTGCTTGGCGTGATCGAGCCGGGAGCTGCGGCTGCGGTGCGGGCGGCCGACGACGTCGCCGCGGCGGTCGAGACAGCCGCGGTCTCTCATTGTATCGGCGTGCTGGGAACCGTTGGAACCATCCATTCAGGCGCCTATCAGCGTGCCGTGCAGCAGCTTTCGACTCGCTACTTCGTGGTTGCCGAGCCGGCGCCTTTGCTCGTGCCGCTGGTCGAGGAAGGATGGCTCGAGGGTCAGGTTCCAGAGCTCGCTGTGGAGCGATACCTGCGCCCTCTCGTCGATGCTGGTACCTCTGTGATCGTGCTAGGCTGCACCCACTATCCGCTTCTCCGTGCCGTGATTGAACGGGTTGCCCACAGGCTGGCGGGGCGGCCAATTCCTATTGTCGACAGCGCCCAGGCCGCTGCTTTGACCGTTCAACGGCTGCTTGCGGAACAGCGAATCGTGCCCCGGAGCGAAGGGGGGCCGGAGGACTTCACCTTGCTGGTGACCGATCAGCCGACCGGTTTTCAACAGAGAGCCGATCGATTTCTTGGTCAGCGAGTCTCACGAGTGGAGCAAATCGATCTTCCCCCAACTTGATTGATACTTGCGTGGTGTGCCGGAAGCTGGCGGGCGATGCCGCTCAGGAGGCGCGGCCCAAAACATATTCTCTCTTGTAGCCACTCGTCCTATTTTCGATGTTGACCGTGATCATGCCCGAAGGGGCATATTCGTAGGTTTCGACAATCTGCTGGCTGAACACGCTATCGGCCTTGTGGCTCATGTAAAAAGACAGATCGGAGCAGTTGACCAGGGAGGGATCGTAAGGAAAAAGCACGTTCTCCCAGGGGGTCACTTCGCCCGTTGGCTGATGGGAGGAATCAAGATCCGTGCATTCGACGAACCGCAGCAGACCTACCGGGTGCGCTGGATAATAGGTTCTTTCGACCCGGAGCAGGCCCTCCTCGGTGACCTGCTTGCGGCGTTCGATGAGGGGATCGAACACTTTTTCCCGTCCGCCATCTTGCTCGCGCCACACACCGAAATGCCTCGTGGGGGCTTCCCGTACGAAAATGCCTGCTTCGCGGTCGGCGGCGATGGCTAAACCAACTGCCGTGGCGGCGTGAGGTTGGGGGGCGAGCTGTACCTTGCGCCCATATTTTTTGCGAAGGCTTCGGCGCACAGCCGGAAACTGAACGCTTCCTCCAACCAGATAGACAGCGCCTAGCTCCCGAGGGTTTTCCGGGTCGATGCCATGATCCGCGAGCTCGGAAAAAAGCGTGTCGCAGCTTTGCAGGGTTTTTTCTACGAGCGGCGCAGCTGCTTCGTAGACAGGCGCCGTGTCGACGAGGAGAAGCTCGGGCCCCTTTTCGAAAACGTCACTGACGTCGACCAGGATCTTTTTGGAGTTACTGGACAGGCTCTCTTTGCCAACGCGGCAGCGTTCGAGCAGATGCGCATAGGCCGGGCCACTGAGCTGTTCGCGGCGGATTTGGCATTTCTTGAGAACCTCGCAGGCAATGATTTCGTCGAAGTCGCCGCCGCCGATATAGGAAATCCCCTCGGCGCCAATGAGATCGAATCGTCGATCGACGAGGGAGACGCCGGCGGCGTCGAAGGTTCCACCTCCTAGATCATAAACAACGACGTAGCGTTTGGGACTGCGGGCCGAAAGTGCGGAAAGCGTATGGCGAGCGAACTCCACGGCCGCAGCAGTCGGTTCGTTGAGCAGTCCGAGCACGTGAAACCCGGCTCGTGAGAAGGCTTCCAGAGTCAAGTAGCGTTGCCGCGTGGAGGCATGCGCCGGAACGGCAACCATTGCCTCGAGGGGCTCGTCGGGGTGGAGGTCGAGGTTGCTTCGGACCTCGAGCATGCGCTTGATGTAGCGGAGGTATTTCGTTGTCAGATCGAGCGCGGAAATTCCTGAGTCGCGAAGGCGCCAGACGGTTTCGTCCGGCGCGGCTCCACTCACGGTGTCTTTGACGGAACGAACGAGGCCGCGGAAATTGCCCTCCAGACTCGGCGCCCCCATGATCTCGGTGCCAAAACGGAGACCATCGGGATCGAGGCAAGCGATGCCCGGAAGATAGTCAACGAAACCGTCGTCCGTGCTGAAGCTGGCGATGGGATAGCGCCCCTCGTGGGCAGCGGCGACGACAGTACGCGTTGTTCCAAAGTCGATCCCGAGACGCATGTAAGCTCCTGAGGCGGTGGATCAAACTCCTGTCAGCAATCGACCGCAAGTCTTCACAGGAGTTTGAGGGGACAGAGCGCAGGGAGTTCGGCGGGCGAGGCGCTCGAGGGAGCTTGACCGCAGTCCACCGGCCCTGTTCGAGCTCCGGACGATTGATGCACGGAAAACAATAGTTGATGCAAATCTGAAACATTGCCTTCCTTGGAAAGGGGAGTCGTCCGCCCGTGATCGGCGAGCGAGCGTCACTGTGGCTCCGTCTTTTTCGCGCCCGCACGCAGGGGGCACGCAGGGTGAGGGCGCGAAAAAAGCCTTCGCACGCCTCCGTACTTGTTGGTTCGCCTCCCTTTCGGGAAGCGAACGGCTAAAGAACGATGATGCGAATGGTGTAGCTGCCGGCGAAACTCACCTCGTCGGGAGGAGGGCTGCCGCTTGCTTCGGAGGTGATCACCGCTCCTTCATTGGCGTACGGAAGAAGATTGACCGATTGATCGGTAATGAACTCCAGCCTTTTTTGGTCAGGAGTGATCTCGGGAAGCTCTGCGATTTTTTTTCGAGGAAGCGAGGAGTCTTGCTCCGCGCTCTCAATGTAGATGTCGACCGTCTCGAGAAAGTTGAAGTTGTCCTCGTCTCCCTCGGTCTCGGCCGTTTCCGTAATCCGGAGGGTCAAGCTCTGCATGTGAGCCGATTGAGCTGGTCCCGTGTCTCGCGCTGCCGTTTCTGCTTGGACATTGACATCGAAGGTAATCGGGTTCTCGAAAATCCCCTCCAGCACCTCGCTGAGAACATTTCCTTCCAGTCGCTGTTCCGGGAGCTCGCGGGAGACGTCGAATTCGAGCCCGCTACAGCTGAGAAGCAGCGGGGCTGCCAGAACGAGAAGAAGTCGACAGAGCGTCTTGGCGTGCATTCAGTAAGGATAGGACGAAGTCGTCTTCCCGTCAGGGGACCTGTCCCCAAGCGCCTTTGTCCTTCCGAGGGCATCGCTCGACCCGTTGACCCAAGTCGCGCTTGAGCTGAAGCCTTCGGAAGGATCCCGCTCATTTCTCGGCATTTCAGTTCTCGGTGCCGTCGGCTGCGCTTCCACTGCACAGGTACAGAACAGCCATGCGCACTGCGACACCGGCTTCCACTTGGTCGAGGATGATCGAGTGGTCGCCATCCGCAACGTCTTCATGGATTTCCACGCCGCGGTTGAGCGGGCCGGGATGCATCACCAAAGCATTCGGTTTGGCGAGTTTGAGGCGCTTTTCGTTGAGTCCCCAGACGCGGGAGTATTCGCGCGTGCTGGGAATCAAGGCTCCTCCCAGCCGCTCCCGTTGGATCCGGAGCATCATGACCACATCGGCGCCTTCGAGCGCGGGCTCGATGCGATCGTAGACCTCCCACCCGAGTTCTTTCGATCGGAGTGGGAGCATGGTTTGAGGTCCTGCCAGGCGAACTTCTGCCCCTAGCTTTTCCAGGAGCAGTGCATTGCTGCGTGCCACCCGGCTATGCAGTACATCGCCGCAAATGGCCACGACCTTCCCGGTGAGATCGCTTCCCATGTGTTGGCGCAACGTGAAAGCGTCGAGAAGCGCCTGGGTCGGGTGTTCATGCATGCCATCTCCCGCGTTGACGACGGCTGCCTGGGAACGGTTTGCTACGATATGAGGAGCTCCCGAGGCACCATGGCGAATGACGATCACTTCCGCGTGCATCGCATTGAGAGTTGCTATGGTGTCGAAGAGGGTTTCACCCTTTGTGGTGCTCGAGGTGCTTGCCGACATGTTAATGACGTCGGCTCCCATTCGTTTGCCGGCCAGCTCGAAACTGGTTCTCGTGCGCGTGGAGTTCTCGAAGAAAAGGTTGAGGATTGTTTTGCCCCTCAGCGTGGGAACTTTGCGCACCGGCCTTCTGGTGATCTCCAGAAAGCTTTCCGCAGTCTGTAAGATCTGCAAGGCCGCTTCTCGAGAGAGGGCCTCGATACCGAGTAGATGATGGAATCGTGTGGAAGTCATGCTTTGCCCGGCATCTTTGCTGAGTCTTCTGGACCGGCGCCACCACTATTTTCAGGGACTTTGGGCTGGCTCGGGGCGCTTGGGGAGCCAACGGGAACCGCAGAGGCGATCCAACCCGCGTCCGTTTGAAAGACGTCGACCCGTTCGCTTTTGTCGACGGAGACATCGACTACACGATAGTCTGCTTGAATGGGGAGCTCGCGTCCTCCGCGATTGACGAGAACGGCAAGCTCGACTTGAGCGGGACGCCCGTAGTCGACAATAGCATCCAGAGCGGCCCGGATGGTCCGACCCGTAAATAGGACGTCGTCGACGAGAATGACCGGGCGCCCCTCGATCTTCGTTGGTAGTTGGCTTGGACCGATGCGCGGGTTGGGGAGCGCGGTAGCGGCATCGTCTCGATAAAGGGTGATGTCGACCGTACCAACTGGGACGGACGTTTCTTCTTCGAATTGAGAGACGAGCTCGGCCAGGTGGTAGGCAATGGGAACGCCGCCGCGTCGAATACCGACCAGGAGAAGGTCCTTGGCTCCTCGATGACGTTCGACGATCTCCCCGGCAACCCGGCGGAGGCCTCGGGCAGCGTCTGTGGCGTCGAGCAACTGTCTCATATGATAGCGGAGCTATCATACCCTGGTTGCGCTGGGGAGAGGGAGCCTTTCGAACGGTGCGCGTTGACGAGGGCCTTCGAGGTTGTGTGCTGGTGCTCTAGTTCTAGATCCCGTCTCGAAATGGGCACTTCGTCGCCCGCCCCTGGCGGGGCGAGGGCGGTCGACTTCGCTATTTCGCCTGTATTGTGACGCTGAACGCT
>CAYTRQ010000302.1:0-7551 GCA_964440025.1 uncultured Polyangiaceae bacterium | reverse complement strand
CCATTGAAATCAAAGTCGTACGCACGGAAAACGCAGAAGATCGCGTTCAGGTCGCCATCGACATGGTCGTGGCCGACGGGTTCAGCACCCTGGTGATCTACCGTGCCCTATTTCTCCCGGAGCATCAGTGGCCGAATGACGGTTTCAACTCAACGCAGAAGACTGAGCCGCCAACCGAGGAACTCGAGGCTCGTGACCTCGAATACTGGAAGCGTCGTTTACTGAGCGCCCCGCCCGGACCGCCTCTGCCGGTGGCACGGAACGGAGACACGGCAGACGCTCCGGCAGAGCGTCTGCAGATATCTTTTCCCTTGCCCGTTGCGGCATTCGGTGTCGGGCACGGCGGTGAGCGACTCCACAGTGACCGGTGCAGAGTCTACGGCACGCTCCTCGCAACTTTCTGCCATTCGATCCGCGAAAACTGTGTTTGCGGATCGTTTACAGTGCCCTGCGCCATCGTGGACAGGGACTTGCTTGCCAGCGCCAACCCCTGGGCGATCGGAGACTTCACTGGTTTCTCACTCGTCGGTTCCCATGCGTCGAAGGGTATTGCAGAAGAGGCCGAGGCCATCGCGAGACAAATCAGAGAAGACCTGGAGCATCCCCATTCGAACCCGATCCGGGCGACTGTCGTGGCTGGTTCCGCACAACCAAGGATGCGCCAAGTGCAGACCGGGTGGAAAGTAGCCTTCACAGCTGCTCTCTCTGAACACCCCCCCGAATTGCCCAGTGGAGTCAAATGGGGCGAGGGCGCATCCTCGACTGTGGGCGTGGACTTGGATTTCTTCGTCCACAACACGAGCCGGGAGCTGCACATCATCTGGGACTTTCGCTCGGGACGTGTGGATGCAGGACGAATCCGGCACCTCTTCGACGACTTCATCGGCAGGCTGACCAGTCTGCCATTCGCGAGCCCTGGTAAAGCGGAAAACCCGGTCCCTGCGAGTGGGCGGGGAAACGGAGCCGGTCGGCCCCATCGGGAAAGGGGACTGTTTTGAGAGACGACGATCCAAACCGCATGAGCACCGCGGACGACCAGCAGGCATTGGCGACGCCCTATGACCGATCCTGCAGGATTGAGCAGCTCATCGAGCGATGGGCACTACGGGAACCGGAGCGGGTTGTTGCCGTATCCGACGCTCGCGCAATGACGTTCGCCCACCTGAACTCTCTGTCCAATCGACTTGCTCATCAATTGATCGCTTTGGGGTGTGGACCGGGTGACTACGTCATCGTCCAGCTGGAAAGGGACCCTATCGCTCTAGTCAGCATCTTGGCAGTTCTGAAGGCAGGAGCGGCTTTCATTCCTTTCGAGTTGGACGAACCCGTTGCGCGACTCGAGCAGATCATGGCGTTGGAAGAGGTTCGCGCTGCCATCACGGATGCTTCCCACTTTCTGCCGTTCTGCAGGGCTGGCTTGAACACGTTGACCGTGGACTTGGAGTCGCTTGAACACGCCGACACCCCCAACAGCAGACCTCACGTAACGGTGTCTCCATCTGATCCTGCCTACGGCATATCCACGTCCGGCAGCAGCGGTACCCCAAAGACCGTCTGCGTGGCGCACTCCCCGCTCGTGAACTTGATTGAGTGGGTCGGAAAGCAGGGACTGACGCCCGAAGATCGGGGCCTGTGGGTGAGTCCCATCTCCTTCGATTTGTCGATCTTCGACTTGTTGGGCTTGCCCGCTCTGGGCGCCAGCGTGCGCATGGTTTCGAGAAGCAACAGGAAAGATCCGAGCGCCTGCGCGGATATTCTGGCGAGCGAACCCATCACGTTCTGGAATTCGGCACCCGCCCTCCTGGCAACCCTCATTCCCTTCCTCGAGGGCAAGCGACCTAGCGGATGGGAGAAGCATTTGCGCATGGCTTTTTTGAGCGGCGACTGGATCCCCCTCCATTTGCCCGACAGGGTACGGTCCGTCTTTCCAAGACTCATGGTGATGTCTCTGGGCGGGGCGACCGAGGCAACCGTCTGGTCCAACTACTATCCCACGGGCGAGGTGGACCCAGACTGGAAAAGCATTCCCTACGGGCGTCCTATCCAGAACGCTCGCTACTACATCCTGGACACTGGCCTCACGCCATGTGCATCCAACGTGGTCGGCGAGCTCTACATCGGAGGGGAGTGTCTGGCCCAGGGCTATCTCGGAGACGAGTCGCTCACCGAGTCCCGCTTCGCCCCGGATCCCTTCATTGGAAAGCCTGGCATGAAGATGTATCGCACCGGGGATCTGGCCACCCGATGGGAAAATGGAACCATCGAACTCATCGGCAGAATCGATCGCCAGGTGAATGTCAGCGGCTACCGGGTCGAGCTTGGGGAGGTCGAGGCTGCTCTGCGAGAGTGCGGCGTTCGTCGCCCCCTCGCCGTCGCTATCGCCGGGATGAGTAGTACCCAGCGAATCGTGGCCGCAGGGATCCCGCAGGACTCCCGAACGACGATGGCGTCAATCCGGGAGCGACTGGCGACACTGCTTCCCGCACACATGGTTCCCGCCGAAGTGAAACTAGTGGAGAGCCTCCCGCTGACCGCGAACGGGAAAGTGGACCAAGAAGCAGTCCGAGCTCTGTTCGGGACACCAAATTCCCCAGAGCCGAGCCGTGGCGATCAGCTCGGGACAGAGTCGGCAGCGTCCGGTAGATCGGATCGATCATCAGCGTCAGACGAGATCTTCCGATTTCTCGCGCAGCAAGTTGAGACCTCTTTTGGCAAGACGATTCCCACTGGTGATGCAATCAAGCAGCTTGCGGATCTGGGCCTGAATTCATTGGAGTTCGCGTTCTTGAGCGCAAGACTCTACGAAGAATTTGGGCTGAAATTCAGCCCGGTGGACTTCTTCTCCTTCAACGACCTCGAGTCGGCATCTGCCCACATCGCGACACTCCTGTCGGATGGGGTGGCCGGAGAGTCGGGGCCGGAGCGGCAACCTATCCCGCACGCCGACACCAAGGAAGAGGCAGGCGGAACGGCAGTCGTTGGAATGAGCTGCCGTTTTCCGGGGGCCAAGAACCCTGAGGAATTTTGGCGCCTACTGATCGATGGCGTCAGTCGTGTCGGTCCTCCCTCTCCCGAGAGAGCCAAACTCATGCATGGAGGGGAAGGATCCGAGGTGGTCGGCGCCTTCCTCGATGACGTGGATGCCTTCGACGCCGAGTGCTTCGGTATCCATCCCCGCGAGGCGAAGCTCATGGACCCGCGTCAGCGCCTATTGCTCGAGGCGGTGTGGACCGCAATTGAACACAGCGGGGAGGATCCGTTGTCGCTGCGCGGCTCGCGGACTGGAGTGTTCATTGGCTCCACGGGAGACGACTTCGCCCGGATGAGTCAGGGGAGACCGAATCATATCGAAGAGTACTCTCTGACGGGATTTGCCCCCTCGATTCTTGCCAACCGGATCTCGTTCAAACTCGATCTGAAGGGACCGAGCGAAGTCATCGACACTGCGTGTTCCAGTTCGCTGGTGGCACTCCACCGAGCCGTGACCGCACTGCAAGGCGGTGAGTGTGATGGAGCCATCGTGGGTGGCATCAGCCTGATGCTGGATGCCACGACGCATGCCGCACTCGGACGGGTTGGCATGCTCTCTGCTGAAGGGATTTCGAAAACGTTCGACGCTGCCGCCAATGGCTATGGGCGTGGCGAGGGTGTGGGCGTCATCTACCTCAAGTCCATGGCAAAAGCGCAGATGGACGGGAACACGATCCACGGAAGCATCCTCGGAACCGCTGTGAATCACAATGGCCGTGGAGCTTCGCTGACAGCGCCGGTATCCCAGTCGCAGGCTGACGTGATCGTGACAGCACATCGAAAAGCCGGCATCGATCCGGAGTCGGTGGGGATGATCGAGGCCCATGGTACTGGCACCCCCCTCGGGGATCCGATCGAAATCGGGGGCATCCAAGAGGCGTTTCGGGTTCTGCAAGACGACAAGGGGACCAAAGGAGCCGCGAAGAAGTGCGCGCTGACCGCCCTGAAGCCGAACATTGGTCACCTTGAAGGCGCGGCGGGAATCGCGGGCGTCCTCAAGGCTCTACTTTGCGTGAACAAAGGGATGATCCCCGGTCTCGTTCACTTCCACCAGCAAAATCCGCACATCGACCTGTCGGAAGACGCGCTCTTCATCGCCACCAACAACACCGCGTGGCCTGTGTCTAAAGACCGCAGCGGTACGCCACGTCGAGCAGGAGTCAGCTCTTTCGGTTTTGGCGGAACGAACGCGCACGTCGTGCTTCAATCCGGGAACAACCCGTTCGCTAGGGGCAGAGACAACTCGCCGAGCAGCAATTGGGAAAGCCATGAGCTCGTGATTTCTGCGAAGAGCGCGTCCAGCCTGGCAGACTATGTGGACGCGTACATCGCGTTCGTTGCAGACCTATTGCGCGACGGCGTGAGTGAGGACTGTCTGCGGGATATCGCCTGGACTTCCCGCAACGGTCGGCCACGATTTGGGTTCACCGCGGTCTTCGCTGTCCGCTCGCTCGAGGCGCTGCTCTCGGCGCTGAAGGCTTGGGCAAGCGAACACCGGAGTGCGGCAAAGTCTGCAAACACGCGATCTGAGCATTCTGAGCATTCCGCCCCAGGCCCGTCCAAACTGGGACCCGAGGATCGCCAAACGACACGGAGCTGTCGGGTCCCCCTCCCCACCTATCCGTTTCGAAAGACCCGCTTTTGGCCGGCTTTCCTGGAGCCAAACAGCTCTTCCCCCCTTACGGCGTTCCCCGAATCGGCCAATCTGGATCTCGAGGCTCACCACCCGCTGATCGAGGCGCATACGATCGATGGCCGCCCGTTGATACCGGCTGCTCTGCTCTTGCACCAAGTCCAGCATTGGCATGGCAAAAAGAGCGGCGTGACGCCCATGACTTTGAGGCGAGTGGGGTTTCTCGCGAATGTTCGCTCTAAGCAATTGCCGCCATCGCTCCAGCTCACGTGTGAGCAAGGCGACGGGATCTGGAAGCTAGCGATCAAGCTGAGCTCGGAACGAAGCACGCTGTTGCGCGCCGAGCTAGTGGACGGCTCGGAGGAACCCTCGGAGCCGCTCTCGAAGACCGGCCTCAACGGTATGGGGGAGGAGGGGACCGTCTTGTCGGCTGAGCAATGCTATCGACTCCTGGCCGAGTCTGGAGTTCGACTGGAGGGAGCCCTCCGCACCATCTACAGGTTGTCGTGGTCCGAGAAAAGGGGGGAGGCCGAAGTCCTGAATCCCCCCTCGGGTAGCGCGGGCAGTAGCCAGGTGGGGATTCTCGACGGGGCATTTCAGTGTGCCCTCCTCTGGCAACTGTTGACCGACAAGTTGGCATCCGTGCCAATCCCCTTCTCGATCGACTCCGTGCGTTGGCATCACCCCACTCCAACGCAAGCACGGGTCGTTGTCACGACCTCTCCGAGACACCGGGTCATTCCGGGCCATGCGCGAGTGACCGACATTTCGGTCTTCGATCAACAGGGGAGGCGGTGTCTGACAGTCGAGGGGTTTGGCGCAATTTCGATGAGAAAAGCAGCCAAGCCCTCCCCTTCCGTCCAATACTTCGAGAAGCAATTTCGCGCCATCGAGACGATCCGCCCCGCGGGAGACGGAGATCGCGCCGAAGTCCGACCTCCCATGGCCCTGTTCCGAGGAGCAGAGTCTGGAGCATGGCTGGACGCACGACACCTGGGCGCCCTCGAGGTCCCCTGGGCTTCGTCCGGAATGGAAGAGAAGCTGGCAGACATCGCGTCAGAGTTGGGCGGCTTGCCAGGAGTGTTCGTTTACGAACTGGATCTGAACCAACACGCAGACAGCGTTCTCCCCGTCACTGAATTGGTCCAGGCGCTATTGCGCAGGGGCTCGAACACACCGACGAAAATCCTGGCAGTTGCCAAGACCAAGGCCCAGTCCCCCCAAAGAGCGGACGAGACGAGCTGCGCTCTTGCCGCGTTTGCACGGTCGGTGCAGATAGAAGATCCCAACCTCGTCCTTTCCGTCGTTCAGTTCCTGAACAGCACGGAAACTCCTCGCGAGATGGGCAGGTATCTGGGAAAAGTCGTCGCTCTAGCTCGGAGTCCGAGCTACCTGCGCGTGGACTGCGCAACCGGGCAAGTGCAACGTGAAACGGTATCACCAGTCGCTCTGACTGCCGGGGGCGCGCAACACCACTCGTTTCGCCAGAACGGAACATATCTCATTTCAGGAGGCCTGGGCGGCGTGGGCCGAATCCTGGCGAGGTATTTGACCCGGACGTACGGGGCCAACGTGATGCTGTGTGGACGTGAGCATCGAGACGAAACGATCCGGCCACTGGTGAACGAGATTCGATCGGGGGGTTATCAGGTGAACTACCTCCCCTGCGACGTATCGGATCCCCAGCAAGCCGAATCCTTCGTCCATGCCTCTCGCGAGCACTTCGGACGGATCGACGGCGTCTTGCACTGTGCCGGACTCCAAAAGAGCAGTCTCTTCGCCTACGCAAAGCGGAGCGATCTATTGGAAGTGATTCGTCCCAAAGTCCAGGGTGCGATCCACCTGGATGCGTTGACTCGCTCGGACGAACTAGGAGTCTTCCTGTTGTGTTCGTCCTTGGTGGCCACCACTGGGGCCGCCGGGCAGTGTGCTTATGCGCTTGCCAACGGATGGGCCGAGGGCTTCGCCCGGTGGCGGAATGAATTGGTCCGCAACGGGAGGCGAACTGGAACCACGTGCGCGATCGGTTGGGGCCCGTGGAAGAACGGGGGCATGAGGATCCCCGAACGCCGGGAGGCGAAACTGAAGGAACGGTTCGGATTGTTCCCACTCTCGGACGGCTTCGGCGCACAGGCCATGGAAGTAGCGCTGTCGCACGGTGCATCCAATCTCATCGTCTCGAGCGGAGACAGGATCCGGTTGGGCGCATGGCTTACCGGAGCGGAGACCGACGGGCGCATCCCCCGACCGTGGCAGCCAGGCTCGAGACCAGGTCTTCGAAGGCAGGGAGTGGAGGCAGCACCTCCGAACGGCAAATGAACACACTAGCGCAATATCACACTCGATTTCAGGAGAGATCCATGGACCAGAACAAGCTTGTCACATACCTGTGTGGTTTGATCACGAAAGGCATCGCCAAAGAAACACAGATGTCACTGGACGACATCACGCCCACCCGACCCTTCGAGGATTACGGCATCGACTCCGTTGTGATCTTCGGAGTGACTGAATACTTGGAGGAGAGGCTGGGACCACTGTCGAAGACCATCTTCTTCGAGCACCAGACCATTTTGGAGGCAAGCGAGTACCTCGCACGTCAATACAGGGAGGAGACGGTCGCATCGATGGAAGCAGAGACTCCGCGAGCTGCTGACCGTACCACGAAGTCGGCGCCCGCAGAGACGGCCGAGATCCATGCGCAGCCCGAGCAACCCGATCTTTGGGTTCGTTCCCCGGGGGGCGGCAACAGGACGAATGCCCAACGCGCCGGTGGCGACTCCCAGGCCAATCGGGAGATCGCCATCATCGGCATGAGCGGAAGGTTTCCCGAAGCAGACGATCTGGATCAGTTCTGGGAAAACTTGAAAGCTGGAAGAGACTGCATCACC
>CAYTRQ010000301.1:0-7571 GCA_964440025.1 uncultured Polyangiaceae bacterium | reverse complement strand
GTGGTCTGCCCCAACCGGACCCGCTCGAGCTCCTCCCGAGCGTCCGCAGGGAGCTCGACCTCCTGCCGCGGAAAAAATTGTCCGGGGGGAAGCGGCCCAGAGGACGACCGCTCGGGGATCTCCGCTTGCAGGGGCTCTTTCTCACGCTGCCGCTCTCGCTCCCTGGTCTTTGCTCGGTCATCCACCTCGAAGTCCGAGGCTCCCGTCTCCTCGAAGTCGATCGTATTGCCGAGTTGCTCCATCGTCGGCCCCGGGTCGCGGGGCACGGACACCTGTGGAGCCGGCTCCTCCCCTGATTCTGGCGGCGGAGTGACCGGGGGCTGGCCCTCCGGGGCGCTCATGGCATCTTCCAGGGTCTGGGGCTCTCCAACGAGGGCGGAGCCACTTTCGGGCGGCTCGTCTCCTCCCTCGAGATCCCCGGCATCCACATCCTCGACCTCGGGCGGCTGCGCCGGCGGAGGCTCGGACAAGGACGGCTCATCGAGCTGCAAAAATTGCTCAGACCCCTGCTCCGCAGGACCGGCCTCGGCGGTGGACGCCTCGGGAGTCGCCCGGGGTCTTGCCGCATTTTCCTGGATCCGGGCCAAAAGCGCCTCGAGCTTGGCGACGCGGGCGTTCATGCGGCCCCCCGATGCAGCTGCTGCACGACCTCGGAAAGGCTTTCACCCGCTGAACGCAAAGCACGCACCCGCGAGGAGGTGTCCCTGGACAGCGCGAGGTAGGCCATACCACCTTCGGCCTCGAAGCCGACGATGCTGACGTGGCGGCCGAGGCCCCGCAAGAGCGCGCCCTCGAGCACATGCCCGATCAGGGTCTGCGCCCCTTCCGGCGCACCGGCCACGCGGAAAACCAAAGCGCGCCCCCACCGCTCCACCCGAAGATTTCCCAATCCCAGGAGCGCCAGGTGCCCACCGAGATGTTCGGCCCACGCGGTCACGTTCGCCTTGGGATCGAGGCGTTGGTGTATCCGACGGCCGACTTCTCCACCCAACCCGCGGCCAAAGTCGGCCGCCCCTTCGGGACCGGCCTGGGTCAAGAGACGGGAAAGAATGTGAAATGGCACATTGAGGCGCGCGGTACCTTCATCGTCTCGCAGTTGACCTTGGGCCAAGTCGTAGATGATGGAGCGAGTGGGATCGAAACGTGGCGTCATTGCAAATCCGAGGCGGAGTCGCCCTGTTCAAGCTTCAGTATAGGGTCGTCGTGACGGAGGGTGTCAAATCCTCGTAGGTTTATGGCAACGAATGGCCCCTCTGGGCCAACTCCTTCGCAGAATGCTGCTCCTTCTCTTCCACTTCCCCCGGCGCCGCTTCTTCCGGCCCGCCGCAACGCGCCGCCAAGCGATTCAGCCGGTGGTGCTTCGCTTGGCTGCAATGCGCCGGGCCGCAATGAGCCCGGCTGCAATGCGAGCACTCCACCCGCTCCGGCTCTTCCTCGGGCTCGTCGCGATCGCCGTGCTCCAGGGAAGTCTTGCTTCCGGAGCAAAAGCGTCGGACCGATCCCGAGAGCGAATGCCGCTCCTGTTCGGCGGTGCGGTGGAGGTCCATCGGCCCCAGGTTCCCGTCGATCCGCTGCTCCCCGAGGGACAGCTCCGTTTTCCATTTTCTCCTCCAGGAGATCTCCCTCACAAGAGATGTTCCTTCAAACGCCCTGTGTGCGTCCGTGCCGCGAGCCCCCCAAAGGCCCTCCGAGCCGTCGGCCTCTTAGAGCAAGCCTTCGAGCGGGTCGCACTTGGCTATGGGCTGACTCTTGGCGGTCTGAGCCCTCATCAAACGCCACTCGTCTGGCATCTCACCGGAGAGGAGCTCCGCATTCGGCGCACTCCCCGGCCCAGTCGCGGTTTCGACCGGGCGCAGGCCACCTGTTGGGGCGGCCCGACAACCTTGGCAGCCGCGGTCAGCTGCGTCGCCCAGGCATCCATCGCGGTCCATGCACCCGCTACGAGCTCCTGGCTCAGGAAGGGACTGGGCGAATACGCCGCCTTTGTCGACCAGGGGCCGCGCCGTGTCATGGCCGCAGTCCGCGCGGCACAACAATCTCCCCACCAAGGCGTCTGGACCCGCTGGGAAGACGCTCGCTTCGCCATCGCCGTCGACTTCTTGAGCAGATTTTCCCCGGCAGCAGCTCCTCTGCGCGCTTCTTCTTTCGCGCTCCGTGTGGCAGGGACGAAAACCACACCCCAAGCGCCCCGGTGGAACGCCGAACCCGATATTTTGGACGTCCTCCGCGTCAACCTGGGAGGAGACCGAGAGCGGATGGCTCGCTGGTTCGATGACCTGGCCGTGTTTCGCTACGAGGGGGACTCGCGCCTCCTCGAACACGTCCAGCGCCCTTCTCTCGCCTGGGACATCAAAGCGACAACACTCCCTCGAACCCTCGTTCTCCCTCACCCCCTCTACCCTGGTGGTTCCGCCTACGTCCGCCTCGAGCTCAACCAGCCCAACAAAGGGCCCATCGCGCTGAGGACCTATTGTGAGCCCCCGGTGAACTATGTCTGGTCACTCTTGACGCTGGACTCCTCGGGAAAGGTCTTGCGCCGGGTCCCCGTCGCCTACCGAGAGCAGCGAACCCAGGTGCAGGCCCGTGTTGGGCAGCTCGACTCGGCGCACGCCTTGGTTGCCGTTGGCACGAACCTCGGCGGAGTCGATCTCGCCCATCCCTTCGATCCCGATCATGCTCCCCATGAAGCCCACACATGCCGTGTGACCTTCAACCAGCTCCCCACCCCCGGCGACGCCTCCTCATCAGAATCAACAGACAAATAGAGACTGCAACGACCCCCGAGCTTTGCGCCGGCGCCCGGATCTCCCAACGGCACGCTCCCCCCATCAATTCCAAGCCACCGCGAGCGTTCGCCGCATCGACGAACACCGGAAGGGTTTTCTCGGCAATCAGTTGATCATCGAAGAAGACCTCCACCGTCACGTTCTGTTCCGCCGTGCCCTCGCGTCCTGCCAATGTGAACTCGGCGAGCCCAGAGGCCAGGCGCATGAGCTCGACATCCGCGGGCCCGTCGACCTTCAAGCTCAAACGCTGCGGATCGAACCCTCCTGCAGGCTGGTTGTCTTCGTCACGCAGGACAACGTATCCCTGGAGCGCCAGATCGGGATCGGGAATGAGAAAGATATCCGCAATGGCGACGCGACTCTCCTGTCCGGGCAGGCGGGTCGCGTCGGATGCTGCCAGATCCTGGGCGAGAAGTGTGGCCTCGACATCCAAGCTGCCCGTGCCGCTGCGACCCGCTGCTTCCGAGCTGCTCAGTTTCGCCGAGCCGGCCCGCAGCAGATCCTGAACCTGGCTCATCGTCAGATCGGGCTGCCGCCCGAGCAGAAGCGCCACCGCCCCCGACACCACGGGAGCCGCCATCGAAGTTCCCGATGAGACAGCGTGCTGATCGTCAACCACAAAGCACTCGGTCTCCACATCCTCGCAAGCTCCGAAGGAGGCAAACTGGCTCACCGACATTTCATCGCCACGCGGATCGGCCTCGTCGGCCATGGCAGCAATGATATTCCCTCCGGGAGCCATCACATCCGGACGCAGACCGCCAAGCTGATTGGGACCGGAACCGCTGAAGTAGGCGCGGACGCCGGTTCGGCCCAGGGGCACCTCGACCTCGGTCCCCGTGTAGTCGGTCCACGTTTGCCGGTTCACCGAAGCGCCCACGGCCACCAGACCAGGCGCGCTCGCGGGAATCGTCACCGTACCGCCACCTCGTGCTCGCGGCAGCAGAACCCCCGGGGAATCCACGCCGGGGCCGATGGCGCCTGCACTTTCCACCCAAAGCCGCGCGGTCCCCTGGCCGGTCAGGACCAGCTCGAACTCCTCTCGCGAGGGCCACGAGCCCACCAGCGCGAACACCGCATTATTCTCTTCGATCCCTGCTTCCAGGCCCGGATCGACACCGTTAGCGATTAAAAATTCATAGTCCCCCGCCCGGCCCAGCTCCCTCGCCGAGCCATAGCCACTCGCGCCTGGGGCTACGGGCCGGGAGCTCGCCCCACCACCGGCCGAAAGAGCGACTTGGATGTCGTCCCCCGGGGCAAAGGAGAGCCAAACGAAAACACTGCTCTCACCGTTCGACGTCGTTTCGGGCATGATCAGGGGCACCCGAACCTCCGAACCGCTCGGCACCGTGACCTCGGCATGGACTCCCACGGGCTCGGGATAGTCCAATGAGGTTTGATAGAGCGCGCCGTCGTTGCCGGACGCCACCACGATGATTCTTCCGGGTCCGGAAGCCAGGCCTTGCAGAGTGGTTTCCAAGAGCGAGGTGCCATCATGGGCCCCAAACCCCGAGCCGAGGCTTAGGTTGGCGACGGCCGGCGCGGCCATTTCCGTGGCGCGATCGAAGATGAAGCGAACGCCCTCGACGATGCGGGCATCGCTGATCCCTCCTGTGGCCCCGGCTCCTTGCACCAGCACCAGCTCGGCACCGGGTGCGATACCTGGATAGTCGGGATCCGAACCGGCCGCGATGCTCGTGATGTGGGTGCCATGACCAATCGTGTCCCGCGGCAAATCATTGTCTCCCGGTGTCTCCAGAAGCGCATCGATGTCCTCGGCGTCGAAGACGGCGCAGTCGTCGTTCGCAACGCACCCCATCTCCTCTTCTACTGCGGGATGCACTCCGCGCGGCGGCTGATCGTAGGAAAGCAGCCAACGGATGCGCGTGCTGCCGTCGGCGGTCCGAAAGGCAGGATGAGCGACATCCACGCCCGTATCGACGATGCCGATCACCACGCCGTCCCCATCGACCCCAAAATCCTCACGGGCGACCACCGCCTCCGTGGACTCTCCTACCTCATCGAGCTGAAAGAAACGGAGCGGCGCCCAATGGATCGAACGGATCCCCGGTCGAGCCACAAGCTCGGGAAGAGCAGCCCGGCGCCCTCGGAACGTCGCCCAATGGGTCGTCACGGGAACCAGCCCCTGACGACGCGCCACAGCTTCGCTATCGACTCGAACGAGAACCTCCTGCCGCTCCCGAGCCGGATCGGGAGACGCCGAAGCAAGGATCCGCGTCGCGCCGAGGCTCTGCAGCCTTCGCACGGAAAGGTCGGCCACAGCCGGGCTCGAAAAGACCAGGACGAGCAAAAAGCTCAACGCTTTAGGCAGGATTTGCAAGAAGCTCCTCCACGAGCTGTTTCAGCTCCAAAATACGATCCTGAGAAACACCTACCACGACATCCACGACGATCCCTTGCCGATCGATGACGAATACTGTTGGTACCTGAGAAGCGAGATACTTGCGAGTGATCTTCCCACCTGGGTCACTCGCCAGGGTGTAGTCCATCTGCCCGGTCCGGGTCGCCGCTGCCTGTCCCCGCGCCGGGGGATCCACGGTGATTCCCACCACCTCGAGTCCCTCCGGGCGATGCGCTTTTTGCAGCCGGTTGAGCACCGGAGCCAGGTAGCGGCACACGCCACACCAGCTTGCCCAGAACTCCAGCAGCACCACCTGTCCTCGAAGTTCCTTGAGCGACGCGAAGTGACCCTGGAAAGTCACAACTCCACTGATAGGCGGCGCGGGAGCACCCACGAAAGCAAGCCGCAGTTGGTCCTCGAACTGGGGTTTTCCTTCGAGCCGGATCCGCGCCAGTCGATGTTCTTCGTTGCGGACGAATGTCACGGGAATCGTCGTGCCTGGAGCGCTGGTCTTCACGGCGCGGGCCACATCCGTGGGTTCGTCGAGCGATGACTCCCCCATGCGGAGCAGGACGTCTCCGGCGGAGAGACCTGCTTGTTGAGCGGGTGAGCCTCGCAGGACCCTCCGAATCGCGACTCCCGCTCGCCCTCGAGGACGGGCAACCATTTCGACCCCCAGCCAGGCGCGATCCGTGCGGGGATACTTGAGCGTCACCGGGGGCGCCGGCTCGGGCGCGCTCGGCTGAGCGGTTGGCGCACTTGCGGGAGATTTCGCACTTGCGGGAGATTTCGCGCTTGCGGGAGATTTCTGAGCCCCCTTGGAGGCACGTTTCGCCGAGGAACAGGCGACAGCGAAGCTCATCGAAAGAAAAAGAAGGAGCCCTGCTCGGCAGCAAGACATTGCGATCACAGCCCTGTTTCGCATGAACACTCGAAGCTCCGGGAATACCCGAGACTGTCTGCACGTTGACACACAAAAAGGCGGGAGCCCGGCACACTACGCCAGGCTCCCGAAAATGTTGAGTCAGGCAAGCCAGAAACGAGACGCGGATCAGGCAAGCCCTCGCCCCCTGGAAGGGGTCGTCGAGGTAGTGCTCAAGGTAGGGACAAGCTCCTCAAAGCAATTCTTCCAAGCAATTGAAAAGCCAAGTAAAATTCAGGATAAGCAAGCTTGAATCAAGACGACCGGGGCTCCTCGGAAGGACAGGTCGTAAGGAAAAGAAACCGTTAAGCTAAAAGTCGCTAAGCCAAGCAGGGCGGGGACGCGGGCAGGCATCCCGAAAGAGTCAAGTTCAAGCCAAGCCGATTTTAAGAAAGCTGCGCTCGATGCGCTTGTTGAGTTCCGAAGCACAGTCCATGCCAGGGACTTCAATGAGAAAGGGTGAGAAAAAAACGAATCGGATCCTCGAGAGGAACAAGCCGAAAAAAGGGATCCCCCTCTCGAGGCAGCGCCTTTGTAGCGATTTCACGGCGGCCATGGAAGGGCTTCTTTGAGGAAAATTCCCTTCAAGAGTATGGCATGGATGTCATGGACCTTCTGGCAGCTGCACCATTTTCGGGTGACGGCCCGGCTCTTCGGTGCCGTCTTTATCTTGATCTTCGGGCGGTCCTGCCGGGCTCTCCGGCATCCACTCAACCCTGATCTTCGCCGCCGGGCGAGCACGCCAACGTTTCCGATGTGCCCCCCGCTGGGGGCAAGGGGCGAATGCGCCACTGCTTTCCGGGCGGCCTGCTGTTCTCTTGGCCGGACTCGACGGAGGGACGCCTCCGAGAGCGGTCTTTCGACCAACGCGGTGAGAACGACAGCGCACTGGGGCAGTTGGCTGGCGCCGCTATCAGGCTTTACAACCCCGATACCGATGGTATGAGTCCGGCCCCCACGCGCCCGTAGCTCAGCTGGATAGAGCGTCGGTCTACGGAACCGAAGGTCCTACGTTCGAATCGTAGCGGGCGCGCTCATCGAACCCTTCCGCCATCTCGGACAGAATGCGGAAGGGTTTTTTCAATTCAAATTCGACACTTCGCCCCGTCAGAGTGGCGTTCGAAAGTACGGCGTCGAGGAACTTGCGCCGTTCCGCATCCGATTGCGAAAGCCACAGGGTTTTGGCCTGTTGCGCGAGTTCTAAAATTTTCTGAGCGTCGGCGAGGTACGTCCGGTCGAGCTCCTCGTTGGCGGCTTCGAGCTGCTCGGTGCACCGGGCGCGCTGATCGCGGAGACGCTGAAGCTGACGCCGGTACGCGACATCATCGAGCACGCCGCCGGACAGGTCGTCATACAGCCGGTCCTCTCGCCCTTCGAGCTCAGCAAGCTGCTCCTTGAACCGGGTGGCCTTGCGGCGCCGACTTGCCCGGAGGTCCGCGTGGGAGTCGTTCAGCGCCTTGGCGACGCGGTCCGCGATGACCTCGTCGATGCGGATGACATC
>CAYTRQ010000300.1:0-7582 GCA_964440025.1 uncultured Polyangiaceae bacterium | reverse complement strand
CGCTCATGGCGCTGGAATGGCTCGACGGCCAAAGCTTCGAAAAAATCATCGAAGTTCGGACGTTTGCGGGAGAGCCACCCATGCCACTCTCCGAGGCCGTCGAGCTGATCACGCCCGCCGCCTACGCCCTCGATGTCGCCCATCATTTTCAGGGCCCCGACGGCCCCCTGACCGTCGTGCACCGAGATATCAAGCCCGACAACCTGTTCGTCACCACCTCCGTGGAGAAACCTCACGTCAAAATCCTCGATTTCGGGATTTCCAAAGTTCGTCGGGCAGCTTCCGATCTAGCCGGCCGGGCCAGTCAAACCGACGGTCAAGCTCCTTTCAGTCCGGCCTACGGAGCTCCCGAACAGTGGGTTCCCAAGCGCTATGGCCAGACGGGCCCTTGGACCGACGTTTGGGGCCTGGCTCTCACCCTCGTCGAAATCATCAAAGGTGATGCCGTGGTTATCGGAGATCATCAGGCAATGATGGGTACCACTCTCGATCCTCATGTCCGCCCCACTCCCCGCGCCGAAGGGGTGGAGGTCACCGACGAGATCGAACAGGTCTTCCAAAAAGCGATGGCCGTGGATCCCCGTTTCCGCTACCAAACGGTCAAGAGCTTCTGGCAGGCACTTCAACGTGCTCTCGAACTTGGAGGAGATCCCACGCTGGTTCAACAGCAAAAGGAGGAATCGGGCATCGCCCTCCCTCCCATGATCGCTCCCACTCCTTGGACGCCACCACCAGTGGCGCAGGAGTCCAGCACCTCCGACGTGGATGGTTTGCCTCCTATGATGGCGCCGGCTCCTTTGGAACGCAGCCAACCCGAGGAATTGGCGATGGCGCCGGCCTCCTATCCCAACGATCCCAGGAGCGGCCTCGCCCCTGTCCCGCCCGCAACGGATACTCTTCATACGGTCGATCTGCAGATCCCCAATCTCAACGAGGAGCCGTTTTCCCAGCAAGCCCCATTCTCATCGGAGGCGCACCCCCATGACCCCGCCGCTCTCGAACTCCAGCCCACCTCGTCATTTCCTCCCCTAGCTGACACGCACGAGACCTCTGGCAACACGGCTCCCCTACAGGAGACGGAAATTCAGCTGGAGCTTGCTACTGAAGAGATCACTCCCGTGATACGACCGAGCGTGGAACCCAGGCAGGAAGCTCCCGGTTCCCGGGCGTCAGCCCAGACGCCCCCCTCTTCCCCGACGAAAATCCCCGATGTGCCGGATCTCACTCCTCCTCACCGGCATGCGCGCCAATCCGCTCAGGCGGCTCCATCGAGCCGAGCCGGCCGGGCAGCGCCATCGAGCCGAACCGGCCGCTCTCCCCGAGAAGCCCAAGGTTCTTTCCAGCAGGGAGGAAAACCCATGTCCGAGAATCTCTCACGCCCGCCACCACCTCGACGGGGGAATTTACATCATTCAAGTCCACAAGCCCCAGCCCGCAGCGGAAATGAAAGGCCCTCCGCCTCCCCAACACGACGCCGCAACCAAAGCTCCAGGCGATGACCGCCTCAATGAGCGAGCGCGACAGTCGATCGCTCAAAAACAAGCCACAAGCTGCGCGATCACCTCTCGGACGAGGCTCCCGTTTTCTGGAAGCCCCGGCGCCTCGGGGAAACGCTTCAGCAAAATTCCATGACCGGACATCTTCATCTCGTCGGAACCCCGATTGGCAACCTGGGTGACATCAGCCAGCGCACCCGAGAAACACTATCATCAGTTTCTCATCTGTATGCCGAAGACACTCGCCATACCCGAGCCCTTCTGAGCCATCTCGGCATCGAGGGGAAAAAGGTACTGAGTCTCCATGCTCACTCTTCCCGGCGCACCATCGACACAGCCTTGGAGATTCTGAAGGAGGGCAAAGAAGTCGCCCTCGTGACCGACGCCGGAATGCCCAGTATCAGCGATCCGGGAACCGGGCTCGTGCGTGCAGCGCGTAGCGCCGAGATCGACATCACGGTCGTTCCTGGGCCCAGCGCCGTCACCGCCGCCGTCGCTCTGTCTGGCCTCGTTGATGGGCCTTTTACCTTTCTGGGCTTTCTTCCGCGCAAGGGTCGAGCTCGAGATGAAATGCTCTATTTCATCAAAAAGAGCACTTTCCCGGTCATCATCTTCGAGTCACCTCATCGAATGAGCCAAACACTGACCGATCTGGAAAAAGTGTGCGGTCCCCAGCGTCAGGTTGCTGTGTGCCGGGAGCTCACCAAGCACTTCGAGGAGACACGCGTGCTTCCACTCGAAGAATTCACGGCTTCGAGCGACCAGCAGCCATGGCGCGGGGAATGCACTCTCGTTATCCAACGGGCGCCCCCCGAAGAGGCCAACAATAACGAGGAATTCGATATCGACGAGGCAATTCGCACACAGCTTGCCCGCGGTTCTTCGGTCCGTGATGTGACGGAACTGATAGGCCGCGACCTGGCCCGGCGCGGACAGAGAACCAAACGCCGAGAAATCTACGCGAGAGTGTTGGCGGTGGCAGAAGGACTCGCGGCACAGACAACGCCCTCCACTTGAGGGACGCTCAAGAAAGAATGTACGCTCGCCTTTTTGCCAGCAACGCCTCGGAACCAGCAAGCCTCAAAACCAGCAATGTCTTCCCCTTGGCCAGCACCGCAGCTTGCAAGCGGGGACCTTGAGAGGTGGTGAGATACGTTCTAGATCAGCGAGCGGAGTTCGACAGCGGCACTGCCCCTCGTCTGACTGAAGGCCTGGAGCACCCAACTCCGCACCATTCGCCTTCACGATTGCGACTCCTCCCAGATTCTTTCGAGCATGAGCTCGACAGCCGTCAACGCTCACTAAGGAGCCCCCCTTGTTCGACGCACTGACCAACGGATTTCGCGAAGCAAAAAACCGCCTAGCCGGGTTGACCTCACTCGACGAAAAAAGCATCCAAGCCGCCCTGAAAGAGGTCCGGCGTTCCCTTCTCGAGGCCGATGTCGAGTTGGGTGTCGTCAAACGCTTCCTGGCACGAGTCGAGGAAAAAGCCCTCGGACAGACGGTCCAGACCAAGGTCAAGCGTGGCGGACAGACCATGAAGGTCAGCGCCGCCGACCAGTTCGTGAAGATTTGCCACGACGAACTGGTGGAGATCATGCAGGGCGAGCCCCGCGAACCCCTGACCTTCTCCTCCAAAGGGCCTACCGGAATCATGATGGTTGGCCTGCAGGGGTCCGGCAAGACGACCTCCTCGGCCAAGCTCGCGCGCTTCCTCAAGTCGGAAGGCAAAAAGCCGCTGCTCGTTGCGGCGGATATGCAGCGCCCCGCTGCCGTAGAACAGCTGAAAGTCCTCGGAGAACAAGTCGACGTTCCCGTCTTCAATATTCCAGAAGAAGCGCCGCTCAATATCTGCACGGCCGCCAAAGCCAAAGCCAAAAGCGACGGCTACGACGTCGTCGTCTACGACACCGCCGGTCGCCTGGCGATCGATGAGGCGTTGATGGAAGAACTGTCGGCCATCGACCAAAACGTCTCTCCCGAAAATATCCTGCTCGTCATCGACGCCATGATCGGGCAGGACTCGGTCAAGACGGCTCAAGGCTTCAACGACCGTCTCGATCTCACGGGTGTCGTGCTCACCAAGCTCGATGGCGATGCTCGCGGCGGTGCCGCGCTCAATGTGCTGGAAATTACCGGGGCTCCGGTCGCGTTCGTCGGCATGGGAGAGACGACGGACAAGCTCGAGCCGTTCCGGCCAGACGGCATGGCCAGCCGCGTCCTCGGCATGGGGGATGTCGTGGGGCTCATGCGCGACTTCGAGCAAGTCGTCGATCAGAAACAGGCCGAAGAAGATGCCCGTCGCATGATGGAAGGGCAATTTACCCTGGACGACTTTCTTTCCCAAATCCGCATGATCCAGCAGATGGGCTCTGTCAAAGAGCTCGTCGACAAGATCCCCGGAATGAGCCAAATGATGCCGCCGGGGGCCAGCTCAGAATTGGATGACAGCGAACTCGGCAATATCGAGGCGATCATCCAATCGATGACGAAACAAGAAAAACGCGACCCCAATACGCTCGTTCGTGAGCCCAATCGGGTCAAGCGCATTGCTCGTGGATCGGGCAAGGAGGAACAAGCCGTCAATGATTTGGTGCAGAAGTTTCTCTTCATGCAACAGATGATGGGAGGGATGGGCGGCGGTGGCGGCGGCCTCGGCGGAATGCTCGGCAATATGCCGGGCATGAAGGGATTGGGCATGGCTCGCAATATGCGCCGCGCCATGAAAAGCGGAAAGATGCCGCCGGGGATGCCCGATCTCGGTGCAATGGGTGGCGGAATGCCGGGCATGCCCGGCGGGATGCCGGGAATGCCCGGCGGGATGCCGGGGATGCCCGGAGAAGCCGAATCGACCACTCCGAAGATGAAACCACGCAGCCGCGCGGAAAAGACCGCTCGCAAGAACGCCCGAAAGGCGGAACGCGCAGCCCGCAAGAAGAAGCGCCGGAAGTAAATCGCTCAGCAGACCGCGATCAACGCTCCCACCTCGCTCGCCCCGCCCACGGAGCCTCAGCCCACGGAGCCCCTCAAGCCAGCCTCACCCCTCAGCGCAGTCCGAGCTGCTGGCGCGTCTCCGCCTCGGCTGCCGCACACTTCTGAGTCAGCTCGCGCGCCCGGTCCAACTCTCCTTTCGCGCGGCGCAAGCGCCGGCGCAGGCCCTTTCGCTTCGTCTCGGGCTCGGTCGCTCGCACCTCGTCCGCCTCGGACTTCCGCTCCTCGGTCCTGTGCTCCCCAACCCGGGCGCGAACCGCATCGATGCGCCGGAGCGCTCGCACATGCGCCTCATACCCCCTGAGACAAATGCGACGCAGCTCGCACCAGCGCGAGCAGGACGTCCGCTGCAAAGCCTCGAGGTGTCGCCGCTTCGCCTCGTTGGGGGCCTCACGCAACCGGTCGATTGCTTGGCTCAATGTGGCAAACTCCTGCGCGTGCTCTTGCTCGGCACGGTTGCGGCAGGCCAAGAGGAGCAGGCCCGCAACCAGCAGGCTCATCCCCACGCGCCAACACAATCTGGTTCCCCAATCGAAAGCGACTTTGATCATTTCACGCGGCGGGAGGCTCTCCCAGCTGGATACGTTCGCCAGCGTAGGCCCCCACCAGCGCGAAAAGGATCCCCAGCGCGGAAAAGAGCACGTAGAGGAATGTGGGCATGGTCTTCACCGTCTGCCCTTGGTGCAACAAAAAGGCAGTCGGTGCAGCGACGAACAGCACAGCGGTGGCCGGCTCGGCGAAGGTTCGACCAGGAGAAATGAGTCCCACCAAGAGTCCCCCAAAGAACCAAATGGGAATGCTGAGCAGCATCCCCGCCGACCCCTCGAAATCGAATACCGGAACCAAGCGCGGCAGTCCCACCAAAATCGCCAACGTCAGCACCGCCATCACGACGACCGAAATGAGAAACCAAAGAAAATTGAAGCCTCGCTGCTGATAATGACCCTCCTCGGTGGCCGGTTCCTCCACGAGCCCCCCGAGGGGACCGCCACACGATGCGCACCGAGCCGCCCGACTCGATGCCCAATTCTTGACCCCGCAGCTGGGGCAGATGATTGCGTTGTCCTTCGCCATGAATTCCTCTTTGAACCAGGTGGGTGATGCAAATTCCCAGCTCGAAATGGTTCGCTTCCCTTTCGGAAGGCCAGCGGTGTTAACGTAGCGCCAGCGGTCCCAGGACCCAAGCTCCCCCCTTCCGCTCTTCGCTTTCCGCGCTCCCAGATGTCCACCTTTCCACTCGACAACACCGGATCCTCGCAAGAGGAGCACTCGCTCCCTCCACCACCTCGAACCGGCCGTATCCTGCGTCTCTTGGCGCTCGCCGCCGTGGGATTCTGTTGTCTCATCGCGGCCTGGGCGCTGCTGCCTGCCGCTGCCTACTCCCTCTCCGAGGGCCCCCAGAAGCTCGGCACCTTGAACGAGGCCGAGCTCGAGTCACTGGAAACCGGCCGCTCCGGAGTCTGGATTGAGGCGGCGGGAGAGCTCGAACGGACCGGACTGTCCTTTACTCGAAAAGGTGCGCCCACCGGATTCCTGCTCACTCGGCTCGCCGCGCGCAACGACTTCTGGGTGATTCTTCCCGTCACCGAGAGGGTCCACGAGAGTGGTCAAGACTACATTCCTCCCCGGACCTTTTCCGGACGACTGCTTCGGAAAAAAGATCTTACCCTCGCGCTTCACCCGATTGAGAGACTGGTCAACCAGCAAGGAGGAGAAGCCGAGCACTTCCTCCTGCTGGAAGGGGCCTCTCCCCGAACGCATCGGGTGGAGCTGATCGCCGCCATTCTGCTAGCCCTTGTTGGTCTCTCGACGCTAGGGCTTTCGTTTTTCCTCACTCGTACGGACCGAACCGCCCCGTCAGCCCTGCTCGAAACGTGAGTTGAGTGTGAAGAAACAATCCCGAGTACGAACCGTTCTTGTGGTGGGCGGAGGAATCATGGGCACATCATCTGCCCTCGAGCTCGCCCGACGGGGTCACCGCGTCACGGTCTTGGAAAGGGCGATTTTGGGCGCCGAAGCGTCAAGTGCGGCGGCCGGCATCGTTGGCGCCGAGATCGAAAACGCCACGCCTGGTCCCCTGCGCGACCTGTGCCGCAAAAGCCATGACCTCTACCCGGCATGGGTCAAGCGTTTGGAAGCGGAGTCGAGTGTTTCCGTGGGCTTTCTGGCAGGAGGCTCGCTTCTCATTCCAGAGCGCCGAGCCGAGCTCTTGCGCCATGCGCGCGAACGCCGTGATCAGCTTGAAAGCGGACGGGCACAACTTCTCGGCAAAAAGGAGCTCAATCATTGGGAGCCTCAGCTCTCGCGGGAGTGGCCGGGCGCCCTTTATTTTCCCACCGATCACCGCATTACACCGCCGGCCCTGTTTCGAGCGACCCATATTGCCGCCGCCCGCGCCGGCGTGCGCTTTCGCACGGGAGCTCTGGTGAAGAAGGTTCTCATCGAAGAAGCTCCTCGGGGAGGGCCGGCCGCCCGCGGCGTCGTGCTCGAGGACGACTCCCTACTCGAAGCCGATGTGACCGTGGTCGCAGCAGGGAGCTGGACCACCCTGCTCGAGGGACTCCCCCTACGCCGTAGCGCCATCATTCCCGCGCGGGGGCAGTTGCTCAGCGTACGCACCTCACTACCGCAGATTCAGCGCTTGGTCTTCGGAGCCGGGGTGTACTTGATTCCCCGAGCGGACGGAGAACTGCTCATCGGCTCCACATTGGAATTCGTCGGCTATAAAAAGGGAGTCACCGCTGGCAGCACGGCCCAACTGCTGCGCGGCGCTCTGCGTCTGGTTCCTTCCCTCGCCGAAGCTCAACTGGAAAACTATTGGTCGAATTTCCGACCTTATACGTCCGACCATTTTCCTCTCCTCGGGACCGCGGGGGTGTCCGGCCTCGTCATCGCCAGCGGACACCACCGAACCGGCATCCTCCTGGCGCCGGTAACGGCAAAAATCGTGGCCAATTTGGCTCTGGGACAGCGGCCCCCACTGCCCTTGTCTGCCTTTCACCCGCTGCGAGATCCCTCGAACCAACAGTGAGCGCGCAAACGACAGCACAGGCCATCAGGCGACAGCACAGGCCATCAGGCGACAGCACAGGCCA
>CAYTRQ010000299.1:3162-7589 GCA_964440025.1 uncultured Polyangiaceae bacterium | reverse complement strand
CGCTCGAAACGTGAGTTGCCGAGGCTCTAGTGCTGCGACCACATAAAAGTGGTCGGTAGGGAGACCACTTTTCTCTCGAAATCATTCATCTTCCTCCGGTCGTCGCAGCACAAAAACCAGCAAAAAAGCCGAGGCAAAGACGTACCCGAGCGCGGTTTCGAAGCCGACCTCACCCACTTCTGGGAGGGCTTCGAAACCGCTCGAAACGTGAGTTGCCGAGGCTCTAGTCTACCTGAATTGCTCCCTAGTTGAACTCTTCTGTCTCTCCCTCATTTTTCTTCAGCCACCTCATATCCGCCCCATGATCATTTCGTCGAAAGACCACCAATGCAACGCCAGCGACCGGGGGGCAGACCAGCGCAAATGGCAACCTCCCCGCCGCGGGGGCCGCGGTAGGGGCGTTTCCGCCAATCGACTCGAGAGCGAGTCGCTTGACAATGACAGCGCCCGCGAAACGAACTCTCGAGTAGCCCGCGACTCGACAGCGGGTCGAACCGGGAAGGTTGGAGTCCACGATGGCTCTCGAGTAGCCTGCGACTCGACAGCACCCTCTCCGCCACAGGAAGAGATAATGGAGTGAGGAGTGGCCTAAGGACACCGGGAATGACGAACGTGGCCGAACCTGCCATGCTGCGACCGTCAGGTCATCTCGTGAAGAAATACTGGTGCACCCCGCCTGCCCACCAGCTCTGCAGTCGTCTTCAATTTCAGTGGTTCCCATGATCGGCCAACTCCCGCGATTTCTACTCCTTCTCCCTTTCCTCCTGGCGACGCACCTTGGATGCTCTCGGCCACCCCAACCGGAGCCCGTCCACACACCATCCACGAAGGGTTCGGGAGGCGACAAAACCGCTGATTCGAGAGATCAAACCAAGCCCCAGGCGGACTCGGAAGGCAGCGAGCCCCTCGACTCGAAAAGCCAAGCGCCCTCTCCAACGAAGGAAGAAACCACTTCGGACTGGGTGGCCACCTGGACCGCGAGCCCCCAGCTCACCGAATCCCGCAACGAACCGCCATCACCGGGTCTAGCGAACAACACTCTCAGACAATTCATCTACGTCTCTCTCGGAGGCGATCGACTCAAGGTGCGGATCTCCAACGAGTTCGGCAACGGACCGGTGACCATTCGCGCAGCCCACTTGGCTCGCGCCGAAGACTCCCGCTCCACGGTCGATCTGGACACCGACGCAGCCCTGTCCTTCCACGGCTCACCGTCGGTGACCATTTCTCCAGGGCAGGCCGTCTCTTCCGATCCCTTCGAGTTTCCACTCCCCCCTCAAAGCACCGTCGCGGTGACGATGCACTTTGGCCCTGTGCCCGACGCTATTACCGGACATCCCGGCTCGAGAACCACCTCCTACCTCGCGGTCGGCGACGCCGTTTCGCAGGAATCCCTTTCCGGATCTGTCACCACGGACCATTGGTACTACCTGACAGGACTCGACGTGATGGCGCCCTCCCAAGCCCAAACCGTCGTTGCACTGGGGAACTCCCTCACCGATGGTCGCGGCTCGACAACCAATGGCAACGATCGCTGGCCCGATGCCCTCTCGCGACGACTTCGCAATCATCCCACTACCGCTCACGTGGCTGTCGTCAACGCGGGAATTGGAGGCAACGCAGTGGTTTCCGGTGGATTGGGGCCCACCGCGCTTGAACGCTTCGAACGGGATGTATTGGACCAGGCAGGCGTCGCTTGGGTCATTGTTCTGGAAGGAATCAACGACATCGGCAATTCCCGGGGGAGATCTGTCGCCGCTCAGCTCATTGCTGCCTACAAACAGATCATTCGCGAAGCGCACGCGCAGGACGTGCTCGTCTACGGAATTCCTCTCTTGCCGTTCGGTGGTTCCCACTATGACTCTCCTGCTCACGAGCAGGATCGCCAGAAGGTCAACCAATGGATCCGCGAAAGCGACCACTTTGACGCAGTGATCGATCTCGAGCCCGTCGTCGCCGACCCTGACCATCCGAACCGGCTGCGTCCTGCGTACGACACCGGGGATCACTTGCACCTCAACGCAGCGGGCTATCAAGCGATGGCGGACGCCATCGAACTCTCGCTCTTTCGTTCGTCGAAATAGGTTCGCGGCAAAAAGGGAGCACTCCGGCTACCTCCCTTCATGAGCCGCGAGCGCGCGGCTCGCTCCAGCTTCTCACGCCGGCACACAAGTGAGGAACCCGAGGAACATCCACACCTCAACCGAGGTGAACCTACATTCGACTCCCGATTCAGTCGGTCTCTCCAAGTCGCTCGACCCCCTGAAATGACGAGATGCGTTTTGGGCCAAAGGACTTTATCCTATCTAGCGGAGTCCTTCATGTCTCAGAGCACGCCCGCCCAACATCATCCCCCCTCGTCTTCTGTCCTTGCCAAACAGGATCCGCTAGCCATCCGTGAATTAGAAGGTAGCTCCCTGTTTCGAGGCGTCGAGCTACCGCCACTTTGGCCACTGCTCGAAGGATGCCAGACTCATCAACTGCAACCCGGTGACGAGCTGATTCGTGTCGGCGACCGGGACAGCCGACTGTTCGTGGTCCTGGCTGGCACCCTGCGGGTCCACCTTGGAAGCGCCGAGGACGAAGCCGTCGCGAATCTGGGGCCCGGCGACTCCGTCGGAGAGATCGCTGCCCTCGATCGCAAGCCTCGCTCAGCCGGCGTCGTCGCCGAAACGCCGGCGCGTCTTCTAGCTATCGACATGGAAGACTTTTGGCTCCTTCTCGGCCGTTCGCATCAGCTATCTCTCAATCTGCTCAATATTCTCAGCGAACGACTTCGTGGCAACAATGCGGCCATCTTGGAAAGCAGGCGTCTTCAAGAACAGTACAAGCAACATGCCACTATGGATCCTCTCACTGGTCTGTTCAACCGTCGAGGCCTCGAGGATCTCGGGGCTCGGCTCATACGCCGACTGTCAATGAGCGACTCCACAATGAGTCTGATGATGGTCGACATTGACCACTTTAAAAGATTCAATGACGAGTTCGGCCATCAAGCAGGCGACTACGTTCTGTCGGTTGTTGCCCAAGTACTCAAAAATCAGCTCCGTCCCACGGATGTGGTTGCCCGCTACGGAGGAGAAGAGCTGACTGTCCTTTTGCCAGATACTCGCCTCGATGGCGCCCGCGTTGCAGCGGAACGGGTTCGCTCGAAGATCGAGCACACTTCAACAAAGATGCCGGACGGAACCGAGCTTCCGGCGGTAACCGTTTCCATTGGAATCGCCGAGATCGCGCCGGAGCAGACCCTTGCTCCGCTGATGGAAAAAGCCGACGCAGCCCTCTACGAAGCCAAACGGGGCGGCAGAAACCAAGTTCGCCTAGCCGAATAGCGCTGGCGCAACCGTCGCAAGACGAGCCCCGGGGCCACGAAACCGCGCAGGATCAATCGCGCCGAGCGAATTGCGACCCAGAGATTCTCCTTCCCTGCTGACCACTGCTGGCTCTCTCGAGAAGCATCGGTGGCTCCGCCCAGAAAATCAAAAAAGGCCGATGCAGCTGTCCAAAATGGACAGGCTCAGGAGTCATAGGAATACCGCACAAGGCGGACAACCAAGCCAGGACGCAACATTTCAAGCGGCAAACCAAGCCTGGCGCAAAGAAACAAGCAAAAGCTCGAGAAAGGGAAAAAGCAGTATGTCCAAGCAAAACTACCTCTTCATTCAACGAAGCCAAACAGGCTGTGGGCAGGAACCTTCCCCCGCCCAAATGGAGGAAATGTATGCCAAGTTCCAAGCTTGGAAAGAGAAATTTCAGGACAACATCGTCGATATGGGCGGCAAGTTGAAGGGTGCAGGAAAGATCGTCAGCCAGGACGGAGTCATTGACGGGCCCTTCACTGAAGCCAAGGAATTGATTGGCGGCTATATGATCGTCTCGGCGGAAAGCATGGACGAAGCAATCAAGGTAGCTGCCGAAGGCCCGGGAGTCTGGATGCCCGGGTCCAGCGTCGAGATCAGGGAGATCAACGCTCCTTGAGCCATTGTCGGCAAAGCCGGGCCCCTGTTTTAGCAGGCCCGGCTTGAGGGCTCGGCTTTGGAGGGCCCCGGAACTCCCAAAGAGCTCTTCGACTGAAGTTTCGATCTCACCTCGAGTCTTCTTTGACCCCTTTAACACAATGCCATTTCAACGCGAGCTCGCTGTGAGCAATTCAACGAAGGCCAATTCGAGACGATGAGCCTGCACGATGAGCGAAACCTCCGTTGAGCATTTCTTCCGCCACGAATACGGCAAGCTTGTGGCCACACTTTCCCGTCGAGTCGGTGTCGAGCATCTCGAAACCGTCGAGGACTCCTGCCAGGCGGCCTTGTTGACCGCCCTCGAGACTTGGACGAGTGGCGGTGAGCCAGCCAATCCTTCAGGCTGGTTGTTTCGTGTTGCCCACAACAACCTGATGGGTCAGCTGCGCAAGGAGGCCGGTCGCTTTC
>CAYTRQ010000299.1:0-3152 GCA_964440025.1 uncultured Polyangiaceae bacterium | reverse complement strand
GCTTTCGTATTCTCGATCAGAATAAAGACCAAAAAAGCGACGCGACACAAGAGCAAACGGAAGTATTCTTTCCAGGTGAGGTCCAGGATGACCTCCTTAGAATGCTATTTGCATGCTGCGACGAGGCCATTCCACGACAGTCACAGTTGCTCCTCGCCCTAAAAACCCTGTGCGGCTTCAGCATCGAGGAAATCGCGCTCCGGCTCTTCGTCTCGGAAGCCAGCGTCTACAAGCGCCTCGCTCGAGCCCGCCAACGCTTACGCACCCATCATATCCAGACCAAAGATCTAAGCTGCGAGCAATATGCTTCACGACTTCCAGCCGTGAGTCAAATCCTCTACCTCTTGTTCACGGAAGGGCACCTTTCCTCTCATCACGAGATCCCTATTCGCAGAGAGCTCTGCCAGGAGGCGATACGGCTCACGAGCATTCTTGCCCGCCATCCTGTTGGCCAGACGCCAGATACCTATGCGCTTCTTTCACTGATGCACCTCCATACGGCACGACTCAGTGCTCGCCAGGATGGGTTGGGAGGCTTACTCCTCCTCGAAGAACAAGACCGCAAGTTGTGGGACCAAGAGCAAATCCGGATCGGACTTGCCTGGCTCGCCAAGTCCGCCTCTGGGGATCGATTTTCCCGCTATCACGCCGAGGCAGGGATTGCGGCCGAACATTGCCTCGCGCCCTCCTTCCAACAGACTCGCTGGGACCGGATCGCCGAGTGCTATGCGCTCCTCGAGCGCATAGCACCGTCGGCGATTCATCGCCTCAACCGAGCGGTGGCCGTCGCCGAATGGCAAGGACCCATCGCAGGGCTCTCCATTCTCCAAGGGGCCGAACCCCCAACTTGGCTCGCCGGTTCCTACCTTTGGGCAGCTGTCCTCGCCCACTTGCACAAGCGTTCGGGGGAAATCGATGTGGCAGCACGCCATCGAAAGATTGCCCTCGAAGCAGCCCCCACACCGGCAATCCGGGCCCTTCTTGCAAGGCGCTTGCTCTAAAACAGCTGGGCCCCTTCGGGCGTCTCAAGCAAGCAGTCACTATTTCCACCCCTCCTGACACAATGGTGTCAGGAGGGGTGTGCCAGTCTCCGATTCGTGCCTTCGGGCCATTCCAGCAACCAACAACAGCGTGTTTTTCCGATCCTGCAACGTCGCCGAGATCGTGGTTCGGCGGTGCAAACCCTGGCGAAGGAGTCATTTTCCGCCCCGGCACACGTCCAGTCGAGCAGGGAGGAGCACAACGCAAATTCTCTTGAGGAGTTCACCATGACTTTTGTCCCGAAAAATTTCACCGTTTGGGCCGAAATCCCTACCCGTAACTTGAAGCAAGCCATGGAGTTCTATTCCAAGGTTTTCAATCTCGACCTTTCGATCGATGAATCCATGGGCCCTGATCCCATCGCTATGTTTCCCATGGCCGGTCCAGAAAGCACGTCGGGCCACATCTATCCGGGCAAGCCCGCCGGCGACGGCAGCGGGCCCACCGTCCACTTTACCGCCCCGGATAGTCTTGAGAAAACGCTCGAACGAGTGAAGGAGGCGGGAGGTCAGGTACTGTCCGACCCCATCAAGATCCCAGCCGGAAGGTTTGCCTATTGCACCGATCTGGACGGGAACTCAATCGGCGTCTTTCATCCCTGAGCCCAAGTCCGCACCTGCCCTTGAGCGAGCCGACACGGCCCGTGTTTCTCGTTGGACCGTATCTCTCCGAGATACGGTCCAACTCACTTCCGCAACAGCCCCATTTTGCCCAAATTTCCATCACTACTCGAGGTTTCACCGTGCGACGGGCCGACCGACTATTTCAGATCGTGATGTACCTCAGGGGAGGCCGTCTCGTGACCGCCGCTCGTCTCGCGGAAAAGCTCGAGGTCTCCGAGCGCACGATCTATCGGGACATTGCAGACCTGCAAGGGAGCGGTGTCCCGGTCGAGGGAGAAGCCGGCATCGGCTACGTCCTCCGCCAGGGATATGAGCTTCCTCCGCTCATGTTCACTCGCGACGAAATCATGTCGTTGGAAGCAGGAGCGCGCTTGATTCGTGCGTGGGGAGGCGCCTCGATGGCGCGCGCCGCACAGGAAGCGCTCATCAAAATCGAAGCGGTCTTACCGGATAGCTTACGTCATCGCAGACACGAGGTCGAAGTCCACGCGTTTCCTTCCGGAATGAGTGACGAGACTCGTCAGTGCATCGACCAGATCGAACGAGCGGTGAATGAACGACAGCGGGTGACGCTCCACTATGAAGACGCCCAAGGAGACCAAAGCAACCGCGTTGTCAGGCCCTTGGGACTCTGGTTTTGGGGTAAGGTTTGGACCCTCGTCGCGTGGTGCGAACTTCGAAACGACTTTAGGATGTTTCGAATCGACCGCATCAATCAGCTAAGCGAGGTACCCGGCGATCGATTTGTCATCGAACAGGGGAAGTCCCTGCAGGACTTTTATCGTTTGATGGAGGAGCGCGGTCCCCAAGGCAGCTAAATGAGCGAGCGCGAAAGTCGATCGCTCAAAAACAAGCCACAAACAATGGCCTCGAGCAGACTTTAGGCTTTCGAGCGTCCTTGCCGGCCCCCACCCAAAAGTGGGCCGCAGGGACTGCTCGACAGTCGTGCTCGGTCATTGAGTGCACATCTCTGGAAAGCCCCACCGCCGCTCATCCGGGGGCGGGTGAGGCGAGCCTCTGCTCCCCTGGAAACGGGGCGAGCGGTGGCGGCCCCTTGAGGCCGGGTGACTCGCGCGAGCAACGCAGGAGCTTGTCCGACTCAACGAACGATCAAGTCGACGCCAAAGCTCACCAAGGACATGATCCCAGCGGCAAGGAACGCGGGGAGAAATCCTGCAATACTGAAACGGCGACTCAGCACGTCGGCAAGTTTAAGAATGATTGCAGTCACCACGAGACGGGTGACGAAACCAAGCAGATAGCCGATACCCAAGGTAGCTACCGTAAGGACGCCAAACAGGAGCCAACCAAGGAAAAAGTGGAGAACTCCAACCGCAGCACCGATCAACAAATAGCTGCCCACGCCTCCTTCGATATGAAAATCCTTCAGCGCCTTGTCGGAAACCCAAAGACCCAGTGAAACCGTCAACCATGAAAGGATGATCCCCATCCCCGTCAGCTAGCACGCAAAGCGACCACCTGGGAATC
>CAYTRQ010000298.1:0-7603 GCA_964440025.1 uncultured Polyangiaceae bacterium | reverse complement strand
TTCTGGGAGTGCTTCGAAACCGCTCGAAACGTGAGTTGCCGAGGCACTAGAGGGGAACGACGTGGGCGGCCCGTACCAAACTGCTACAAATGAGGCAGAGTACGACTCGTCGCGACTTGGAAACGATTGCACAAATTTCGTGGCAGCGTGCCACAAGATGGATTTTTTCGCTCTGTGAAATGGGTTGGTGGTTCGGTAAGGATCTTGCTTTGCTGACAGGTGTGTCACCTTGAGAGCTCAAACCGGAAGTGGCTCCTGCAAGCGTTCAGATGAGGCGCTTCCTCAACGATTCGAAGCTGCCAATTTCAATGGCAGATTTGAGCTCTTGCCGCTCCCTTAAAGAAAGCGAGGTTCTTTATGCAACTTCGAGCCATTCTCACGGCTACCGATCTTGCCCAAGCGCTAGCGCATTTGGCGCCCATTCGATTGCATTTTACCGAGGAGGACGAAGACACCAGGTGGGTGGAATTGGAGAAACCCGACGATGCTACAATCGTTCCTGGTGAAGGTCTTCGCATCGCCTGTGCGGGGAAGCTCCGCTATACGGTTCAAGGAGTGCCCATCAATCTGGAACTCCATCGAATCCAGCTACTGCTTCGTCCCCAGGTGGTTGCGCCCGAACGCGGGACACAGCGACTTTCGTTCCGACTGAGCGTGGAGGATCTCGACATCAAGCATGTGCCAGGAATTTTTGATACCGTCGTGACAAAGACAATCGACGCGGCGATCACACCTCGAACCACGCAGCTGATCTGGCGTTTCGGAGATACACTGTCGCACAGTTTCGCAATACCTTCGCGGCTGGAACCCATCGATCAATTGGGTCTCCATGTAACGGGTGGAGACTTCACGGTAGGCGAAACAGGGATGGAGCTGACCGTCGATTTCGCTCCCTTGGAGGTCGTGCGAAGCAGCGCTCGACCGATTGAAGGGCGGGCGGCTCAGTCGGCGGAGTGAAGTTCCGCGAGAGCGTGTGTTTTCCCTGCCTGGCGAGATGAGCCTAGCGACCCTGACGCTGCCTGAAATGACGGTGCGGCTGTCTGCTTCCGTACTTCTCGGCGCGGTCCTTGGCTGGGATAGGGAGAGAGGAGGAAAGCCAGCTGGGCTCAGAACGCACATCATGGTGACGCTGGGAGCTGCACTTTTCGTTATTCTAGGGGTCGAGCTTCTCGCTGGCCCCTCCGGCCGGTTCTCCCAAGCGCAGATGGATCCTACTCGAGTTCTCGAAGGGGTTGTCGGAGGAATTGGCTTTCTGGGAGCGGGAACCATCATCCGGAGTGGAGGCAATGTCGAAGGGGTCACCACGGCGTCGACGATTTGGATCTGCGGCGCTCTCGGCGCTGCTTGTGGTCTTGGCTACTATCTCCTTTCCTTGCTTGGAATGGGGTTCGCTCTGCTTACGTTAATGGTGCTCGGAGCCGTTGAGCACAGGCTCAACAATCGGCGAAAGGGAATCACCCGCTCGAAGTAAAGAGCCTCTCGCTCACCCACCGGACAGGAGGTGAGCGGCGATGAAGCTATTTGCACCGACTATCGATGTGCCCCGTTGATGGGTACAGTGCTATCACAGAGGCTTCTCCGGGCTGCCAGCCGTTGGCGCTTTTGTTGACTCGCAAAGGTTGGCGTGCTGCTTGCATTACAACAGAGAGTTTCTGGAACCGAGTTTCTGCGGACGCATCGTGCGTCGGATCGACGGACTCGTTCGGCCACATCTATACAGGTAGATGGTTGGCTGGCAGCCGTGTCCGAACGCGAACTCGATTCAATGATCAAGAGAGAATGAAGGGAGGCTTTCAAATGTCTGAATGGAGCGAAAAAAGAATTCCCATGGTTGCTCGCGTGTTGCTCGGTCTCATCTTTACGGTGATGGGGTTTAATGGATTTTTCCAGTTCATTCCTCTGCCCTCGATGCCTGAGCCGGCAGGTGCTTTCATGGGGGCCCTCGCGGCAACCGGCTACATGTTACCTTTGATCAAGATCACGGAAATCGTGGGCGGGTTGATGCTTCTCAGTGGCAGGTATGTTCCCCTGGGATTGACGCTACTTGCCCCCAATGTCGTAAACATTACGCTTTTTCACGTATTTTTGGCGCCGAGTGGGCTTTTGATGGCCTTCATCGTTCTGGCGCTGGAAATCTATCTTGCGTGGAGCTACCGAGACGTTTTTCGGCCTATGCTCAGTGCGAACGTCAGGACAACCGAAAGCAAGCCGGTGACGCAACGATTCGCACACGATCATTCATAATCGACGATCCGAGGATCTTGCCAATCTTCGGTCGAAGGTAGCGGACGCCTTGCGGTCGTTCGCAGTTTCTATCGCGTCCGGGACGCATTTCTCAAAGACGTCAGGACGCGATGGAAACTGACGGACAACGAGCTTGTTCATTGGTAGCGGGACTGACGCCGTGCACGAATCCATTTCTCTATCCCGATAATGGGGAGAATAACGGCCGCCGCGCCAGCGGCAGTCAGCAGTTGGCCGCTGGTGAGCGCTCTACTGGAAAAGATCTTGTGCATGAAGGGGGCATAGATGAACAGTGCTTGAAGTGCGAGCACGAGAGCGATGCCCATGAAGAGGATCGGATTGGAGAAGAAGCCGATCTTGAGAAGAGATCCGCTCAGCGAGCGGCAGTTGAGCAGGTAGAAAATCTGGGAAAGGACTACGGCGGTCACCGCCAGTGTCTGCGCCTCGCGCAATGCCAGCAGAGGTTCTACGCCGCGTGCCAATCCTTGGCTATGATGCCAAGAGAAGACCAACAAAGCTACTGCGGAAATGACACTCGCTGCGAGAATCGTTCGCAGGATGAGGAATGGACTGAATACCGGAGCATTGGGATCCCGTGGAGCGCGAAGCATGATGTTTGGCTCTTTCGCTTCGAAGGCGAGAGGAAGGGCAAGCGCGACCGCGGCAACCAGATTGATCCAAAGCAGTTGAGTTGGCTTGATCGGGAGGAGAAGCTGAGCACGTGATGGGTCAAACGGGAAAAATAGGACGGCATAGACAAGGATCAAGGCTAGTGCGAGGTTGGTGGGAAGAACGAAAGCAAGGGACTTGATGAGATTGTCATAAACTCGACGGCCTTCTTCCATGGCGGCGACAATCGTGGCGAAGTTGTCATCCATGAGAACGAGATCTGCCGCCTCCTGAGACGCAGATGTTCCCGTGATCCCCATAGCCACGCCGATGTTCGCTTGTTTGAGCGCTGGGGCGTCGTTGACGCCGTCTCCGGTCATAGCCACGATCTCGGGGCGTCCGTCTGCGCCCATGTCGCGTTGCAACGCTCGGACGAGTCGTAGCTTGCTTTCAGGAGAAACGCGCGCAAATACATTGCTATTGCGTGCCGCGTGCCAAAGCTCGTCGTCGTCCATCGCGGCCAGTTCCGAGCCGGCGATTGCTGGCTTTCCTTGGTGAATGCTGAGCTCGCGGCTGATGGCTTCTGCCGTAGTGAGGTGGTCGCCGGTAATCATTTTCACCGTGACACCTGCTCGATGGCACTGTGCAATAGATTCGATCGCTTCGTTGCGCGGAGGGTCCATGATGCCCACTAGGGCAAGGAGCTCGAAGTCCCCTTTTTCGACCTCTGTGTTGTGGAGCTGCTCGAGCTTTTGAACTTCGGTTGTGTTTCGCTGAGCGATTCCGAGCACCCTCATGCCCTGTCCTGCTAGTTTCGTGACTTGTTCAAGGGCAGATTGCTTGGCTGTTTCTTCTTCGAACCTGCAGAGATCGATGACGACCTCGGGGGCGCCCTTCAGGACGACGAATCGTCCCGCTTCATCTTCGTGAAGTGTTGCCATGTACTTCGTTTCCGAGTCGAACGGGACCGCATCGAGCCTGGGGGCCGATCGATTCACGACTTCTGGGTCGAGCTCGGCTTTCTCTCCGAGCACGAGCAGTGCCCCTTCGGTTGGATCTCCCTCGACCTGCCTTTTCCCGTCTTTCTCAACGAGCCGGGCGTCACTGCAGAGAATGCCAACGCGAGCCGCGGTGAGCAGTTTGTCTCCGGGACTTTGAGCCTGCACTCCTTTGATTTTGCCTTCCCTACCGTAGCCGACTCCTTCCGTCTCATAGGTCCCTTCTGGGGTCCAAATCTTGCGCGCCGTCATTTCGTTGCGCGTGAGCGTTCCTGTCTTGTCGCTACAGATGACGGTTGTGCTGCCCAAAGTTTCCACTGAAGGCAGCTTGCGAACGACGGACTTCCTGGCAGCCATGCGTCGAACCCCAATGGCAAGAGCGATGGTGACGATAGCGGGGAGTCCTTCGGGGATCGCTCCAACAGCCAGTGCGATGGCAAACATGACCGTTTCGCGAATGGCGTCGATGAGAGACGTGCCGGCGCTCATGTCTCGCCAAATACCGATCGCCATAATTACGGCGGCCAGTACAATGATAGCAAGCGTGATCTGTTTGCCGAGTGTGGCGAGAGCCCGTGTGAGAGGTGTTTCCAGTTCCGTTGTTCCTCTCAACATCTCCGAGACACGCCCGAGCTCCGTTCGATTGCCAGTACGGACGACGATTCCCTCACCCGACCCGTACGTTGCGAGAGTGCCTTTGAAAGCGAGACAAGTCTGATCTCCTACCTGTGCGTCTGAGTGAACCGCGGTCGTGTCCTTGCTCGCCGGAACGCTTTCTCCGGTTAACATGGCTTCGTCGACTGAAAGGCTCTTGACTTTTGTCAGACGAACGTCGGCTGGGACTTTGTCTCCCGCGCTCATGCGAACCCGATCGCCTGGTACGAGATGGGCGGAATCGACGCTCGACCAGTCTCCGTTTCGCAAAACCTCAGCTCTCTGTGGGACGAGCTGCGTGAGGGATTGAATGGCTTGGTTCGCGCGATACTCCTGGACGAAACCAATGATCGTGTTGATAACGACCACGGCCAGAACAACGGCGCCGTCGGTGATTTTTCCCAGAGCCATGGCGAGGCATCCAGAGCCGATGAGGACCAACAGCAAGGGATCTTTCAGTTGGCGCCAGAGCATCTCGAGGGGAGACGTCTGTCGGGCTTCGGTCAGGACATTGGGGCCGTGTTCCTCGAGCCGCCGTTGGGCCTCATCCGGGGAGAGGCCGCGCTGGGAGCTCGAAACGTGTTTTTCGACATCGGTGATGGTCTGCGCGTGCCAGGGGATCTGCTCGAGCTCTTGCGGACTGGACATACGTCCGTTTCCTTCCTCGTCCTGACGCGCCGCGCAAGAGAAAGTCGCGCTTCCTGATCCAAAGAGGGCTTCACGACCCGTTCGACGTGGTCGGTTGCGTGCCCGACCGCTGCATGCACCGTCGGGGTGATGTGTCGGCACAGCTTGGCAGTCGCGGATTGCCCCGTGCGCTGCATTTTGCCTCGTTGGGTTGCTCCGCAAAAGCGCCGGCGTGCACCGGTTTGCGCCACTGACGGTGGCGAAAACAAGGCGTCGCCGCGTTTTGACCTTCTGGACTGTGTTGGCCGAGGATTTGCTTTGTCAACGAATGATGGCGCAGGAGAAGCTGGTGCTGACCGCACGGCATGTCGAGGATTTGCTAAACCGATGCGGGCGACTCCGACTCGAGGGGGAGGGGCGAGATCGCGGAGTGACGACGGAAGGCGCCTCGATCATTGACCTGTTACCGCCCTTTAAGGCGAGAGTTGGCGAAAATGAGTGTCAGATCGATTGTCAGGCAGTGCTGCTCGATCAGGCCGGGGCAGCAGCGCGGCGGATGTTTCGTGTTTGCGTTACCACCCGAAGCCAAGTCGCGCTCGAGCGATCGGGAGATCTCACTCTCCATGTCGAAGTTTGCTTTTTAGGGCCGGACTTTCCTGGTCTCGGCGGCAACGAAGAAGGCCTTTCCGAAAAAAGACGATATCTCTGCAATGTGCAAGAGGCATTCGAAACCATCCTGGGGATGCATGGAGTGGTGCTTCCCGACCCCGCGATGGGTCAAGTGGATGCGGCCGAGTTCTTTATTGGTGACGACGAGATCTGGTTCAGCTCACGATTCGAGCCGTCGCTGAAAGAAATCAAGACAGCTTCGGCCCCACTGGGCGAAGGGGCTGGCGATGAGCCGGGAACTCATCAAGAGGACAGGTCACCGGCACTCCCACTCAACGATGCGGGATTGCCGACCTTGCAAGACCATTGGCGCCCGTCTCCTTCACCACGAGAAATGGGGAATGCAGTGGTGAAGATACGCGGCGACCAAAACGGAGGGCCTGATGAAGCCCGACCGTCGGTAGGGAGCGGTTAGAGGCAATCGTTCCCTCAGGGGACCCCAGAAGGGGGCAGGGCCGGGGGAAACCCCGGCCCTTTTTTGTCGATTCGCCAACGCTCGACTCACCGTGCGGTGGGGTGACCGTTGGCGAGGCTTGTCGAGGTGATGAGAACAGGTTCTCATCATCTACGGAATTTCCGGCGATCATCAATCTTTCGGTTGCGGTGTGGTTCTGAGATAAGGTTTGACTTTCTTGAATCCCGGAAACTTCTGCTGTGCTTCTTGGTCGCTGACTGATGGGGCGACAATCACGTCCTCGCCGCTTTTCCAATCGGCGGGCGTGGCAACCTGATAGTTCTCCGTCAGCTGGAGGGAGTCGATGACCCGGAGCAACTCGTCGAAGTTGCGACCCGTGCTTGCAGGATAAGTAAGTGTTAATTTGACCTTTTTGTCCGGTCCGATGACAAACACCGAGCGTACAGTTAATGTATTGTCAGCAGCGGGGTGAATCATGTCATAGGCTTCGGCGACCTTCCGGTTTGGATCGCCGATGACCGGAAAATTCAACGACGCCCCCTGTGTTTCTTCGATGTCTGCTGCCCAGCGCTGATGATCTTCGACCGGATCGACGCTCAAGCCCAATACCTTGACGTTGCGCTTGTCGAACTCAGGCTTCAGCTGAGCAGCGCGACCTAGTTCGGTCGTGCAGACTGGAGTGAAGTCTTTCGGATGAGAGAACAGCACACCCCAGCTGTCTCCGAGCCATTCATGGAATCGAATTTCCCCTGCGGTGGTTGGGGCAGTGAAGTCGGGAGCAGTGTCACCTAGTCGGATGGCCATCTTGTTGTCCTCTTGGTCAATTGGTCCTGTTTGATTGGCTGGGCGTTCCGGGGTTCGAGAACCTCGTCATTGCCAGCCCGCCCGGGTGAACAGCATCGGACTGTCAGGTGGGGGAAGCAAGCCCTTACGAGAAGATGGCCAGCCGTGGTGTCGGTGCGCAAACATGGCTGAATCGTTGGGCCGGCCGAACGAATGACGGTCGGACGAGCTCGGCCCGGGATTGTTTTCAAGCGCTTGCGTCGGTTCGAGGACGGAAGACGTCAAATGACGTCGGCCACGTTCACTTCTTCCGCGACCAAAACTGGATAGGTTTCCACTTCCGCTTCGATCTCCGTTTCCAGGTCGATCTCATACTCTGCTTCGATCTCCGTCACTGTAACCTGTTGAACTTCACCTGTGATCTTGAGTTTCCCACCTTCTGCGATGGCCTGCTCGGGAAGAGCCTCGGAGTCCACTAGAACGTAGATTTCGTCGCCCCAAAGGGTTGTGACTCCATCGACGCGCAACACGCCCATGCCAAAGACCTCGTCGACTTCCCCTGCAATCGTGATGACTGCAATCTGAACGCTGTTCCAGAAATAGT
>CAYTRQ010000297.1:3035-7615 GCA_964440025.1 uncultured Polyangiaceae bacterium | reverse complement strand
CGATACCGGCGTTCCTTCCTCGAGCGCAGTTTCATCTGGCACCGGCTCCATCCGGTGGCGCGGATGATTTGGAGAGAGCTCACGCGGCGGCCGGTTCGGCTTCTGCTTTCGGCCGTGGGGATCTCCTTAGCCGTGGGAATCGTCGTGGTTGCGCGCTCGATGTGGGATTCGATGGAATACCTGATCGACGTGCAGTTTCACCGGAGCATGCGTGAAGATTTGAACGTCACTTTTTCCAAACCGCTCCCTTCTCGGGCCCTCTCGACGCTCCGGCACCTACCAGGAGTCAACTACGTCGAAGGCTTGAGGTCCGTACCGGTGCGGTTTCGGGCTGGCCACCGCTTTCGGGACAGCAGCATCAATGGCTACCCGGAGACGTCGCGTCTCCGCCAGCTCGTGGATTCTGAAGCAGAAGTGCATCGAGTTCCGACAGCAGGCATTCTGCTGACGAAGAAATTGGGGGAGATCCTCCACGTGGGAGTTGGGGATCGAGTCACCGTGGAGCTTCGACAAGGCAGCTTTGCTACCGAGACGGTCAACGTCGTGGGGTTCGTGGAAGAGCCGTTTGGGCTGGCCGGACACATGGACGAGGCGGCGCTTTCGCGTCTTTTGGGGGACACGGGACCAATCAACACGGCGCTCTTGGCGATTGACTTCAAACGGCTCTCGGCGATCGAGCAACAGCTCAAGTCAATGCCTACCGTGGCGAGTGTATCGAGCCCGCGTGATTTCAAGAGGCAGTTCAATGAGCAAAGCGCGGCCATGATGAATGTATTTACTTTCGTTATGACGTTTTTTGCTACGGTCATTGCCGTGGGGGTGATCTACAACAACGCTCGGGTGGCCCTTTCCCAGAGAAACCGCGATCTGGCGAGCCTGAGAGTGCTCGGGTTCACCAAGCGTGAGATCGCCACGATCTTATTTGGTGAGCAGGCGGCGCAGGTCGTTCTTTCCATTCCCATTGGGCTCTGGGTAGGGCGCGTCATGGCGCGGGCCATGATGTCCAACGTGGATCCAGAGGCCTATCGATTGCCGGTCATGGTTTCTCCGCGTACCTACCTTTTCGCCACCGCTGTGACGCTCATCTCGGCTATTTTGAGTGCGCTGCTTCTCCAGCGAAAACTCAACAAACTCGATCTGATAGGTGTTCTCAAAACGCGAGAGTGATGATGGAAAAAACGACCGATCCAGCTGCTCCACCGGCGATCCGACGTCCCCGCCGTTGGGTGTCTCGCATCGTTTGGTCTCTTTTGCTGCTCGGGCTCCTCGTCGCGGGTGTGGTTGTGGCGTTCCCCCAGCCCGTTCATGTCGAGAAACAAAAGGTGAAGCAGCAGCCCTTCGTGGTGACCGTCGATGAGGACGGTACGACACGTGTGACGGATCGCTATGTCGTCTCCGCTCCCTTGTCGGGCAATCTGGCGCGCATCGAGCTCCATGCGGGTGACGAGGTGGCGCAGGGGGATGTGGTGGCTCGCATTCTCCCGGCCCGTGCGCCGTTACTCGATACGCGGACCCAGGGGGAAGCCAAGGCGCGCGTTGCCGCGGCGTTGGCCGGAGTTCGACAGGCCCAAGCGCAAATTGAACGGGCGCAGGCAGCTCGTGATTTTGCCGAAAAGGAGGCCGAAAAGGTGAAGAAATTGGCCGAGAAGGGCACAGTCAGTCACCAGGAATTGGAGAGAGCCCTCCTCGAGCAGCGCACTCGGCAAGCGGAACTAGCCAGTGCGCAGTTTGCCGCCAAAGTGGCCCGGCATGAGCTCGCCATGGCGCGTGCGGCTCTGGGCCGGTTGGGAGGAGGAACAGAGGAGATCAATCAATTCGAGATCACCAGTCCCGTCACGGGACGAGTGCTCAAGGTGATCCAAGAGAGTGAGGGCGTCGTCCAGGCAGGAACCCGCTTGCTCGAGGTGGGAGATCCTTCGGCGTTGGAGATCGCCGTGGATGTTCTCACGAGCGATGCTGTCGAGATCGAGCCGGGAGCTCCTGTGAGTGTCGAGGGATGGGGAGGACCCGATCTCAAGGGCGTCGTGCGGATGATCGAGCCTTCCGCCTTCACTCGGCTCTCTGCGCTTGGTGTTGAAGAGCAAAGGGTCAACGCGGTGGTCGATCTCAAGGCGCCCTACAAAAAATGGAAGCAGCTGGGTGACGGATATCGAGTGGAAACGCGGATTCAGATCTACGAAAACCGCGATGCGGTGGTGATCCCTTGGAGCGCCTTGTTCCGGGCGGAGGACTCGTGGGCGGTCTTCGTGATTTCGGGGGAAAAGGCTCGGCTGCGCCACGTCGAGATCGGGCGTCGCAACGAGCTCCTCGCAGAGGTGCTTGGCGGACTTTCTCCCGGCGAATCGGTTGTCCTTCACCCGAGCGACCAGGTGAAGGATGGTGTGCCGGTCACGACGGCCGGACGGTGACCTTTTTCGGCAGCTTCCCCTTGCTCGAAGATGCGCCGCATCGAGCTTCTGTTCGAACTTTCTGCCAGTCATGACAAAACGATGACTGATTCTCGGTTGCACCCCCCCTTGGTCGACCGATTCGAGGCTGCGCCGCATCGAGCTTCTGTTCGAGCTTTCTGCCAGTCATGACAAAACGATGACTGATTCTCGTTGCGGATCGGTCATCATTTGATCTGTGGCTCCTACCAGGTCTTCCATAGATACTGCAGAACTGAGGCGTGCATTGCCGAAGTCTGTGTTCGAGCCGGCACAGAGCCGCTTGCTCTGGATCCCCGTGCATGTGGGGTTGATTGCCGCCGGAATGAGCCTTATCGCCGCGGGCCTGCCGCTTTGGGGAAAAATTCCCCTCTCCCTCGTGATCGGCTTCAGTTTTGCGGGCCTTGCATTCGTGGCGCATGAAGCGCTCCACGGTGCCATTTGTCGGCGCCGAAAAGTGAGAAAGCTCGTGGGATTCGTGGGATTTCTTCCTTTCTGTATCTCTCCTCGCCTGTGGATTGCGTGGCACAATCGCGTCCACCACGGATCGACGAACCATTTGGGGCGCGATCCGGACGCGATGGCGAGCCTCGACGAATATCGAAGCAGCCTCATGGTGCGTGTCATCACTGGACTTCAGCGTCGATCGCGAGGGATTTTGACCCTCTTGGTGGGCTTTTCCGTCCAAAGCACACATGTGCTGTTTGTGGCGCGCAAAAGGCGCTATCTCAATGCGCGCCACCATCGAGCCGCGATTTTCGAGACGCTGCTGGGGTGGACATTTTGGTTGGTGCTGGGAGCGTTCGGGGGGCTGGCCTTCTTCCTCTGGAGCTTCGTGCTGCCGCTTCTGGTGGCCAACACGATTGTCATGGCGCACATCCTCACCAACCATAGCCTTTGCCCGACTGACGAAACGAACGATCCTCTCAAAAGCTCGCTCACCGTCACTGTGCCCCGCTGGTTCTCTTGGTTGACCCTCGGGTTCGGCTATCATGTCGAGCATCATTTGCTTCCCGCCATGAGTCACCGTCACGGTCCACTCGTGAGCCAATGGCTGCGTGAGAACTACCCACGAGATTATCGGCGGATGCCATTGCTCAGCGCACTTTCGCGGGTCTGTCGATCTCCGCGGATCTATCGAGATACGAACACTTTGGTGGATCCGCGGACTGGGGAAACCGTCGCGGTGGGCCCTTCCGAAGTAGCCGGAGGCGGCCGGGACGAAACCGGCTCCGAGAAGTCCGGAGAGGGGTTTGCTGAGGTCATGGACGCTCCCGAGACGGTCAGAAGCCGCACCGGACAAGACGAGGCCTCCGTCGAGAGTGACGGGGCGCCCATCCCCGGGGCACGGGTCCCGGCGGAGCAAGGGGCTCTTCAGCTTGAATGTTGAGCCCTCGGCTTGAATGGTCGCTCTTTCGGTCTCGATACCGCGGCAGCGACAGGAAAAGGCGTTCAGTTCGGCTTCGATACCGCCGCCGCAACAGGAACGGGGAGTTTAGTGATTGCCGGGTTTGGGCTGTATGCCGAAGGCGTCGCGGAACAGGAGCCACGGAAAGTGAAGGGCATCTTTTGCGTACCGGGAGGCGAGGCGACCGGGTTGACGGGACAGGCGGTGCACCCATTCGAGTCCGCTGCGCTGCATCCAGCCAGGGGCTCGCTCGACGGTCTGGGCGAGGAAGTCGATGGTGGCCCCCACGCAGAGGACGACGGTGCCCGGAAGGGCCCGATGATGGGCCGCAGTCCAGAGCTCTTGCTTGGGTGCACCGAGCCCGACCAAGACGAGTTGTGCCCCCGTCTCGGTGATGTCGGAGACGATCTTCCGTGTCCACGTCTCGTCGGCTTCGAAACCTCGCGGAGGACTCAGCCGCCCGACGACGGACACGTGTGGATAGAGCTCCTGGCATCGCTCGACGGCGCGCCGAGACGCTTCTTCGCTTGCGCCAAGAAAATAGATCTTGGTCCCTGGTGAGGCCGCCTCGAGAGCGGCGGGGCCAAGATCGCTGCCGGGAACCCGTTCGGGCACTCCTCGGCGCAATAGCTGCGAAGCCCAGATCAAGGGCATCCCGTCGCTGAGAATGAGGGCTGCGTGTTGATAAGCCCGATGAAGCTCGCGGTTTTGACTGAGTTGAACGGCGTGATCGAGGTTGGGAGTGA
>CAYTRQ010000297.1:0-3025 GCA_964440025.1 uncultured Polyangiaceae bacterium | reverse complement strand
ACCTGCAAGGAGTATCTGGGTGTCGCGCCGCTTCATCGAGCCATCCAACGATCGTTCCCACCGCTTCGTCCAATGTGAGAGGATCGACCTCGACACCGAGCACGGTGGTGCGAGGACGGTCGACGATTGTCGTCACGGCTTGTTGGTGTGCGCTCATGAGAAACTAGGCTCCGTCTCGACCAGCGTTGAGCCGTTCCGCCATTTCAGCCAGACGGTCTCGGAAATGGACGGCTGGGCCAAGGAGGGCATCGGCCGAAGAGGTGTCGAGCACGCTGTAGGCGGGACGTGGAGCGGGACGGGGGAATTCCTCGGTCGTGCAGGGGGTGAGTTCGCAGCTTGCGCCGAGAGCCTCGCGAATGCAGCTTGCCAAGCCATACCAGGTGCATTCGCCGTCGTCCGTGACGTGGAATGTCCCGCGGTGTCCGCCCCTGAAAAGGGCCAGCGTCCGGGCGGCGAGCGTCGCGACGTGGGTAGGACGACCGCGTTGATCGTCGACGACCTTGAGCGACTCCTTTTCTTTCATCAGACGCGCCATTGTGCGGACGAAATTGTGTCCCCAAGGGGCGTAGACCCAGCTGGTGCGGACGAGAAGGGAGTCGACCTGTGAGCGCTCAAGCAGTTCCTCTCCCAGCGCCTTGGTCCGGCCGTACGCGCCGAGAGGAGTCCTCGGGTGATCGACCGGATAGGGAGCCCTCGCCGTCCCGTCGAAAACGTAGTCCGTACTGAAGTGGATGAACGTCGAGCCTGCTTCGCGACAGAGTTCCGCCAATCGTCCCACCGCGTGACCATTGACTCGAGCGGCGGTTGCTTCGTCGGCTTCGGCGCCATCCACGTTCGTGTAGGCTGCGCAATTGATCAGATGAGTTGATGAGTCCAGGTCGAGATGAACGGTTTCCGGGCGCGAGAGATCGACGGTCTCTTGTCCGAGCAGGTGGAAGTCGTGGCCTTCCGCGTGGAGCAGCTCTCCGAAAGCGCGTCCAAGTTGGCCTTCTTTTCCGAGAACGATGAAGCGGGTCATGACCGATGTTTTTCGAACTGGGGAAGTCGATGAGGCTCGATGTCTCTCAGGCGAGCGGCAGCGCGATCCTTTTCGGAAACGAGGGGCTCGGAGATGGGCCATGCCACGCCGATGTCGGGATCGTCGAACGCCACGCCAAGCTCGGCTTCTGGATGATAGAGCTCGGTGCATTTGTACAAGACGTGGGCGGTGTCACTCATGACGCAAAAGCCGTGGGCGAATCCCGGGGGGATATAGAGTTGACGGTGGTTCTCTTCGGTCAGCTCGGCAGAGATCCATTTTCCGAACGTGGGGGAGCCGACCCGGACATCCACCGCGACGTCGAAGATCCTCCCGGTGATCGCCATGACGAGCTTTCCCTGATCGTAGGGGTGTTGCAGGTGGAGTCCGCGGAGGATCCCCTGGCGAGAAAAGGAGACGTTGTCCTGGACGAAGCTCACGTCCGGTGAGCCGGGAAAGTTGCGCGTCGAGAACGTCTCCTTGAAGTATCCTCGTTGATCACCGAAGGTTTTGGGCTCGATCAAAAGGACTGGAGGGATCTCTTGGGGGGTGACATTCATCGTAAGCTGTCTCCGGCGCCTTCCTGCAGGAGTTGATGAAGATAGCGGCCATAGCTGGTCTTGCCTAGTTCATCGACATGCCTCTTGAGAGCCTCATCGTCGATCCACCCGCTGCGGTACGCGATCTCTTCGGGACAGGAAATCCGCAGGCCTTGCCTTTCCTGAACGGCCTGAACGAACTGAGCCGCTTGAAGCATCGCATCCGGCGAGCCGGTATCAAGCCAGGCCACGCCGCGTCCGAGTTGAGCCAAAGAGAGCGTGCCTTCCTCGAGGTAGATCCGATTGAGATCGGTGATCTCGAGCTCCCCGCGCGCGGAGGGCTTTAGCGCTTCGGCAAACTCGACCACTCGGTGATCGTAGAAGTAGAGCCCCGTGACCGCATAGTTGCTCTTGGGGTTGGAAGGCTTCTCTTCGAGCCCAATGACGCGACCGGTGTCGTCGAATTCTGCCACCCCGTAGGCCTCGGGGGTCGAGGTGTGGTACCCGAAAATGCGAGCTCCGTGGCGGAGCGCAGCCGCTTCCTTGAGGGTCTCTTGCAGCCCATGACCAAAGAAAATGTTGTCGCCGAGAACGAGGCAACAGGGTGAGCCATCGATGAATTCCCTACCGAGTAGGAATGCCTGAGCGAGACCCTCGGGGGCCGCTTGGACCGTCTGTTGGATTCTCAATCCCCACTGAGAACCGTCGCGGAGGAGGTATTCGAACGCTGGACGGTCGTGAGGGGTGGTGATCACGAGGATGTCCCTGATCCCTGCGAGCATGAGAATGCTGAGCGGGTAGTAGACCATCGGTTTGTCGTAGACGGGAGCGAGCTGTTTGCTCACGGCTCGCGTGATCGGAAATAGGCGGGAGCCCGTTCCTCCGGCTAGAATGATTCCCTTCATGAAACGTCCCTTTCCCCGTAGTTGCGCTGAATCCACTGCTGGTACTCTCCGCTCACGATCGATGCCACCCATTCTTGATGGTCGATATACCACTCGACGGTCTTTTGCAGCCCGGATTCGAGTGTCTCTCGAGGAGCCCAGCCGCACTCCTTCATGACTTTGCTTGCGTCGATCGCGTAGCGCAGATCGTGCCCGGGACGATCCGTGACGTAGGTGATGCTATCCAGGAGTTCCTGCTCGCTTCTGCCGGTTGAGTGGGCAACAAGGCTGCAGAGCTTCTTGACGAGATCGATATTGGTGGACTCGTTATTGCCTCCAATATTGTACGTTTCGCCATTTTTCCCTTTTTCGAGGACGGCCCAAATGGCGTGGCAGTGGTCGGTGACATAGAGCCAGTCACGGACGTTTTCCCCCTTGCCATAGACGGGTAGGGGCTTTTTCGAAAGCGCGTTCTGAATCATGAGTGGAATGAGCTTTTCGGGAAATTGGTAGGGCCCGTTGTTGTTCGAGCAGTTGGTGATCCGTATCGGAAGACCATACGTTCTATGATAGGCGCGGACAAG
>CAYTRQ010000296.1:0-7622 GCA_964440025.1 uncultured Polyangiaceae bacterium | reverse complement strand
GAGAGAAAAGTGGTCTCCCTACCGACCACTTTTATGTGGTCGCAGCACTAGTGACCGAACCGTACCCGCAATGTGTCAGACCCGTCCTGGACGAACCAGCCATTGTAGAAATCGACGGCACAACGAAGTCAGGATGGCGTGCGGTCAACAGCTCCTACTTCATGTTGCACCCGGATGAGAGCAGTGAGTTTTCCGGCCGGGTAGTCGCGAGTTTCAGCGGACGCTACGACGAGGAGAAACAGCGTTACGACCCCCATTGGAAGTTGCTTGGCTGTGATGTGAACTGGGACGACAGTCCTTCTGACCCGGCAAGCGAGACAGCGTGTCGGAAGGTGCTTGAACATTGGTAGTCGTTGGCAGGAGATTCCTAGGCAGAAACCAGCCGGATACTTGCCCGGTGACGGTTGTCAGTCAGCCCAGTCAAAATAACACGACCGACTCACGCATTCGAAACCGTGGGTTGCGCTTGAGCTGTGAGGCACCAAGTGCAGAGCCAAAACCAAACGGAGAACCGGTCGATTGTCAGTGGCCGCAAGTATAGCCGATGGTTCACTGAGACAGGGGAGAAGGGCTACGTCTCCGAATGTCGCCCTCCCAAACTCTAGAACGAGGTGGAAATCTCCCAGGCGACAGCCGCTGAATTGATCCTCCCTTCATCGAGTCGAAGGAGTTTGACCGTGGATGCACTCGCCGTAAATCCCCCGTTGTCATACATGAATTGGAGGCTGCGACGGTGGAAGGAAGCCCTGAAAGGCTTTTCTGCTGCGCAAGCCTTTGATGCTTTCGCTCGAGCATCCGGGCTGTCAAGGGCAGCGGAGTAATCCTCGACACTCACCACGACGTCCTCGATTCCGTCCGCGTTCAAGTCGCGGAGTGCGAGGCCTCTGAAGCTAAAATCCGAAGGGTTGCAGGGCTCAAATGCACGCAGATCGAGTATGAGGGACGTCACCAAGACTTCTTCTCGGGTGAATCGTACAGCATCCACTTCCGTAGGACCCGGCGCACCCGCGCTAACAGTGATACGAATCAACACGTCGGGCTGTCCTGGCACTCGGAGACGTCGGTGTTCGGATGGAAGTCCCTCGAGAACTACGGTGCTTCTCACCTGCCAATGGTCACCGTCCCTGATCAAGAAAAAGTAACGATATGAGTAATCTGTGTCCCACATCGCAATGAGCGCTTCGTCTCCTGGATCGTCCGAGAAGTTCCCAGAGATCATGGCCAAGGTCTCTGATTTGACTTGGGAGTCTGTGTCCTCGCATCCCACGCAGGTATCGCAGCCCAGCTTTCCAGTCTCCGCTAGAATGACTCGATCGCAGATGGCGCGCAGCGCCTCAGCCTGATCTGGGTCCACCCTCGCGGCGCCATCGTCGACGGTTCCCAAGTCTTTCGTCAACAGTCGTTTTAGAAACGAGCCTGAGGTTGAACCAGACCCGGTCGTATTGTCCTGCCGGGCATCAGCTTGCGCCAGCTTGCGTGGGGGAGCCTCGTCGCTTACCTCCACCTCACGATCCGATTTGACGGCTTGCGGCGAAGGCCCCACTTCGGAAGATGGGGTCACGGGGTGGTGGTGGGCGCATCCATTTGCGAGGAGTAGGACGCCCAGGCATGGTTTCACGTAGGTTGCCATCTAACGGAACCCGTGCAGTTTCATGAGGAGCGAGAAGCCAAATGGCTGACACCTGTGAGATTCGTTGCGTTTATCCATTCGAGTCTGCCCAGTCAGAATAACACGACCGGCTCACTCATTCGTGCATCGTGGGTTACTCTTGAGCTGCGAAGAACAAGCGCAGAGCCACATGAAAGGAGAGCCGGTCGACGATGAAGAATATCAAATTTGTAGGGTTGGATGTACATGCAGCGACGGTAGCGATTGCCGTAGCGGAAACAGGGGGCGAGGTACGCTCGCTCGGGAAGGTCGCACATGAAGTGAGTGCCATCCGCCGGGTGCTGGGCAAGCTCGGAAAGAAGGAGCAGCTTCGCGTTTGCTACGAAGCAGGCCCCTCCGGGTTCGCGCTCTACTGGGAGCTGACCCGGCTCGGCTTCGGGTGCATCGTGGTGGCGCCGTCGCTGATACCGAAAGCCGCAAGCGATCGTGTGAAGACCGACCGACGCGATGCTCTCAAACTCGCTCGTGCCCATCGAGCTGGGGATTTGACAGCGGTGTGGGTTCCAGATCAAAAGCATGAAGCTCTGCGTGACCTGATTCGCCTCCGCGAAGCGGCACAGGAAGACAACGTGCGAGCAAAGCATCGTCTCGGGAAGTTCTTCCTTCGACACGGTTTCAAAGACCCAAGCGGTAAGAAGAAGTGGTCCGATACTTGGTGGCAGTGGGCGCGCAAGGTGAAGATGCCTCACGTCGATCAGGAAGTGACTCTCGTTGAGCTCATCAGCGAGGTGGACCACCAGAAGCATCGGCTCATCAGAATCGAGGCGGCGATAGACAAGGCCATTGCGGAGGCCCCAGAAAGACTTAGAAAGATCGTCGAGGAGCTCCAGGCACTGCGAGGAGTCGGCAAGCTGACAGCGGTCATCCTCGCGGTCGAACTCAATTCGATGACGCGCTTTTGCGAAAGCTTCACAAGTGATGAGTTACACAGGTGTGACGTCGAGCGAGCACTCGTCGGGCTCGAAGAGAAGACAGGGGGCGATCACGAAACCCGGCAACTCTCACTTGCGACGAGCCTTGGTCGAGCAGCTTGGCAGTACCGCCATCCACCTCGAATCATGCAGCGGCAGAAAAAGATGATGAAAGAGTGGCCCGCTCCGGTCAGTGACACCGCATGGCGAGCCCAGCAGCGCCTGCATCGAAGATACTGGGCGCTCTCTCAGCGCGGAATGCCAGTGGGCAAAGTCGTCACGGCCGTAGCGCGCGAACTCGCTGGCTTCGTCTGGGAGATCGGCCTCACCGTCGAAAAGGAGTTCGAGATGGCTGCTTAAGCTCAACTCGGCAACAGGACGAGAACCACCATTCTTTGAAGCGAAGGAGTCAGCGGCGAAGCCAGCAGCGGAGAGAAACATGGAAGGTCGTTGTGTGGTTCCGATCCACGTTCCTCGTGACAGGACAGCTCCGGGCGTTTTCATGACCATGAAGGCGGCCCCGGCCGATCCTCGAATATCAGCATGACGGGCCGTCGAACAAGCTCACCTTCGCTGCTGCTTCAGAGAGCAAAGAATGGAAATGAACTTGACATAACATCTCAATCAGTACTTGACAGGGGCGTGTTATATCAACGACTTGCCATTCTCCTGCCGCGCATGTCGCTGACAGGATACACCGAGCGGCCGCCACGACCAAAGGGAGTGAAAGAGCGTTGCGCCCGGCATGGGCACAGCACTGGAGGTGAAAGTCCTCCTGAGACCAAGACAGATGGAACTCAACATTGAAAGCAAGGGCGGAGTCGCGAGGCTCCGTCTGGTGGAAGCTGTAAATGCAGCTCGGACCCGAACGAAAGTGAAGAACCGTAAGGCACGACAACCCTGGATGAGCCTGCCGCGAAGCGTCGAGCCATGGTCGAACTAGGAACCCGTCTCGCTATCGAAAGAGCGAGTGTCGGAAACTCTCAACCTAACGCAAGACGATGGACCTCTTCCCACCCCGTCACCCCGAAGAGCCGGATGTGAGGCCCACAAGTCCGGTTCTGTGAGAGGGGCCCCTGGGCAACCGGGGGTCTCTACTCGGCGCGGCCGGACAACGACGCTACCCGCGAAGCGGAAGCCTCAGCGATCGCGGTCAGCAGCAATGGCTTGTTGAACGAAACCGCGCTAAGCGCGGTAGCTTCGGGTGGATCCGGTGGGGCAGGCCCATTTCGAGCCGGAAAAGCGTCAGGTGATAGGTCGAGAAGAGGCGGCGCGCCGAGTGACTCACGCTTTGTCGTAGGCGTCGGCGCGGGGTCGTCGCCGTTTCATGGAGGCGACGATGAGCACGTTGGCGGTCATCAAGAATCGAATGAGTGAAGACATGCGGCTGAAGGACTTTCGGTCCAAGACGTGGGACGCATACTGGCGAGCCGTGCGTCAGTTTCTACTGCACGTGAAGAAGGAGCCAGCTGCTCTGACCGAGCAGGACGTTCGCATGGTATTTGATTCATCTGCGCGACGAGAGAATGCTGGCTCCTTCCACGCGAAACATCGCCGTGCACGGACTGCGCTTCTTCTTCACACACATATCCGCAGGACTGGCAGGTTTTGGACTTCGTACGCGTGAAGATCCCACAGAAGTTGCCAGTGGTCTTGAGTCGAGAGGAGACCCTTGGCTTGCTGCGAGCCGTGCGTGAGCCCACCTGCCGCATGGCGCTGCAGACGATCTACGCGCTTAGGATGCGACTCAACGAGGCGCTGAGATTGGAGGTGCGCGACATCGACAACGACCGCCTGATGGTTTTGGTGCGCAATTCCAAGGGAGCCAAAGATCGGACGGTGCCAATGCCACGCCCCCTACTTCACAAGTTGAGAAGGTACTGGGCGCAGGAACGTCGCCCCTCAGAGAAACCTCTGCTCTTCATTGGTGAGGCGGAGGGAGAGCGAGTGCATCCCACCACGTTGCAGAAGACGTTTCGGGCAGTCTTGGAGCAGGAGCGCATCGAAAAGCGCGCTGCCACACAGTGCAATCCACCAAGAGCCTCGTGTGCTGTAAGCCGGCCGTGGCGGGTTGTTCAACAGAGCTTTTAGCGCTGGCCGGGCCTCGGTCGCACCGCTCCCTCGGCCCCGTCACCGCGAAAAGCCTACTTCGTTGGGTGGCATTTCGCCGGCCGGTTCTCGGCATGACGCTTCAGTTCTAACAGGGTAGAGCTAAGCGCCAAAGTGGGGAGGGTTCTCCTGGACGTAGGCTTCGTACTCGTGGAAGGCCTCGATCGGGTCGTGCGTTTCAAGGAGAATCATCACTGCGTAGCTGATCAGATTGTGCCACTCAGCGATGATTGAAATCTCTTCGGGTGACAGCAGATTATTAGAGCGGAGCATGCTATCTTCGTGGAGTGCCCAGCACGGGACGAGATGACACAGCGACCACAAAGCCGAAATGACCTCACGGTTTACGTGTGGAGTGTCTGACAACGCCGGGGCCAAGACTCGGAGTGCGCCCATGGTCTGATGAAAGCATCTTGTCGGAAGGACACCTCGAAATGGTCGAAGCCCACCGAGCAGCGTTGTTGGTTCCTCGCTACCCTCCGCATCGTCAGGGAGAACTTGTCGGAGAATGGTGGCTTTAGCCTCGTCTTCCGTCATCGTGGGCTTCAAGGTGAGAGCGCAAGCAGGACGCTATACCCAACGAAGCCGATTCCACAAGCCAGACTGGAAACGAAGTAGATCACGACTAGGGGCTTCAAGAAACTAAGTGCCCATCGGTTTAGTACCTTGAGTCCCGTAGGCGCCGCCACTGAATGCCAGTAGGCCCCGCAAAGCTCGAAAGGGCGAGATAGCTTCCTCCCAACGTTGCTGCGGACATAGGAGTGAATGGAGTCCGCGAAAGAAGGTTGTCGTGACCAAATTTCTCGAACCAGATGGCGCTGAGCTTGAAGGAAACGGCCAAAAACAAGAACCTCTAGGGGTAGAGCCGTGCGGACAGCATGCTTGCCCTGTCATCGTCCACCCAAAGTCTCGCCATCTTCATGTCGCGCGTAGCCTCGCCAGGCTACACCGTGCGACCGCCACAACCAAAGCGAGCGAAAAAAGACGGCGCTCGGAGGCACCGGGCACCGCCGCTGAACCCACAGCCCGGTTACTGGGTTGGCCTTGCGCTCCCAACCTGTCGCTCCACCGTCCAAGCTTTCTCGAAATCGACGTTCGAGATTTCAAACGCCTCGAATTCTCGCACGTCGATGGGTTGGACTGATAGGCCACCATAGTCGTCGTCCAGATGGGCGTGGGAGTACTTCAATACATTGCCGTTTTCGTACACCTCAAGCTGTCGCGTCGGGTAGCCGTCGAAATCGATTTCAAAGAACCAGGTGGAGGTTCCCCAGTGATCGAATTGGTCTCCGCGGGACTCGTCCTATGGTCTTCGAAAATACTTCATCGTTGTCCGCCCAACTACAAATTATCCAGCAAAGTCGCGAGATCAGCGGGCCTACTCGCTGTGATGGACGCGGCTCAAGTGAGCCTGATGCAACAGCCGGATCTGCTGCATTTTCTGCCGTCAGCGCGTTTTATGCAGCGTAGGGGGCTGCATAATTGCGGGCGTAGTCGGTTTTATGCGGGGAGGGCGTGCCTGTTGGCGGGCAGATAGTACGGCGAGGGCGTTCGAGCCTTTTCTGTGGCTTGCGTGGTTGGCCTCGAGGCCGAAAAACGCGGAACGGAGGACGCGCCACCGCGACTGGTGGTGCGCCAGACGCGGCTGCCTAGTTTGCGCGGCAAATCCGGCGAAACTTGGCACAGCACGGCGCTTGCCAAATGTTCCGCATGACCGGTGATGGACGGAGCGCGGATGCTTCTTTTGCATCACCGCGGCAAGTTTTACAGGCGCTCGAAGAGCGACTGCGAACGCGACATGCCAGTCCGCGCACGGTGGAGGCCTTCCGGCGCTGGGTTCGGCGATTCATTCGCGCTACCGGGCGGCGTGATCCCCGCACCGTGAGTCGGGACGAGGTGACGTCGTTTCTTTCCGCCTTGGCGACAAAGGAGCGCGTGAGCGCGTCGACACAAAATCAAGCGCTCGCGGCCCTTTTGTTTCTGTACAAGGAAGTGCTCGGACAGCCTCTCGAGTACCTGGACCACCTGGTCTATGCCAAGCGACCCAAACGTCTACCAGTCGTGCTTTCGCGCGCGGAAGTCTCGATGCTCCTCGCCTGCTTGTCGCCTCCCTGGCTGCTGATGGCACAGTTGCTCTACGGTGCTGGCCTGCGCCTGATGGAGTGCGTCGCACTGCGTATCAAAGATGTCGACTTCGAGCGCCGCCAGTTGACGGTGCGCCACGGCAAAAGGAGCGCGAGATCGCGTCGCGCTGCTGCCGACCCGTATCGAGCCGACTCTGCGAGAGCATATTCGTGAGCGGGCATTGCAGCACGAACGCTCGCGCGCACGCGGTGCCGGCCGCGTTGTGGTCCCGACTGCGCTCGCCAGGAAGTACCCCAACGCTCCCACGGACCTCGGATGGCAATGGCTTTTTCCGGCCAGTCGGACCTACGTCGATCGCGTCAGCGGAGCGCGGCTATTGCATCACGCGCACGAAACTGCCCTTCAGCGCGCAGTCCGAGCAGCCGCGCTCGAAGCGCGACTGTCGAAGCCTGCCAGCTGCCACACTCTGCGCCACTCGTTTGCCACTCACCTTCTGGAATCGGGAACGGACATCCGCACGATTCAGAAGCTGCTCGGCCACAGCGACGCGCGTACTACGATGATCTACACGCACGTGCTTTCAGCCGGACCGTTTGGCGTCACCAGTCCCCTCGATCAACTCCTGTATGAATCCCCTGCGGGGCAAAGCTCTCCGTGAAGAATCGTTGGATGCTGGAAGGCAACTCAAGAGGCAAGCGCAAGCTCCTACCAGAAACAGGCGACTCATCATGGTGATGTGTCCTCGCTCACGCCATGGTCATCACCTGCTTCATCTACAAACTGCGTCCTTGGATCACCCCCCCCCAACACACACCCTCCTGGCCCCATCCAACAATCCCCCTCTATCG
>CAYTRQ010000295.1:0-7628 GCA_964440025.1 uncultured Polyangiaceae bacterium | reverse complement strand
ACACGCCCCAACTACGTTATCCAACTGGCCGTCGGCAGTCACGTTATCTGTGAGCGCAAGCCATGCCTTGCGGGCTGCGGGGCCATATTCGTCAACATCAAGCAGGCCAAGTTTCAGTCCTACAACATACGCATAGGTGAACATGGCGGTGCCGGATGTTTCTTCCCAGTTGCCGGCTTCAGTTGGATGGTCAATGACCTGCATCCAAAGTCCGGAATCCTGCTGGAAGCTCAGCAGACTGGACATCATGAATTCGTACCCTTCCAAGATGCGCGCGTACTCTTCATGGTCTGTGGGAAGAACCTGCAGAACTTCGACCATACCGGCGGCGAACCAGCCGTTGCCGCGTCCCCATTTCCCTCTGGTCACATTTTGCAACTGAAAGAAGAGGCCGTCGTCTTGTTGCATTTGGTCAAGATAGTCTGACATGGCCTCCGCAGCGAAATCCATGTACTTGGCATCACCAGTGGCGCGATACGCCTGCATTTGCAGAGCGGGGACCATGTACATGTCGTCAATGGCGTATCGTAATTGCGCGCCACTATTTTCTATCTGATTATCTGCCAGTGCCAATCCATCTTGCAGATGCGCGTCATTGTCGTTGTTGAGATAGATTTCAAATGGAATGACGCCCCATACATTGGCATCGACGTGTCCCTCGGCGCCTGGAGTAGGCCACTCCGAGGAGTAAAAGCCATCCGTTGGGCTGCCCAAATAGGAGTCATACTTACCAATGAGTTGATCCAGCAAAGCGCTGTCTTCTGTTAGACGGGCAACTTGAAGCGCACCGTACCAATCACAGGCTTTGGCATAATGGCGGCCGCTCGCGTCAACATTGAGGAATCGCTGGGCCACTTGTTTGCCAATGGTCGCAGGGTCCTTACCCTCGGGCCACTCGTCGAAGTCGGGGATAGCAACGACATCGGGGTTGCCACCGCCTCCGGTCGCCGCGTCGCCGCCGGAGCCGTCCATGCCCCCCGTGCTTTCAGCACCGCCCGTCGTCACGACACCACCGGTGCCCGCGCCACCCGAGGAAACGGTACCGCCCGTCGTCACGACACCACCGGTGCCCGCGCCACCCGAGGAAACGGTACCGCCCGTGGAGGTGCCCCCGGTGATGGTGCCGCCCGAGGCCACGCTGCCTCCGGTGCCTGCACCGCCAGTGCTCGGGTTTCCTCCCGTGCCGGGGACGATATCTTCCGTTCCGCTGCCGGAAGGATCTTCGTCGCTGCACCCCACGCTGGTGAGAACGAGTAGATTGGCGAGCATTAAGCCGATTCGATTCATGATGACCTCAAAAATGTCGCTTCTAAACGGCAACTCCTAGAAGGGCTGGGTTCCGACCTTCTCGGAGCGGAGCTGGAGTGGATGTCCGACTTTGCATAAGCCTAGAACGCCGACTCATTCCGACGAGAGGACTCAGCCCTCCGCGGGTTCCTCTTGCGACTACTAGTAGCATCCTCGCCTATTTCTACTGACGTCAACCGTCCGCGGATAAAGGGGATGTGTTTTACCCTAGAATCATTCATTCTTCTTTTCTGACTGTAGAACGGGCGGCGAGGGAGAACAAACGTGAAGACTCGCGCCCAAGTCGGTCGAAGGCACCCGAGCAAGACGCCCCCAACGAAGCCGCCACCATGCGACCTTTCGAGGTCAACCGAGGCGGAGCCCCGCAGGGAGACTGTCGCCCAGAACACTCTTCGCGTCGCCTGCATCGAGCGGAGTGGGGCGGAGCAGCATATCGATCCAGCGTTCCTTGGCTGAGACTTCGGTGAGTCGGTCGACGACTTGCCTTCGCAGATCCGAATCGACATCCCGGGTCGCATCTCCCGTGAGCTGTGCCATCGAGGCCGCCGCGAAGGCTGCTCCCTCTGCCTGGGTCCAGTCCAGCTCGAGGAGTAGCGTGATCCAGCTTTCGGCCAAGCTTTTGTCGACGACCGACTGGGGCGGCCCATAGAAGGGGACGCGCGCTCCCACACGCCCCAGGGGCCAATAGGAGCCCAGCTTTTTGGCTCTTTCCAGAAAGAGCGCACCAGCCTTGGCCTTTTCTCGAGGAGAAAGGCGCGAGAGCGCCGCCACCATGCGCATCATTTCCACGGGCCCCTGTGGCTGGGGTCCCTGGGGAGGCTTACCCCGGCGCCACAACCAAGGCTCCACCTGCGCAAAAAGAGCTTCTTGCCGATGCGTTGACAAGCCCGGAGCCACGCGACGCCAGAGGATCCACCACTCGCCCCAATTGCTCTTGTTGGGTGCGGCCGGTCCGGCACCGTGCCATTGCCAGAGACGCTCCATCCGCTCCCGATCCCCCGAGCATCCAAAGCCGGGGCGCAGAGTCCAACTGAGCAGCCGCAGCCAACTCAGCTCGTGGGCCTCGCTCCGCCCGCGCTCGGGCTCCACATCGAGACAGGCGTCCGCGAGCACGCGACAGGTCGACGCGGACCACTGTCCGCGGGGACCCAAGAGATCTTCAAGCTCTCGGCGGAGCCCACCAACTCGCTCTTCGTCGCCGCTCGACAGAGCCGAGCAGATCGTCCGCGCTGCGGCGCCCGCCTCAGGGTGCGGAGGCTCCGCCGCTTGCTCGGACGCGGGCTCATGGAAGGAGGCGCCCGGCGCGCCAGCGCCCTGGGAATCTGCTGGTTCTTCACGCGAGTCGCGCGAAGAATCCGAGTGACTTGCGTGCACAGTGAAGGAGAGCTTCCAGCGGCGCGGAGGAAGTTCGACGCTCACCAGTGACAGGTGCAGGTTCCCGGCGTCGTCGACGAAGCTTTCGAGCCTGACCGAGACCGTGGATTCGCGAACCTTCGTCCCCTTCTTTCCGCGCAGAATCGTTTCGAGGGGAGCCAAGGGGGTGAGTTCCTCGTTGTCGTCGGCAATCTCGAGAAGCTTGCCCGGAGCATCCACGCGATCCCCCGTATAGGTGAAGAGCGGAAAGGCCACGGGCTCGTTGAGTCGCAACTCGAACAATCGGTCCGGCACGGTGATCCGCGTGTCGGCCTCGGTGTCACGCGGAGCGATACAAAGCGCCCGGGTGCGCCCCTCCTGTTCGATCCCGACATAGTAGCTTTTAGCCGTTCCCCCCCGGATGACTGCACCCTGCCCATGCAGAGCCAAGCCAAAACGCGTTGCGCCTCGGGCCACGGCCGTGTCGAGCGAAGTCTGTTGAAGAAGCGCCGGCGGCTCCCCGTCATACCAAGCGGACAACACCTCCTGCAGGCGCTCCACCACGGCAGGAGCATTGAAGACGCCGCCATTGAGCAACAAGAGATCTGGTCGAGGGAGCCCTTCATGGACCTGCGCTCCTGCTTGCGCGGCGGAAGCGGCGTGTCGCCTCAGGAAAGTACAAATGTGACGCGGTACCGCGGTGTCATTGGTGTACGGCAGCCCTAGGGTGGTCAGTCCAGCGCGCGCGCTGCGTTGGGCGACCTCACCGGGTCCCGTGCGTGGAAAGCAGCCATCGAGCAGGACCCGAGCGGCCTCTTCACGCGTGATGGTGATGCTCTTCGTATTTCCGATGAGTCGTGAACCACGACCTTGATAGGAAATCACCGCATCGGCAGGAGGATCCGTCGACAGCAGCCGCTCCTTGGCGTCCCGAGCCGACTGCACGAGGCTGGACCAGACGGTCGCATCGCGGGGATGATCCATGCCCGCCTTCTGGAGCGCGAAAAAGGCCAAAGCGGCGTCCATATTGTCGCCCCCCAACATCAAGTGCCCACCGACCGCGATCCTTTCGATCGAGGGCAGTCCGCTCTGGTCTTGTGCGCTGTCCGGTAGCACGCGCAGCAGAGTGAGATCGGTCGTGCCCCCACCCATATCAACAACCAAGATCAGGCGAGCCGCGGCCAATTCGGCGCGCTGGCTCGTGCTCTTGTCGGAGTCGGCTCCTCGCTCCGCCAGTGAGCCCAGATAATCGTAAAAGGCGGCTTGGGGCTCTTCCAGAAGACGCACCTGGCCGAGGCCGGCTTGCACCGCAGCCTCGCTGGTCAAGGTGCGGGCAGCCTCATCGAACGAAGCAGGAACGGTCACGACGACCTCCTGTTCGGCAAGCGGCGCTGTGGGGTATTGATTGTTCCAGCAGCGCTCGAGGTGCTGCAAGTAGGCCACCTGCGCTCCATAGGGAGAAAGGTGGGGCTCCTCGGGAGGCGCACTCCAGGGCAATATCGCCGCGCGCCGGTTGACGCCCCCGTGGCAGATCCAACTCTTGGCGGATGCCACGAGGCGGTTGGGGTTCTTGGCTCCGTGTTTGCGGGCGAAGGTGCCGACGAGGTACTCCGGCTTGCCCCAAGGAAGCTCACATTCGTCGGCGGCAAATTCTCCTTCTGTCGGAAGATAGAGGAAGGAGGGGAGCAGCTCGGCTTCCGTCACCTCACCCGGAGCCACCAGTTGAGGAACTGAGAGTAGGTGCAATCGAGGCTGTTCGAGCAGAGCAGCAGCCATCGCGCTGTGGGTCGTACCTAAATCGATACCGACAACGAACGCTCCCTTTTTCATCTCAATCGCCAACAATGTTGAAACTGAGTTTCCAGCGACGGCCGCTCGACACGTCGACCGCAGCGAGTTCCAGAGTCCCGATTTCGGTCAGTCGGGCTTGGAGTCGCACCTCGACGACACCTTGGCTGTCGCCGACTGCATCCGAGCTGGTCGCGTCCGAATCCTCCGCAGCAACGCTCGTCAGGGTCGTTTCCAGGGGAGCCAACTCGGTGAGCTCCGCAGGATCCACCACCGTACCGACCGTATCCTGCGAGCGCGTTGCCGAGGAGAAGAAGCGAAATGAAACAGGTTCGCCGAGGACGAGGCCAAAACTCTGCTCCAGGGCCACTTCCGCCCCCTCTTCTAGACCAAAAGGAGCCACACAGACGGCGTCGACCCGGGGCGGGATCCCCGGGACGGCGAGCTCCGCCCGCTGGATCCCGATGTAGTGACTGCGCACCGTGACGCTGCGAATGCGCAAGCCTCCTTGCTGCACCGCTTGAGCGAAGTAGGCCGCGCCTCGACTCACCGCCAGTTCGGCGTCGGTCCCCGCAAGCGGGACGGGAGCCTTTTGTCCGAGAGACTGCGCCCAACTGCTGAGCAAGGAAAGGAGTCGGTCGCGTACAACAGGTGAGCGGGTGACGCCCCCGTTGAACAGGATCTTGGTGGGGAAGCGAGAACTCGAGTCGCCAGGAAAGGAGGCGGTTGATCCGGATGAGCTCTCGGCTCCGGGTGACGCCGACTGATCGACCTGTGCAGCGGCCCGATTCAAAAACGACGCGAGGTGGCGTGTGATCGCCGGATCACTCGCATAGGGCAGTCCGAGGGTCGAAAGCCCCATGCGCGGGGGAGCCTTGAGAGGGGCATTTCGAGGCACTTCGGGAAGAAAGCCATCGAGGAGGACACTCCGAAGCTGCTCGAGTGTCAGCTCCGTGCGGATGCTGCCACCGATCAGTCGACTGCTTCGCCCTGGAATCACAATCGGACATGCCTCGGGAGGCTGATCGGACAAAAGCTTCTCTTTGGCGACGCGACACCCATGGGTGAGTGCCACCATCTGCCAGTCGTCGAGCTTCTTTCCCTCGGCTTCGAGCTTCGCGCGGACGGTGTAAGCGAGAGCGAGATCCATGTTGTCGCCACCGAGCAGAATGTGATCGCCAACGGCGACGCGTTCGAGTTCGAGCGAACCCTCGCTCTCGGAAACGGCGATCAAGGAGAAGTCGGTCGTCCCTCCACCAATGTCGACGACGAGAATGCGATCACCCACGTCGACCTGCTCACGCCAGGCGCTCTGGTTTTGAGCCACCCAGTCATAGAGCGCTGCCTGAGGTTCCTCGAGGAGCCGGGGAGGACGAGTCAACCCAGCCTGCGTGGCAGCGTCCAAGGTGAGGTCGCGCGCCACCGCATCAAAGGAGGCGGGGACCGTCAGGACGACGTCTTGTTCCGCCAGTGGCGTCTCGGGATGCGCTGCGTCCCAAGCCTTGCGCAGGTGCGTGAGGTATTCGGCGGAGGCCCGAACGGGCGAGAGCTTCGGAACGGATTCGGGAGCGCCGAAGGGGAGGATGGGCGCGCTCCGGTCGACTTTTTCATGCGAAAGCCAGCTCTTGGCGGAAGAGACGAGACGCGAGGGGGTGGTGGCCCCCTTGCTGCGCGCGAACTCGCCGACGACCTGATGCGTCACCTCCGACCAGGGCAAGCGGAAGGCATCGCTTTCAAACTCGCCCGGAGCAGGCAAGTAGACGAAGGAAGGAAGAAGCGGCCGGGCGCTGCTTTCTCCCGGGGCAACAATCTGAGGAATGGCAAAGGGTTCCGGCATGCCGTCTCTGCCCCGTGCGCTTGCGACCGAGGCAAGGGCGCAGTGGGTCGTCCCGAGATCGATACCGACGGCGAAGGGAGAAGGTGGGGTGATCATGGCGCTGGATCGAAATATGAGCTGTCAGGGATCGGAGAGAACGTTCGGGGGAAATGAGCCGGGTGGCTACAGTTCGACCTCCGCTGGGGCGACAACCCGAGGATCGTGGCTTTCGGAAAGCCGAGGGAGATGGATGCTTTCCACCTCCCAGCCATGGTGAGCGAGGGTCCCGCGGTAGGGCGGCTGCCCGGTGACGTTTCCCGTGATCCTCACTCGCGCGGCATCGTAGCCAGGCTCCAAAGTGACCGCTGCCCCTTCCTCTTCCCGGCGGATGGCTCGAACCTGCACGTAGTCGGCGAGGCACCGCTTGCACCCTTCCTGAACGACGCGCGCCGCAGCCCCGATCTCCGCGTCTGCGAAACCGCTCATGTCTTCCTGCAAGAAGTCGATGAATCGCCCTTCTCGTTGAAGAATCGCAAGCAGTTGCAACGCCGAGGTCGTGTCGACCTCGGCCTCGACCGCGGACACAGCAGGCGCTCGTGCAGCGGGCTCCGCTTCGGCATTCGGTTCGGCATCTACCGAGCTCGATTCAGCAGCCGGCGCGTCCTCCGCGCTCGGCAACGCACGGTGTGTCTGAAGCCGGGAAATTCGTGCAGCAAAGGAGCCATCGAACAAGACCTTGAAGGGCAGGACGAAGGCGAGCCACAGACGCGAGCCAAAATTGAGTTCTTCCAAAGGTTTTTCTCCGCGTGGGGAGCCGGCTTCGGCGAAGCGGCCCTCCAGATAGCCTCTCCAGATAGCGCAGCCGGCTTTTTGCAGAGATGGCTCGGCAAATCCGGCTCGAGCGCACGACTGATGCCACCTCTGCTCCGTGATGACAACGCACACCCGGCGAAAGACCCAATGGACTTCAACCCAGGACGACCTTCTTCAACACCGCGCCCCCCGTGCGCTTGAGCACATTGGCACTGCGCCTGGTCGCATCGCTCGGGGTCGCATCGATCGGGCCGCCCCCTTCGTCAACCATGACCGGCACGACAACAGAGTGAGCACGTGCCACACCATACCGAGAGAAAGCGGGCAAAGCCCTCCTCCCGTCTTCAAGCCCCACTGACACCGGAGGTCCGGGACCGATGGATCTATCTACTGCCTGGCTCCGGTGCTCCCCGGAGCCGACTGCCGCAGGTGGCTCTCCTACCAGCCGCCGGTGGCTCCCGTGCCGCCCGTATGTCCACCGCCGCCGGTGGCTCCGGTGCCGCCGGTGGCTCCCGTGCCGCCCGTATGTCCACCGCCGCCGGTGGCTCCG
>CAYTRQ010000294.1:0-7638 GCA_964440025.1 uncultured Polyangiaceae bacterium | reverse complement strand
GATTCAGGGCGCACAGGAGGGGTCGAGGGAGGGAACATCGTCTAGCTTATCGGCGGCAGGACGCGGTTGACCTGATTGAGGTCGACGGTGCGGTTCCGGGGGACAGAGCGTGCGGTCTCTGACGGCCTCCATCATTGATGCGATGCAGAGGTTTCTGATGCGTCTCAGGACACCCTGGCTCGAGCGTGCGACGCGGCTGAGAGCGTCATCGGTGAAGGTGGTGTGGCACCGCGAATGCAGCCAGCAGAGCTGAGCGACCTTGTCGAGCTGGGCGAGAATGAATCGGATGACGTCGTCGGGGGCCAGTTTTTGGAGCAAAACCGAGTAGGTGACACGGCTTCTGATGTCGTCATTGATGGCTAAATCGAGCTTGGAAATGAGTTCTGGTTGGGCGATGAGAATCAGATTGTGGATGTGGTTCGGGAGAGCAGAGAGGAAAGTCCTCGAAAACGAGCCTCAGACGCCGCAAGGCGTCCATCTCCATCAGATGCGCCTCGTCGATGATGAGCGCGAGCACTGCAGCTCAAGTAACAGAGCCCCTACTTGTTGATTCTTTCAGCCTGGGCGATGAGCGCCGTTTCGCACTTGTGAGCGAGCCCTTCGGGCTCGAAGTTAAACGCCTCACACAAGATTCGCAAGACAGAATGATACATGTGCAGCGTGCGATTGACCGTCGGCGTCAAGGGCATCTTGGAGTCGAGCTCTTTGAGTGCTTGCTTGATGACGCTTTTGCCGGTGCCTGGTTCGCTGACGAGGACGCAAAGGCCTCCTTGTTGGCAATGGACCTGTAGCGTCGCCATGATTTCCTCCTGCATGGGCAGGAGAGCGACGTTCTTGGTGTGGAATGGGTCCGTTTCCAGGCCGAAATAGGTGCGGATCATTTGGTGACTCCCTTCGCAGGGCAGTCGTTGACCTTGCGGGACTCTTCTGAGTATACAGCCGAGACTGCCACAAACCTGGCCGAGTTCTTTCGAGGCGTAGACGCTACCGGTAGATACCCGCCAGGTTGAGTGGACCGCGGAAGTGAAGGATTTGGTCGAAGGCTTCCTGGACAAGCTCGGCTCGACCTTGCGCATGTGTCCCTTGTCAAATCCTGTCCCCGTGCACAAGTGCAAAGCGAATCCTGCGCCTAGCTCCACCAAGCAAAGGCATCACTTGAGGGCTGCCAACGTCTGTCCATCCGTTGAATGCGTGCTTCGCGAACTCGCCGCAAGCCTGACAGAGATGCCACTTGCGGTCAGGTGGAACGCTCCCAAAGCACAAACCAACAGGCGTGTAATACTGGCCGTGCCCGCAAGGCATCCGGACCAGAAAGCCCTCAGAAGCGATGAAGCTCTGAACCATCATACCAAAGCAATCCGAAGCTTCCACACTGGTAGTCGTCGAGAAAGTGGTAGTTGCAGGTGAAAATCACTTCCTCTTCCGAGCGACCCCACACGTCGCCGAAATGCATTCTGTCATTGTGCTCATCATAGTCGTCGCTTCGCGCAATGATCTCGACATCAGAGCCGGCAACCACACCTATCTCGAACCAACTACTATAGTAGACTTGGCTACCCGTTCCCCAGAGGGACCTCACCACTCCTTCTCTGGCGACTGGGTGCCCGCCATCCTCGCTCTCCCGCCCATGGTCACCAACGACACGAGCGTCTCCCCCACAAGCGGCAAAGCCGGAGCAAGCGCATAGAACAAGAATGAAAGTGGATCGCTTACTCATAGCGTGACGTACCAACGCCTGAAGACAGTTGTTGTACGGCGTTGTAGAATCACCGTTGCCGGCTCCGCATAAGTCGTGGAGCTTTTACGGTGCGATCGCTTGCCGGCATGCTCCACAAGTGCGGTCTACTCAGAACTCATGCGGACAACCTCGTGGATAAGAGCGCGCTTGGAAGACGCCAGCACGAACTACGATCCCAAGAACCTGCCAAACAACTACCAGTTCGTCGGGTGATGGGTGCAGACGAAGCGAAGAAGGCGTCGGCGCTTTCTTGCTGATGAGCTCAGATTCTGAGCGCGGTGAGCTCTGACAGCAATGTCAGGGATCCAAGCCCACCGTGCCTGCTCTTGCTGTCCTGGAACAGGCTTTCTGGTACTGGGACGCTCGTCCTTTGCCACTTGGCTTACGTCTTGCTGACAGCTCTATGGCGTGGCACTGACGCACCCCCGCGCAGTCACGCAGAGCCGCACTGCTCAGAATAGCGCTGCGGAGCTTCTATGGCAGCGAACACACCCGCTGCCGCACCATCTCGCCGCCACCAGCCGTGAGTGGGTTCGTCCGCGCGGTGGCGCCCCCGGGTGGCTTCAACGGGGGACAAGCCTCTCCCCTCGGACGCAACCACTTCGATCGGTTAGCGTTCTTCAGGTTTGTTCTTACTAGCCTCCCACCGGCATTAACGGCGTCGAACACTGCGGCCCGGAAGCCTGACGGACCCAACAGACGACGCCTGGGCGTCACTCGAGGACATCGGAGCTCCCCCTTGACCCAGAGGGGAACACCGTTGGGTCTCTTTCGCCCCAAGGGTTGAGTCGTCTCTGCATGACCTCTCGTCGCAGCAGCGCTCCATTTGGGATTCGGCAACGTGGACGCCTCCCCAACCGTTTAGAGTCGCGGACTTCCCAGACCTTCAGAACAAAATCTTTGTTCTGCAACTTTCCTGATTTCCGCTTGCTTAGCCAATTCACATCCGTAGAGGATGCGAACCAACCAGCAACGAGGCGCTGTCCGTCATAATCCAGGCTAAAAAGCGGAGTCGACCGCCCTCGCGCCGAAGGGGGCAGGCGACGAAGTGACCTTTTTTGGACGGGAACGGGCTACTGGCGCTTTTGATAGCCAGCGAAGCTCCTCGGCGGTCACGCGTGTTACGTCAAAGATATCGCAACTGCTCACTGGGCCTAACTACGACGATACGGAGAAATGATGAAGTGCAACAATATCCCAACCCTAAACTCTCTTTCTCTTGGCAGTGGACTGAGCGCTCTTGCGCTCATGGGCTGCTCTGCTGATGTCAGCTCGACAGACGGCGAGATCGCCGTGCGCGAGCAAGCGCAGGTCACACCAACCAGCGAACAGGACGTGGCCGTTTTCCTGGTTCAGACCCAGTCGCCGGCAAATCCTCCCGTCTCGCTCGATGACGTGAATCAAGCCGTGGCTGAAGCAGATGACTTCTTCGTCGAACAATCCTACGGCGGTTTCGACCTCAACTGGGAGGGCAACGTGCATGTCGTCCAGCACACATTCGAGAGCTGCGACGCACGAGGTGTCCTGGAAGACGAGGTCGTCGAGCAGGCCGAAGCGGAAATCGTCGGCTTCGATCGGTATGACTACGACCACATCATGTTCTTCGTCGATGTGGACACCGACTGCGCCGCAGCCGCAGGCAGTCGAGGAACCCGGTTTCACAGCGGCTACTATTCCGAAGCCAATCCTGAAGCCGTCGCCCACGAAACCGGCCACACCCTCGGGCTTCCTCATGCGCGGGGGCTCGTCTGTGTCGACTCGAATGGTGACTTCACCTCGCTGACGGGCACCTGTGAGACGAAGGAGTACGGCGATCGATTGGATGTCATGGGTACGGCGAACTTCTTGCACTTTTCGACGTACTCGAAGGATCTACTAGGATGGCTTTCCGCTGACCAGCAAATCGTAGCAAGCAATGGTGACATCGTGCTCTCTCCTCTGGAGAGCGACTCCACGGGGATCAAGAGTCTGTTCGTTCCGATCCCCGGGTCAGACGAGTCCTATCATGTCGAATTACGAACAGAATCACTCATTGGACCACAGATCGTCGTCCGCAAGATCGTGGACGAGAGCACGGTTCTCATCAACGCCTCTCCCGAATCCGGTACCGACTGGCAAAACATGGAACGGGCAGGTCTGTTGCCTGGAGAGCCGCTGCACGATGCGGATGCTGGGATCACGCTGACGGCCCTTTCGCTTAGCGAGACAGCTGCAGAGGTGCGGATTGAAACCGGATCTTCGACCTGCACTTCCGAAAATGCCATCTCGCTCGGGTCGAGTGGCTCGGCGAATTTGGTAGCGTCAGATGCCTGCGTCATGGTCGACGAGTATCCTTCCTACTTCCAGTGGGGGCCCCAGCAGGTGAGCCTTCAGGTGAGAGCAACTGGAACCTTCCCTCTCGCGGTCTCGTACGAGGACTCCTGCAATGGCACCGGTGGGGATTTCACCTTTACAGGCGCCTGGCAACAGCAGGCAGTGGGCGCCCACGAACTGAGTTGCCCCACGGTCATCCAGCTCGAGGGTGATGGCTCCCCCGTCGAGCTCACCTGGTTCTGAGGGACAGTCGCGAACCTCGCAAACCACTCTCTCCGTCTGGCGGTACTCATCCGCCCCATCAAATAATGAGCGCCCATCCCTTTCGGGGGCTGGGCGCAGCTCCAGTGGCTCATGGAGTCGCGGGTGGCATTGAAGGGAGGCACCGCGCTGAACCTCTTGGCGTTCGATGTCACACGGCTCTCGGTGGACATCGAAGTCAACTACATTGGCGCAGCGGACGGTGAGTTGAGCAGCACCCCGTAGATCGATGGGATCGAGCTCGCTCCTGTTCACGATAGGTGAGGGAGCAAAGAAAAGCCCCCTCAGAGAACTTGCCCAAAAGGCGTCCGAGGGGGCGACCTCCGAATAGCGAAAAAAAGGAGGAGGCTGTTGATGTGTGTCATTGGTTGAGGGCGGAGGGCAAATTTTGGAAGGCCTTGGTTCGGACTGACGAGCAAGTTGCCGAAAAGGTACGAGAAAAAGGGTGTCAGCACTGCGGGGGGCGTCTGCATCGAGCGGACTACCCGCGCAAGCCTCGGGGAGAGCTGGGAGAAGCGGAGGGGGCATTTTGCCGTCGCCACAGGTTCTGCTGCAGCCAATGCCGGAGGCGAGCGACTCCACCCTCGGTAAGATTTCTGGGCCGGAAGGTCTATGTGGGGCAGCTCGTGGTGGCGGCGTGTCTTTGCTGGCAGGCGGCGATGGGTGCGGTGGGCAAGCGGGTGGGCCTGAGCATAGGAATTCCAAAAGGATTCAGGGCGCACAGGAGGGGTCGAGGGAGGGAACATCGTCTAGCTTATCGGCGCTGGGCTGGCAGACCTCCTTCCGGACAAGCCTTGATGGATGGATGGTACTTTCCCTTCTGATAGTCGTACATGAGCGACTCGATCTTCGGGATGTCCTCCTTGGTCCCATCGAGAACCAGAATGGAAGCGTAGATGTACGTCGGCACGAGGTGACCGAAGCGCACCCACAGATCCTTCTCCTCCTTGTTCTCAATCGCCTCACACACCTGCTCCTCCGTGGCGCCCTCCGGAAAGGGCTTGTCGAGGACGGGTTGGAGCCTGGGCAAATCGGCGGGCCAGACTTGCTCATGGGGGCTGTCGCCGCTGCCTCCGCCCGAAGCTTCCTTTGCTGTTTGACTCGGCGGCGGGGGCGCTTGGTCCGCGGCAGCCGTCGCAGTGGCCTTTCCCGTGGTCGCTCCTTCGAGCTTGGAATGCTCACTCTTGCAGCAGGACAAAGCCAAGGCACTGAAGACAAGCACAGCCGCGGACGAGCGAAACATGCGGCCGAGAGTAGCAGAGATGCGCCCAATGACGACCACGAGCGGCACACCCTACCGCGCACCTCAACTCAGCAATCGGTCCCAAAAACGCACCCGCCGCTCGTCCACGTACAAGCTCGGCCAGGGCGGATCGGCGGCGGATGGCGGGTCGGGGACGCCCGTGAGCTGTACGATTGATGGTGGCCAGCGCTTCGCCGGAGTTTGCCCAGGGAGAGCTGACTCGCAAGCAAGCGGATGCTCAAAAAACTCCAGCGTGGCCCGCTTTCGTGCACGCGCGCTCACTAGACGGTGCCGAAAGGAGGAGCGCGAACGCTACGCCGATCTCCGTCGCGTCGATGTGGTGATCAACGGTGTGCTGACGACGACCTTTCCGACGCGTTGAAGCGCCCCCCTACTCGCACGCGAATCGGACCTCCGTGGGCGGGGAAAGGTCATCCTTGCAACACTCGTCCCGAATCTCACAGTGGTAATTCTGGCCCATGCACACCAGTCGCTGGTCCGTCTTGATCACACAGAGATGACTGGCCGCCTCGATACTTCCCTTCGAATGCACGCTCGACTCTCGAATTCTTCCCTCATTCCCCCCTTCTACAACGGCAGCTTGAAATGCGTAGGAGCTTGAGGAAGCTATTAAACGTTTCGCCGAATCACAACGAGTCAACAATGAGAAGCAGTGCGACCGCGCTCTGCGCGGCGTTGGCTCTGCGACCGTCTTCAAAACTGTAGTCTGCCGCATCGGTGCTGCAGATGCCAAAGACCTGCCAGCGCAAGCTCCTCGAAGGGACCACGTGCGGGGGAGGTTGGTCGTTTTAATGCTTCAATACTCGCCTGGAGAAGAACGAACTTATCTTGTCCAGGCTGTCCGAGTAGTCAGAACGCTCGAACTCCTCTAGCGGCTTGGCATCGCGGCGGATCACACGTACTTCAGGGCCAAATTCCCATCCCAAAAGCTCCCCAAAAGTGCCGGCCGTCTCGCACGCTTCGAGCCGATGTGCGAACAGTAGCTCGGGTTCTGCGCCGGCCCCGCGCACTCGATACACCCCTTCCTTCGCTACGACGAACAGTGCCGTTTTGGTTAGGGCAAGGGCAAGCGGGTCGGGCACCTGTCCCCACCGCTTGTGCGCCTCGCCGTCAGTGACGAACAGCGTACCGTCCTCTAAAGCTAGCGCGAGCTGAAGGTCAGAGCTGTCGATTGCAACTGTCCGTTCTGCACCAGGGATCAAACACTCCTTGTCACCTGCGCTAGGTTCCATGGCTAGGAGTGAGCAGCCGTCCGTCGGCCCCGCCACTAGCCGTTCGCCGAGCGATTCCAAGACGACCAACCCCTCACTGGGCAGCTCGATGTCCAGGATATGTGCATCGCCTGAATGGATGACTCCGGCCTTGACTGTACTCGACTCGTCCCACGCCACCCATCGCGTCGTGCCCGCGAGCGCACGTGGTGCCCCCGTGGTTCTCCAGGTCATGCGTCTCGTCAGTTGGTCCGACACTTCAATGACGCCTACTTGGTTCTCCGAAGCCCAGAACAGAGAATCTTTTGCAAGTTGCAAGCGCTGAAGCGGCCAAGTCCCCACCAAGTGCAGTTCGTGCCTGACCGGCGGGCAGCTTATGCCTGGGGTAGTGGACACGAACCAGCTGTAGCAGATACGTCCGTCGCCAATTGCTACCGAATCGAATCCATTGGGGTTGGAGACGCGCCAATGCTTTGGATCTGGGTGCCAGACGTCGACGCCCCGCTCCCTTTGCAATGCAACTCGTCGCTGCTGGAACCGTCGGTCGCGGAGCGTCCGTGCCGTCATCAGGACGGCGAACAAGCCGAGGAGAATCAGCGCGGTTCTAGTGATTCTTCCATGCCAAGCTCGTGAGGCCAAGCTCATCGCCTTGAGCTCGGCCGGCCTCCAGCTCTGCCTTCTGTCTCCGTGGTTGACGCCAGTCACCAGACTCCGGCCGCCCACGATGGCCGCGACTCCGGCCACGATGAAGCTTACACCGCCGATTCCCAGGAGCTCGACCTGCCCCGCGAAAATCCCGATGCCCCAGCACACCGCCGCTCCGGCGAGCGCCACCTTTTGCACAACAAACG
>CAYTRQ010000293.1:0-7670 GCA_964440025.1 uncultured Polyangiaceae bacterium | reverse complement strand
GAGGTATCACGTTGCCTCGTAGGGAAGTTCATCACCTCCGGGGCCCCTCGCTTTGCCATGACCAAGACGACTAACGAGATCCGCCGCGCTTTCCTCGAGTTCTTCAAAAAGAACGGACACGAAATCGTGTCCAGCGCCTCCCTCCTCCCACAAAATGATCCCACGCTCATGTTCAACAACGCGGGGATGGTGCCTTTCAAGGACGTCTTCACGGGGAAGGAATCCAGGAGCTACTCGCGTGCGGCCTCGAGTCAAAAATGCATCCGCATTAGCGGCAAGCACAACGATCTCGAAGAGGTTGGGCCCTCTCCTCGGCATCAGACGTTCTTCGAGATGCTCGGCAATTTCAGTTTTGGTGATTACTTCAAAGAACAAGCCATCGTCTACGCTTGGGAGTTTCTCAAGGAGCTCGACTTGCCCCAAGAGCGTCTGGTGGTCACCTACTTCGGGGGACAGGATGGGATTGCGCCGGACTTCGAGGCCCGTGATCTATGGATGAAGCTCACCGGTTGGGATGAGACCCGCGTCCGCGCGTTGGGGATGGAGGACAATTTCTGGTCGATGGGAGACACCGGACCCTGCGGTCCTTGTAGCGAGATTTTCTACTTCAATGGGTCCGAGCCCGATCCGAGGGAGTTCTCCGACGAACAGACCCCAGAGGGTCTTGGTTGGATGGAGATTTGGAACCTCGTGTTCATGCAATTCGAGCGATCCATGAAGGAGGGCGAGATCGTCACGACCGATTTGCCGCGTCCGAGCATCGACACGGGTGCGGGGCTCGAACGTCTGGCCAGCGTCGTCCAGGGAGTCACCACGAACTATGGCGTGGACTTGTTGAGTCATTTGGTGGAAGAAACGGCCGAGCTCGCGAAAAAGGAATACCGTGGCAGCATGGATCCGGACGACGTGAGCATGCGCGTCATCGCCGATCACGCCCGCACGACGGCCTTTTTGATTGCTGAAGGGGTCATGCCCGAGCGCACCGGTCGTGAGTACGTATTGCGGCGCGTGATGCGCCGCGCCATTCGTCATGGCCATCGTCTAGGGATCGCCGAGCCCTTCTTGCATCGAATTGCGGGTAAAGTGATCGATACCATGGGTACCCAATATCCGGAGCTTCATGAGCGAGCGGAGCTGATCGCCAATGTGACGGAAGCCGAGGAGGTGCGCTTCCGTCAGACGATCGAGCGCGGTCTGTCGCTTCTCGAAGATCGCTTCCGAGAGCTCGAGCAGTCGGGGCAGCTCGTCCTCCCTGGCAAGGCGGCATTTCAGCTTTATGATACCTACGGCTTTCCTCTTGATCTGACGGAGGTCATCTGTCGAGAGAGGGGGCTGGATGTGGATCTCGAGGGGTACGAGGAAGCTCTCGCCGAAGCGCGGCGCCGCAGTGAGTTCAAGAGTGGCGATCAGGCGGTGGAGTCCGTCTACCGAGAAGCCTTGGAACAGGTGCCCGGTGGAGGAGTGGTTTTTTCTGGCTATGAAAAGGAAACCGAAAACTCCAAGATCTGCGCACTGATTTCTGGGGGGAAGCTCGTCGCTCGAGTGGCGGCGCCTGAGGAGTGTGAGATCATCACGGCCCAAACCTGCTTCTATGGCGAAGCGGGAGGTCAGGTCGGCGATCAGGGCGTTTTGAGCTCGGGTGATGCGCGGTTCCGAGTGAGCGATACGCAAAAGCCAGTGATGGGACTGTTTGTGCACCGGGGAAAGCTGGAGTCGGGGAGCCTTGCTGTGGGGGACTCGGCGCAACTCGAAGTCGATCATGCTCGGCGAACAAAGATCCGGCGTAACCACTCTGCTACGCACTTGCTTCATTGGGCGTTGCGTCGAGTCATTGGTTCCCACGCCCAACAGAAGGGGTCTTTGGTGGGGCCCGACCACCTTCGTTTCGATTTTACTCACAACTCGCCCCTTTCCGACAAGGAGTTGGCGGAGATCGAGCGACTGGCCAACGAGCAAATCCTTCTCAACCACCCGGTGGTCACGGAAGTCCTCACCATGGATCAGGCCCGCGAGCGCGGTGCGATGATGATCTTCGAGGAGAAGTACGGAGATGTCGTGAGGATGCTGACGATGGGGCCTTCGACGGAGCTCTGTGGAGGTACTCACGCGAGCCGAACCGGCGACATCGGGCTGTTCAAGATCACGAGCGAGCAGGGAGTTGCCGCTGGGGTCCGCCGGCTCTTTGCTACGACCGGAGAAGGGAGCTTGGGCTACATGAGGCAGCTGGAGGCACGTCTGAGCGAGGCTGCGCAAACGCTCAAGGCGACACCAGAAAATCTCACGGACAAGGCGTCTCGCTTACTCGATCGACAGAAAGGCCTCGAGAAAGAGATCGAGCAGCTCAAGCGGAGTCTCCTGGCCGGGGGGAGCTCAGGGGGAGTCGAGGGGATGCTCTCCCAGGCGAAGACGATCGCTGGTGTCCATGTCCTTGGAGTCAAGACCGAGGTGAGTGATCGCTCGGCGTTGCGAGAGCTGGCGGAGCAGCTACGGGACAAGTTGGGCGACGCTGTTGTGCTGGTGGGGGCCACTGATGGTGCGAAAGCGGCGCTGGTGGTGAGTGTGAGCAAGTCGTTGACGGATCGGTTCCGCGCCGGGGATTTGATCAAGGTGGCCGCGGCTCATGTGGGTGGTTCTGGTGGGGGGCGCCCCGACATGGCTCAGGCCGGAGGCACAGCGGTCTCGGGGCTCGAGGAGGCAGTGGAATCCATTTATGGCGCAGTCCAATCCGTTGCGGCGGCTTGACTGCTTGGGGGCCTGACCGCTTCGGGGGCCTTCTTTCCTTGGTTCTGATAGTCTCTTTTCGGTGCAGGAAGTCCGAGTGCCCAGAGGAGCCCTCCTCGGCGAAGGGGAAAGCCAGGTCTTTTCCGTAGTTCAAGAAGGCCGCGAGCGGGAAGCATTTGTTCTCCGCCGAGGAGGTCAATGGTTTGCCTACCTCAACGAATGTCCGCACTGGACGGTCGAGCTCGATCTCGGCGACGGTCATTTTTTCGATCCGGAGTTGGATCGGATTTATTGCAAGAATCATGGTGCCCTGTTCTTCGTTGATTCGGGGATTTGCGAAACCGGCCCTTGTCTCGGACGCTTCCTGGAGCGCTTTTGGGTGCGTGCCGAAGGGGAAGACCTCATTGTGGAGGTACCATGAGCCCGGAACGCCTCGTGGTTCGAGTGATGGCTTGGCAGCTTCTATTTTCGGCCATAGCTGCCTTGGTGTTGTATCGAGTGCCTCCCTTTCTTCTTCTTCTTTCGGGAGACGTCGGACAAAGAGCAGCGGTTGTTTTGACCCTGGCCGTTCTTTTGGGGGGCAGTTTCACCATGATCCAGGCGTGGAGTGTGGTGATGACCAGGAGGCAATTGCTCAGCCAGTTGGCTCGTGGCCAGCGGGGGCTGGATCAGCTGCAGTTGCCCAAACTCAATGATGATCCGTGGTTGATCGCCAACGGGTGGGTGATCATCACCTGCGCCGCGGTGATCCTCTCTATGACCGCCTTGCGGCCACCAGTTATTCCTCCGTCGACAGCGCTCACTTTGGGACTGTTCGCCGTGGTGATCGTCGCTGCTCTGGCCTTGCCACTACTGGTTTTGGTGCGGGCTGACTTCGTGCGGGTCATGCAGCAGGTGCCGCCGGATGTGATGGGTGAGGTGATTGACGCTCAGATCCGGTCCGGTCATCTCCGGGGGAGGACATCACGGCGCTTGTTGGCTGCCGTGGTCACCCCAGTGGCGTTCCTTGCCGTGGGCTCTGCACTGATTGCTGGCGCTCACGTGCGCGCTGCGGACGAAGCCGATCGGCAAGCGATGGCGCTCTCGGTCGTGCAAGCGACCTTGGATGGACGCGAGGAAGCGCCAGGCGTCTCTCAGGCGCAGACCACGCTGGCGCGTCACGGTTTCCGCACCAAGTTGATTGAGTCCGAGGTGTCCGAAGTCGATGCACAGTATGCCCATGGCTTGGTCTCCATTTTGGTTCCTCTCGAGACGGGGGGAGCGGAGGTCGAGTTCTTCGCTACGACGACCGGGCCGCTCAATCTGCGGGCCATTTTCGTCATCTTGGTGGCTGTTGCCGTGGCAGGGGTGGTGGGAATGATCCTGGGTCGCTTGCTTTCTCGCGATCTTGCTATGGCCAACCAAGGGGTGCGGACACTAGGGACAGACGTCGCGCTGGAAGGCACTCGAGTGATGAAGCCCGCCCGCTTCCGTGCCGTGGCCGATCTGGCTGACGCGATCGAGCTCTTGTCCAGTCGTTTTCGGCTGTTTGCGAACGCTCAGGAGCGAGCCATCTCGGCCCGAGAGTCCGCGACCCGCTCCCGCGGTCGATTTTTCGCCAGCGTCTCACATGATCTCAAGAGTCCTCTCAATGCGATCTTGGGATTCGCGCAGCTCTGTCAGGACGAGCCTTCGATCAACGCCCAACAAAAGGAGAGCCTCGACCTCATCGTGCAACGGGGGAGGGAGCTCTTGGCCCTCATCGAGACCATCCTGGATGCCGCTCGCGTGGAGGCAGGGCAACTCAAACTGGACCAGAAGGAAGAGCACACGGAGTTGCTTTTGGAGCTGGCAATCAGCAAGGCGCGTGAGATCACAGGAGATCCAGATACGTTCGTTCTTTTGGAGCTCCCTGAGGAGACTCCGCCACTCGTGGTCGACCGACTGCGGTTTGCTCAGGCACTTGCCACTCTGATCAGCCACGGCCTCAAAACGGCGGAGAGGGACTCCCTGCGTATCTTGGTCGATTGCGAGCGAAAGGACAAAAGACCTAGCCTGAAGCGGCGCAAGGTAACGATCCACATCGAAGTGCCCAGCACGAAGTTCAGCGCTCAGGAACTCGAGGCGATGCTGAGCCCCGAGCGTCATCCGGGCCAGCACCGAGGCGTGTCACTTGCCCTTCGACTAGCCAAATCCATTCTCGATCTGCACGGGGGCCAGGTAAAAGTGACAGGGCGAACCGTGAGAGAGCCAGCATTCGCGATCGAGCTGCGGGCCCGAGCGGGCGCATGAGAAGCGAGAGCGAAACTCGTTTCAGACGGAGTCTTCAGAGCGCTCGATGAAGACGCTCACCCGAGCGCCGGTTTGAGCCACGGGCAACCGCACGGGAAAGCCTGGAGTGACGGAAAGCTCTTGACCATCGACTGTTGCGCGGCGCACCTTTCCCGAGCCCTGGACGGTGATTTCGTAGTCTGCGCCACGGAACTTCCGCTTGACGCGGAATCCTGGCCAAGAGCTGGGTGTTGCAGGGTGAATCACGAGCCCATCATAGTCCGGTCGGACACCCAAAATGTATTGGCTCAGTGCCACGAACGCCCAAGTGGCGGTGCCCGTGAGCCACGAATTTCGCGCGCGGCCGAAATGACTCGGGTGGTCGACTCCCGTGATGAACTGGGCATAGACGTAGGGCTCCATGCCGTAGCGCTCTGCGGTTTCATTCTTGGCGGCTGGCAAGAAGGCACGATAGAGTTCGTAGGCCCGATCACCTCGCCCCAGCATCGCCTCGGCGACGACGGGCCAGGTGTTGGCGTGGCAGAAGATGCCGGCGTTTTCTTTGAGTCCTCCCGGGAAGGTCGTAATGGCGCCAATCTCTGCGTTATGATCGACATACGCTGGAGCATTGAGCACCGCGCCGTGTTCGGTGGCAAGGCGTTCATGGACTGAATCCATGGCTTGGATCAGCCGGTCCCGCGGAGCTGCTTCGGACAGAACGGCCCAAGATTGAGCATTGAGGAAGATCTGTGAGCCTTCGCTATCTTGGCTACCAATCTTCTTGCCAGAATCCACATATCCTCGCAAAAACCACTTTCCGTCCCAGCCGTTCTTTTCGATTGCGCTGAGGAGTTCTTCCTGCATAACGCGAGTCGATTGCAGGTCGTCACTGGAGTGGCCTTCCGCGGTCACGAATCGCTCCGCCAAGACGGCAAATTCGCGAAGAGCGCGTAAAAAGAGGAAGGTGGAGAAGATCGTTTCGCCGTCCCCCTTCAGATTGAGACAATCGTTCCAGTCGGCGGCGAGCCCCTTGCAAAGGCCGTGGGGTCCCCTCTGGGACCAGGAGAACTCCAAGGCAACTCGAAGATGCTCGTAGACGCTGGCTTCTCCCTCGTCGGCGAAGGCTACAATCCGACTGAGGAATTCCTTGTCGCCGGTCTCTCGCACATAGGCAGGCACCGCGAGCAAGAGCCACAGGTGATCGTCGGAGAAGTGAGGCTCTTGGATGTTATGAGGGCCTTGTTGCCAGGTGAGTGGTTGGACGTGGTGCATGGCCGCGCCGAAGGAGTATTGGGCACGGAGCAGATGGACGAGCTTTTCCTTGACAAGCTCTGGAATGGAATGAACGACGGCAAGTGTGTCCTGGCAGGAATCGCGAAAACCCAGGCCATCTCGGCCGCCCGCCTCGTTGAACGAGGCCGAACGCGACCAATTGAAGGTTGTATGGCATTGGACCTGATTCCAGGTATTGCCCATGGCGTTGACGGCCTCGTCGGGGGTCTCGATGGAGAAGGCGCCGAGCCGCTCCTCCCAATAGGCCCGGACCTCGTTGATGGCGGCGTCGACTGCCCCAGCCCGCTGGAAGCGCTCTCTGAGTTCCTTACCCTTTTGATGAGCATCGCCGACCCCGGCGATGAATGTGATGGTCCGTGTTTCACCGGGGGCAAGCTCGACTCGCGTGTGAAGGGCACCGCAAGGAGTGCCACCTACGGCAAGGCTGTTGGTGCAGCGGCCCTGTTCGACCGCGCGGGCCTGTCCTTCGTGGCGGTAGTTGCCCAAGAAAGCTTCGCGATCGGTGTCGAAGGAGTCCACCCGGGCTGTGCAGGCGAAGAATCCTTTGGGCTCTTCGAAAGGCCAGAGGCGGAGTGAGTAATCGATGATTCCGTCGACCTCTCCCATGCGGCAAGTATAGAGGATATATTGGAAGTTCATGGCGTCCTGCATGATGTGCCAGAAACACCACTCCACGTAGCCGAATAGATCCAGAGTTCGTGCCGTCTTGCCGTCATTGGTCAAGGTAAGCTCCCAGACTTCCGCGCTTTGTTCGCTGGGGACGAAGGCGCGCGCAACGGCATCGATGTCTCGATAGTTGCAGGAAAAGCGGCTCACCCCAGGACTGTGGGTGCACTGGTAGATCGCTTGATGGTCCCTCCTGTCCTCACCAGGCACGGCAAATGGCTTGCCGACGGGTTGCCAAGTGACCGACCAATAGTCACCGTCTTCGGCGTCCCTCAAGTAGAAGTAGCGTCCAGGGCGGTCGCTGGGCACCGAGTTGAAGCGGAATCGCAACATCCGTCCGGACTTCGGAGAGCGATGGAATCCGTAGCCGGCGGCGTTGTTGGAGACGATGCCGCAATACTCTTCGGTTCCTAAATAGTTGTTCCAAGATGCTGGAGTGTCGGGCCGTTCGATGATGTATTCTCGGCCGTCTGCGCTGAATTTTCCGTATCGCATGAGAGGCGTGTGCTGTCTGGGTCGAAGTCGCTGGGTTAGGCTGGGGGGGCTGCAGGAACCCTGCGCGAACGGCCCGGGAAAAAACTGGGCTGAAGCGCGGGAGGGCTGATGAAGCCATGGAGGCGCGTTGTGCGCAAGGGCACCGCTTGAGCGTTGCGGTTGCCGCCTGCGCCCGAGGGCCGAGGGTTGCTGGTTGATTGGTTCCCTTGTCCGAAAGGGAGGGGGCTGCCGGATCCCGCTCCATT
>CAYTRQ010000292.1:0-7673 GCA_964440025.1 uncultured Polyangiaceae bacterium | reverse complement strand
TGCTTGAAACCGAAGGGCGTCGATGGCCACTCATGCAGCCGTCTCCGGCGCAATGGGACCACTCTAGCCGCGTGAAATCGGAAGGTGTCGATTGACCCCCCCTGACCGATCGATGTTGAGCCCGTCGCTAGCGGCGGCGTTCATTTCATCCACGCGTTCAACCAGGCGATCGGCGAGTTCGAGAAAGGACTGCCCGATGGCCGACTGGGGCGCGGCTTGGACCGGCGTGCCTGCATCTCCCCAGCTGCGGACCGTGCTGTCCAAAGGCAACTCTGCAAGCAACGGGGCTTGGGCCATCTCGGCGACCTTTTTCCCCCCGCCTGTGCCATACAGTTCGTGGCGCTTGTCGCAGCCGTCGCAGATAAAGTAGCTGGCATTTTCCACCACGCCGGCTACGGGGATGCCGACTTTCTGGTTCATCGATACCGACTTGTAGACATCTGCCACGGCTACTTCTTGTGGTGTCGTTACAATGACCGCGCCGTTGGCCGAGAGCTTCTGCGACAAAGTTAGCGCCACGTCTCCGGTTCCAGGTGGCAGATCGATCAGCAAATAGTCCAGCTCGCCCCATGCGACATCACTCACGAACTGCATGAGCGCCCCGTGTAACATGGGGCCCCGCCACACGACCGCGGCCTTGGCATCGTCGAGCAAAAATCCAATGCTCATCAATTTGAGTCCAAACCTTTGAAGCGGTTGGATCTTTTGCCCGTCTGTCTGTGGCTTTCCCACGATGCCCATCATGGTCGGAATGCTGGGGCCATACATATCCGCATCCAGAAGGCCGACACGATACCCGCGGCGCTTCAATCCCAGAGCTAGATTGCTCGAGACCGTGCTCTTGCCGACGCCGCCCTTGCCGCTCATAACGAGTAGGACATTTCTTACACTGGGAAGCGGATCCTCGGGTCCGAGGATCCGACCGCTGGCCGCGGTCTTCTCAGGGGCATCGCCGGTCTGTGGGTCCATGCAACGCGGGGTACGGCGCCGTAGAGGACCTGTCAAATCTCATGCGCAGGCGGTCTGCAGAAAACGCTGGGACGACGTGGCTTTGGAGCGGAGCCATCCCGGCTCGCCTGCGGTCTTGGCCGCTGAAAGGGCGGGACCCACCCAGATGGGACCGGGCACCTTGGGAGACAGCTTATTGAAACGTTGGCTGTGCAGTACGATGAACCGGCCCACGGCCCGATCGGGGTGACGGCTTTTCAGAGCTCATCCGGCGGCCCCGAGCACGGTCGTCTGCGCTCAATGTGCGACCGTCTTTTTGGTGTTCGTTCGCTTCCGTTTGTGGAGAGGAGAGAACTCCGCCTATACTGCTCTACCAAGAGCCTGGTAAGGAGTAGTCAATGAACGACAGGACGTTGCTTTTTGGGGAGCTCGGCATTGCCGCGCGATGGAAGGCGTTCGTAGGTTCGCCTCTCAAAAGGATGAAATTCAACAAGCAAGAAAAGCGCTCGGTGTACCGGCTCAGCAGAGGCTGGTTGAATAGCTCGCATCTGAGAAGGAGGCGAGCCATACAAGTAACAGAGTGTTCGCGAAAGGCGGAGTCGATTGCCCTCGCCCCGAGCGGGCGGAGCAGCTTAAGTGGGCGGAGCAGCTTAAGTGGGCGGAGCAATGGCTGCTCGAGAGTCGGCCGCTCGACAGTCGCGCTCGGTCACATAGTTGGTGCCCTTTTTCTTGCGCTCGGCGCCGGAGGATGTGGTGGAGCCGTAGCACCGAACCAACAGTTGACCAGTGCGGAATCTGCGGTGCGCGCCGCCGAAGTAGGGGGCGCGGAAGAGATCCCCAAAGGGGAACTTCACCTCAAGTACGCTCGTGATGCTATTGACCAAGCGCGCAAGCTCATCGCCGAGGGAGAGTACGAAAGCGCGACTCTCTTTCTCGAGCGTGCCGCGGTTGATGCTGAGAAGGCGCTTGCGCTGGCAGAGGAGGATGAGGCACGCGCAATGGCTCAACAAGAGCTGGATCGCATTCAGGAGATGATGAACCAATGAAGCAAACACGGTACAGAACGCCTCGGTTTTCGGCCTTGTTGATCGTCACAGCCAGTGCAGCTTTTCTGGTGGCGTGTGGCGCTTCGACTCCCGCTCCTGAACTTGTCGCAGCTCGGAACGCCTATTCGGAGGCAAAAAAAGGTCCTGCTGCCGACATGGCGCCCGCTCGTCTGGAAGAGGCCCGTCAGGCGCTCAAAGAGGCAGAACGGGAATTCGAGGAAGACAGAAAGAGCGAGGAGGCCAAGACCGCTGCCTACATTGCAGTGCGTCGGGCCGAGATCGCTACGCTTCGCGGCAATGAAAGAAAGCACGAGCAGAAGCTCAAAGAGCTGAAGAAGAAGTACGATGAGCTCGAGCGCAAGCGTTTGAATATGACGCAGGAACAGCTCGAGGCGGCTCGAGCGGGCCTCCAAGAGACGAAACAGGAGCTCAGCAAGAAAGAAGAGGAGCTCAGCGAAAAAAGGGAAGAGCTCACCGAGAAGCAAAAGGCGCTGCAAAAAGAGCGCGAAGCCCGCAAGGCTGCGGAGAGTCGCCTCGAGGCTGCAGTGGCCAGCCTCAAAGAGATGGCCGCCGTGAAGGAGGAGGCGCGTGGCGTCGTCATTACCTTATCTGGGGCGGTGCTTTTTGCGACCGGCGAGCACAAGCTTTTGCCCATCGCGAAAGAAAAGCTCAACGAGGTGGCGCAGGCCCTGATCGATCAGGGCTATGGCAAAATCATCGTGGAAGGCCACACTGACTCTCAGGGCAGCGAGTCCTTCAACGAGGAGTTGAGCCTCAAGCGAGCCAATGCGGTGCGCAGTCACTTGGTGAGCCAAGGAATCGAGGCGGACAAGATCGTGGCCAAAGGGCTTGGAGAGTCGCGACCGGTGGCGACCAACCGAACTCCCGAGGGGCGAGCCAACAATCGACGCGTTGAGATTATCGTCGAGGGAGAAGGCTCGGCTTCGGAAGTCGGTGCAGCAAACACTCAGTGAAACTGGGGGAGCACCAGCAACAATCTGCTGGTGCTCTGCGTGTCCGGGGGATTGGTGTTTGCGCGGCGCTGTGCCATCTCGGCTATTGAGTTCGCGTTCATGCCTCGAGTCCTTCCTGGTCACTTGGTGAGGACGAGTACAAGCGCGGACATGTAGAGGAAAATGATGGTTGCGCTCTCGACACCAATGCGAGCAAGGCCGCGTTCCTCACGCCGCAATAAGCCCATCATCAAGACGCCACTCATGAGTAGGGTTCCGAGCACCCAAAACATGAGCGAACTTCCTATGGTGTGATAGATGGATCCCTCTCTGTAGGCGATGTCCGAGGCGGCCGTGAACAAGGTATCATAGGCATTGCCACCGATGATTCCACCGACTGCAAGGGTGAGCGCGCCTTGACGGACGGCAGCGACCGCGGTGACGAGTTCGGGTAGAGAAGTGCACACGGCCGTAATGAGTAGACCAACAGTCGATTCGTCGATGCCGCTCGTCTCCACGAGCCGTCCCGCGGCACGCTCCATGAACCAGCCGGCGCCTGCTAGGGCAGCGACGAGAGGCAGGAGGCGACTGACTAGCGTTTGGGTGCTTGGGAGCCGTTTTTCTGCCTCCGGTTCGTCGGTTCGCGTCTCCTTGGTCCACGCCGGACTCCACATTGGTTTGTCCTGCACAGCGGAAACGAGATGAATCCCGTAAACATAAACACCAAATAGAACGGCTGTGAGCGGATGAATCCCCAAGATCGTCCAGTTTGGAAGATGGGGCCCAAGGGCGATCAAGGTCAAAATGACAATCAGCAGCCCATTTTGCATCATGTTGGGCAGAGAGGCTGCGGCGTGCTCCAAGTTGGCTCGCCGGTAGGCCAGATCGGCTACTGCGAGAAAAAACGTCTGTACGGCGATACCGCCGAGGGCGTTGCTGACGGCAAGATGAGGGCGAGCTTCCCAGGCGGCTGTTACAGAAAGTACCGAGCCGGGCATCGAAGTGGCGGCACCGAGCAGGAGTGCACCAGCCAGAGCTTCGCCCCAGCCGGTTCGATCGGCGAATTGATCAACGACGTGAGTCAGGCGTGGCCCGAAAATGAGAATGACGAGCGTGCACGCGAAGATGACCGCGATGGAGCCTGGAGTGCCGAGAGATTCGACGATGGGCTTTCCCCTTGAGACGGCAGAAGGCCGGGCCACCTACGAAGGAGCCAACCGGCCAAATGGTAGAACACTGGTGGTCAAATTCGGAGGGGAGGACAAATCACTCAAACCCCTCCCTGCCGCTCTTTTAGCGTTTTCGCTCGGACGGGTAAACACCCGGGTCACTGCGAAATCAACAGTACACAGCCAGGCATTCGGATGAGGTTCGCCGCCCCGCCTTTGCTGTCTCCGCTCCCCCGGAACGGAGGCGAAATCGAGTGGTGCAAAACGCTCGCCTCACCCGGGTAAGCGTCGGCGGGGCCTTTTCATCGAGGCTGTGAGATGGGTTCTAGTGCCTCGGCAACTCACGTTTCGAGCGGTTTCGAAGCCCTCCCAGAAGTGGGTGAGGTCGGCTTCGAAACCGCGCTCGGGTACGTCTTTGCCTCGGCTTTTTTGCTGGTTTTTGTGCTGCGACGACCGGAGGAAGATGAATGATTTCGAGAGAAAAGTGGTCTCCCTACCGACCACTTTTATGTGGTCGCAGCACTAGGACGCGTGAAGCCAGGCCTTGGCTTGCTGGATTTCGGACTTGGGGAAGAAGCGGACCTCGCCAGAAAAGAGGGGAGAGGCCATTTTGGCCATCCATTCCTGGGTTTTTGTTTCACCCAGCACGGCGCAACGTTCGACGTCGTTGCGGTGTTTCAGATCGAACTGCAGCTCGTGGACGAGAGCGGAAGGGCTCCATCCCGAGAATTCGTTGAACTCGATCAATGCCCGCACCTTGCCGTGGTCAGCGATGACTTTCTCGAGCTGCGGGATGATCTCATCGTAGTCTTCACGTTGGATGGTTCCGGAGGCTTCGAGAGTGACGTGCTGATCCTGTCGTTCTTTGATTTTAATCATGCAGAGATCTCCTTTCGGCCCACAACATCTGCAGAAAGCGTGCCGAACGGGAGTGCGCATTGGGGCGGCTCTTTTGCTGGAGCTCATCCGAGCGCCCAAAAACCGGTGTGTTCATGGGGCGCAAGCGGAGAAAAACGTTTCCTTCGGAGCGGCTCTTGTTGGCCATGGGATCTCCGGGGAAGCCTGATGTGGCATCAAGGCTCAACATGTGCGCATTGTCACAGTGGAAGCATCTGCTGCCGTTCAACAGTCATCCATTTCAAGTGAGCAGAGGCGGGGCTGATGGAAGTTTTTTCGCGCCTTCACCTCTTGGGGGGGCGAAAGAAAAAGCCGGATCGCCACGCCACTCGTTCAACGGGCGATGGGGCAGCGCCATGGGAAGCCGGGGGCCAAGCTGTCTCCCGACTTCTCGTCTGGAACGACTGAGGCCCGTTCGCATCGTTGGTGGATACGAACGGGCCTCGTTTTCGGTTGGGCTTTCGTTTTCGGACCGATCAACCTTCGCCGCTGAAACCAGTTGCGAAGGCCTGAGCAAAGGTTGCCTGTGCTTCGATATTGGCTGTTGCCTCGGAAGTGAGATCACCCAACGTCGAGATCGATGTGTTGACCGCGGGCTGGACGCAGGCAATCTTGCCGGCCGGCACTTCCGTCACGAGGCTGCCGTCCGCGATACCGTCGCTGAGGCCGTCGAGTGCGGCGGCGATGTTGACGGCAGCGCTGTTCTCGCCCTCGAAGAGAGCGCTGTATTTGGTGGTTGCCTGCAGCATCGTGCCAGCGTTCGCACGCAGGGTGGCCATGCGCGCCGAGAATTCGGCCTGGGCAGTCGCGTCCCCGGAAATGTCGGCGGCAAATCGATACTGGACCTCTAGGCTCGGTGGGGTGCATTGCACGTCGGCGCTGGCCTGGGCCGAGGCTGAAGCTTGGCAATCGGCCTCCGCTTCACATTCTCCTTCGGCCGTGCAGCTGGGTGGGGTTGCCGTGCCTTCGCAGCTGCCTTGGCATTCTCCCTCGCAGGTGCCTTCACAAGAAAACTCGCCGCTGCAGTCCGCCATTGCCTCGACTTCTGCGGTGCATTCGCCCCGACAGGTTCCCTCGCAGGAACCACCGGCCGAGAGTTCGCAGGTTCCCGTGCAGTTGCCTTCACAACGCCCGGCGCATTCCATTTCACCGTTGGCATTTTCGACCTGAGCCGAGCACTCCCCGTCACAGGTGCCGCGACAGGTTCCTTGACACTCGGCTGCAGCTTCGAGCTCACAGGAGCCCTCGCATGTGCCCGAGCAGCTCGCGGCGGCCTCGCCAGAGACGGTGCATTGAGCTGTACCATCGCAGCTGCCCTCGCAGGTTCCCGTGCACTGTCCCTCGCAGGTCACCGATACTTCTCCGCCCTCGCACTCGGCGCTGACGTCACAGTCGGCCTCGGCGACGCAGTTGGCTTGGGCCTCGGCGGCTACGTCGACATTCGCTGTGCAGCGAGCCGGTTGGTAGTCCACTATCAGGTCCCCTTCCACGTTGGTCGCGATGTCCGTTTCGATGGCGCCCACGACGGCGTCGACGCGACCGCTCAGACCGCCGGATGGCTCGATCCCATAGGCCGCCTCGAGCTCGGCCAGACCTTCCGCAAACTGCTCGGTCGCGGCCGTAGCATTCGTGTCGAGCGCGCTGACCGCCTTGAAAAAGCCGTCGAGGCGCGCGCTTCCAGAGATCTCCACATCCCCTTCCGCGAGCGATCCACATTCGCCACAAATATCTCCGCTCGGGTCGTCGCAGCCTTGGGCGCTCAACGACCCAGCAGCCATGATGAGCAGGGGGGCTCCAAAAAAGCCCATCTTCTGAATCAATGCCATTGCTATGAAGCTCCTGTTGTCTAGTTGCTCTGGGACAAATGCCCCGGATGTGTGGCTGGCCGTGCACGATGCGCGGCGGCGCCGTGTTTCATTCGTTCAAAGTCCGTCTCACCTTCCCCCCACCGCCGTAGAAAGGCGATGGAAGGTCAGGCCTCCCGGCAGAGTTCCAAGGGGTGTGATCAAAGAGGGGCTGGCGAAAGCCAGTCCGAAATCGATACCTCGAGCGGCTGCGGCCCTTCCATGAGCGAATCATGGGCATTTGGCCCTGTGTTTCACTTTGGCTTTGCCCCTCGCGGCGCTGTGCGTTCGACATCCCCTGGGTTCCCTTGCCCGGACGAACCGGTCTGTAGATTTTCTACAAGGAAGGACAGACACTGTTAAGAGCTAATGCACGAGCCAGGCCAGGAGAGACGGACCGTCATTTGGAGGTGCGAGCGGATTGGCCGGAAGGACGAAGAGCACACGTTGCGCAACACCGAGCCCGCCAGGGAGCGAATTCCTCGGCGATTTGCGAAGAAGGAGCTTCCGTTTTGCGCAAGCTACTTCGCGCTGACGCGACATTCGTGTCGCGAGGACTTCCGATAGAGCTGGAAGAGCTGATGTATGTCTTTTCTCTACTCATTTTCTTCTCCGCGCCGGACCGTGGAGTAATGTTGGCCATCGTTGGCTTCTTGCGGAGCGGGCAGACGTCCAGGTCGCCCCATTTTACGGAACACATCTGACGACCTCGCCCCCTGGCGCCGCATGCCGGCAGGCTGAGCCCGCCGCTTGGTTTTGACGCGCTAGTGCTGCGACCACATAAAAGTGGTCGGTAGGGAGACCACTTTTCTCTCG
>CAYTRQ010000291.1:1953-7675 GCA_964440025.1 uncultured Polyangiaceae bacterium | reverse complement strand
CTCTCCAGGGCGCGCGCCAAGTTGAAGAGCAAGGTCGGCGCGGGATCGAGCTCGGACTCATGGTTGAACGCCGCGTTCCCATCAACCGAGGAATGTTGTCTGGCCGGGCTCTTTCCTTGACGCAAACGCGCCTCCACGAATCCCTCCGCAGCATGGTAGCTCGATCGAACGAGAGCGCCGGAAGCCACGAATTGAAAGCCCATTTCGTAGCCAGCTCGCTCATACTCTTGAAACGTCTCAGGAGGAACAAAACGCGCCACCGCGGCGTGTTTCGGCGTTGGCCGGAGATACTGACCCAACGTCACGATGTCCGTGCCGCTCGCCTTGAGATCCTGCATCGTCTCCAGGACTTCCTCGTCGGTCTCTCCCATACCAACCATAATGGAGCTCTTCACGAACCGAGTCGGTGCAAGCTCCTTCGCCGTCCGTAGCACCCGCAAAGACATATCGTAGTCACAACGCTGGTCCCGGATCAGGGGGGTGAGCCGGCGAGGAACCTCGATATTGTGGGCAAAGACGTCTGGTTCGGACTCCACCATGGAGCGGATGTCCCGCTTCCTCCCCCCAAAATCCCCTACGAGGGTTTCGACGAGCAGATCGGGCTGCAACTGGTGCAGGCGCCGCACAGCCTTCCCCACATGCTCGGCGCCACCGTCCAGGAGATCGTCTCGATCGACCATGGTGAGCACCACGTATTTGAGCCCGACCTGGCTGATGGCCTTGGCCACGTGCTCCGGTTCCCTGGGATCGACGAAGCCCCGTGGATTGCCCGTCGTGACCGCGCAAAAACGACAACCTCGAGTGCAGGTGTGCCCGAGCATCATCACCGTTGCGGTGCCCGAGCCCCAACACTCGCCGACATTGGGACAGCGAGCTTCCTCACAGACGGTGTAGAGATCGAGCTTGCGGAACGTCTCCTTGAGACGAGCGTAGTTTTCGCCTCCTGGCGCACGAACCTTGAGCCAGGATGGTTTCTTGTCTTGATGGACGACGTCGAGGCGGCGGGGATGATGGGTCACGAGGAGTCGTTAGCCTGTCTGGATGAGACGAGAAAGCAACTGTGAGACGAGCTTGGGATCCGCAGAACCTTGAGTCTCCTTCATCACTTGGCCGACAAAAAAGCCGGCAAGCTGCTTCTTCCCGGCGCGGAGCCCCTCGGCCTGCTTGGGATTTTCCTCGATCAGCCGGCGCAGCACCTTTTCGAGCTCGGCACTGTCAGCCACGACTTCCATCCCTCGAGCCTGCACCACGTCTTCGGGGTCTTGATCGCTGCCCTCGAGAGCGGCAAAAACCTCTTTGGCCTGCTTCCCGCTGATTCGTCCTTGCTCGGCGAGAGCCAGAATGCGCCCCACTTGCTTCGGTGTCACTGTAAATTCAGCATCGAGCCCCCGTGCGGAAGCTCCTCGAAGCACCTCGGTCTGCACGAAGTTGGCGATCTTTTTGAAAGGAACTTGCGAAGCAACCGCGCGAGCCTCCTCAACGAAGCGCACGAAGGCCGGGAGGGCCGTCAAGGTCGTCGCCGTGGCAGGAGGAACGCCTTCTTCCTCCCAGCGGGATCTCACCTGCTCCGGCAGCTCAGGTAATGCGGCCTGTTCCTCTGAAATCAGCTCCTCTTCGATCGTGAGCGGGGGCAAATCCGGATCGGGAAAGTAGCGGTAGTCGTGAGCCTCCTCCTTGGAACGAAGCGAATAGGTGCGGCCCGCTTGCGCGTCGAAGCCGCGCGTCTCCTGAATGACGGTTTCCCCGGCTTCCAGCAGCGTTTTTTGCCGTGCAATCTCCACATCGATCGCCTTTTGGACAAAACGAAAACTGTTGATGTTCTTGAGCTCGACGCGAGTCCCGAACTCTTCCTCTCCCACCGGACGAATCGAAACGTTTGCGTCGCAGCGAAAGCTCCCCTCTTCCAAGTTGCCGTCATTGACCCCAATGAAAACGAGGACGTCTCGCAGGGTCCTCATATACAGGGCGGCTTCTTCACTCGATCGGAGATCCGGTTCACCCACGATTTCGATCAGAGGAGTTCCAGCGCGGTTCAAGTCCACCGCGGAGTCCCCTCCCACACCGTGCACGTTTTTTCCCGCGTCCTCCTCCATATGGATGCGAGTGATGCCCGCAACCTTCAAAGAGCCGGAAACATCGAAACTCAGCCTCCCGTGTTGCGAGTACGGCAGCTCGAACTGACTGATTTGGTAACCTTTTGGAAGATCCGGGTAGAAGTAGTTCTTCCGCGCAAAAATGCTCCGCCGATTGACGGTCAACCCGAGCGCTAAGGCGGCCCGCACGGCCAGGCGCAGCGCCTGCTCGTTGAGGACCGGCAACGCCCCAGGCAATCCCAAGCAAACCGGGCAGATGTTGGCGTTTGCTTCCCTCCCGACTTCCGTCCTGCAAGCACAAAACAGCTTCGTTCGCGTTGGGAGTTGGGCATGGATCTCCAGCCCAATGACTGGCTCATAGGTGGTCATTGACGGATCTTGTCTGCCCACACGTTAGTGCTGTTGTTCTCGCGCAATCCCTGGAAACCCTTCTTCGCCAGGTTCGACGCGCGGATTTTCCGTCTCGTAGTCCCCTTCTCGCCCCGGAATCTTCAAGAGAAGATCTCTTTCATAGATGAACTGATCCCGGGAATCGTAGGGCGCGGGATGCATACCCGTATCCATGCGAATCGCGTCGCAGGGACAGGCTTCGACACAATAGCCACAGAAAATGCAGCGGAGCTCATCGATGACGAACCGGGTCGGGTACTTCTCGTAGCCGACATGCTTCTCGTCTCCCCGATAGTCACCAGCTTCGATGTGAATGCACTGTGCGGGACAAACCGTCGAACAGCATAGACAGGCGACACACCTCGGAGAGCCGTCCTGGCGTTGAGTCAGGCGATGAACGCCGCGAAAGCGCTCGGGATACGGCCGCTTTTGCTCGGGATAGGAAATGGTATTGATGCCGGCACCGATCGACTCGAGAACCGGATCGTTGCGCGTGCCCAGAACCGTCTCCTTCGTGTTCCGCAGGGCATAGCTCATGGTTTGACCAATGCCTTTGACCATCTCTGGAATATAGCCCTGCACGGACGCGGTCCGCGCCGGGCGGGTCACCGGGCGTCCCTCGACCTTCCGCGGCCCGAGGCCGCTATCGTTCTTCGATCCGTTTGTCGTCATAGATCCTATGCCTCCATCTTGGCTGCAGGGGTGCCACCCATCGCTTCCGCATAGCGAGCCGCTGAGCTCACGACGAGGCGCCGCTTTTTACGCGAAACGAGCATCAAACCAATCAGAGCCAGCACCGCAGCTGCGCCCAGCGCGGCGAGCAACGCCATGGACAACTGACCTAGCAGATCAGCCGCCGACTTGACCGCAGGGCTCGCTGACTGCAAAGCCAGCATAATCGTAGCAGTGAGCATAATGTTCACCAGAGAAGCCGGTAACAGCTTGCGCCACCCCAACCTCATCAACTGATCGTAGCGGAAGCGGGGAAGCGTCCAGCGAATGGTGATCTGAACGAGACAAAGAAGAGCGATCTTTCCAATGAAGCCCAAAGCCCCCACGACCGCCAATGCTCCTGGCGCAATGGGTACCGCAAACAGGGTTTCGGCCCCCAAGGTGATTTCAATCCCGTGCGCCGTCACGAAAGGCAGATGCCACCCTCCAAAAAACAGTGCGGCCATGAGGGTGCTCGACGAGACCACGGCGATGAACTCCGAAAAGAAGAACATCGCGAACTTCATCCCAGCATATTCCGTGAAGTACCCCGCGACGATCTCGCTTTCACCCTCGGGAATATCGAACGGTGCCCGCTTGGTCTCGGCGATTGCGGCTGCAACGAAGAGAAAGAAGCCCAGCGGCTGAACGAATATCCCCCAAGCATTCTCCGCCTGCCAGAGGACCATCTCGTCCACCCGGAGGGTTCCGTAGACCATCAGCGCCCCGATCACCGTGAGCCCCAACGTCACCTCGTAGGAGACCATTTGGCTTGCAGCACGCATTCCGCCAAGCAAGGAAAACTAGTTGTTGCTTGCCCAACCTGCCACGGCCGCGCCAACGATCCCCGTGCCGGCCATCGCGAAAAAGAACAGGATGCCGACATTCAAGTCAGCTACCTGCAAGGAAAAACGTGCCGCTTCGCAGGCATTGCCGGCAGATTCCACGCCCTGAAGATTGGCGAAATCGATGGCACCGTCCGGAGTCCTGCCAAAGCATAGGGTCGGACCGAAGGGAATAATGGCAATCAGCGTGAGAGCGGGGAAAAACGAAATCCAAGGCGCCAGATTGTAGAGCAATCGATCGCCATTCCTCGGTTCGAAGTCGGCCTTGAATGCGGTTTTGAGGCCATCTGCAGCAGGATGCAGCAGCCCCCCTAGGGTCAAACGAAACGTTTTCTCCTTTCCGACGCTCAGGGCCACGGTCCCGGCCGTCACGAGCATCGCCGCAACAAGCAGGGCCATCCCTCCTGAAAAACTCATATTGTGGAAGGTCTGCTCGTATGGTGTCCCCACGGAGGCGACTCCGAGCGCCAGCACGGCCAAGTGCGTGAGCAGCCCCGTCACGACGATGCTGCGAGGGGAGCCGAGCTCCGCGAATTGCTCCTCGAACGCATTTTCAGGACCACGCTGAGAAACGATCCGTGTCATGATGGCAGTGAAAGCCCAGACGAGAAAAATCGCGGCCTGAGTGAAGAGCATTCCCCAACCCTCGTGACTCCCGCCATCGCTTCGGAGCGCATTCCAAAGTCCCACCACGGCAGCGGCGCCGAGCAGCGCCGGACCGAATGCCAGACCGGCCGCCACTTTACCCGGAAGCGGCAACGCCGCCCGGTTAGGACCGACACTGTCCTGAATCATCCCGCGCATGCGTCGCTCCACCCACGTGAGGATCACACCGAGGTTCAGGGCGAACATGGCAGCGAAGAAAGCCTTCAAGAACCCGAAAACCGGAACCAGGAAGTCGGCACTGCTCCAAAACTCGCCGCTCATGCCTGCACCTCCTGAGTTTCTTCGGCCTTCTCCGCGACGGCCTGGGCGACCTCTCTCCCCTTCCTGAAGGGAAGCTTTTTGTCCAGATGTTCCGCCAGCTGCAGCGCGAGCTTCCAGGCTGGCCGTGAGTCGCCCTGAGGCGCGATGGCCCATTCGCTGACTTGGGACAGGCCCTTGTTGTTGACGAAAGTGCCATCGGCTTCCGCCCAGCTCGAAGCAGGAAGCGCAACGGCAGCAGCCGCGGAAATCGGCCCCTGGAAGGTCGAAAGTGCCACGAACTTGGCTTGGGCGAGAGAAGCGACGGCTTCCTCGCTCTCCCCCTCGGAACCGAGGGCCAGAACGGTCTTGACCTTGCCAGAAGTGACCGCCTCGGAAAGTTGGGAGAGCTCGGCCACCGCCGGCGCCAGAAGCTGCACGCCGGCCCGGTTGGGGTTCTTGTCCGCACTCATGAGGATATCATCTCCTTTCCCCGAAGGCCGACCGGCAGCATAGATCTGTGAAATACCAAGAGCGTGGGCCAGTTCGAGCACGGCGTAGTTGTCTTCACTTGAATGAGTAAAAGAGAGCAGCACGGCCGAGCTCTCCGGCGTAGCTGCGGAAAGCATCCGCGAAGCTTCCCTCATCCCCTGATCCAGCGATGACTCTTTTCCTTTCACGTAGGCCTTGAGCAGACGCCCTTGATGGATACGGCGGTAGTCGAGCATTCCCTCGTCACACATCCAGAAGTCGTTGACGTCTCGGTTTTCACGGGGACGA
>CAYTRQ010000291.1:0-1943 GCA_964440025.1 uncultured Polyangiaceae bacterium | reverse complement strand
GGCTCCCCGATGGGCTCCAGGAGCAGGCCCTGGCCCAGATCGACGCGATCACCGTCCCGGCCTGACCCCGAGCGGGCTCGACCGCACTGGCGACGAGGGACGGTGGGCTGCCACGGTGCAGTGCACCGTCCCTCGTCGCACATCCAGAACGCGTTGACGTCTCGATTTTCACGGGGACGATACCGGTACACGGTTTGGTGGCGAGGATCATAGTCGGTAAAGGAGTTGCAGCCCGTAGCGCAGCCCTGACAAACCGAGCGCACCGAGCGCAGGAACCACACTCGCGCCTTGAAACGGAAATCCTTCGCCGTCAGAGCACCAACCGGACAAACATATTCGGTCATGAGCGTGTAGTCGTGATCGAGCTCACGTCCAGGAGCGAGAATGATCTCACCTAGACTACCTCGTTCACGCTTGTCCAAAACGTGGTCACCCACAATTTCGTCACAAAACCGGACGCAACGCGTACATACGATACAGCGCTCCGCATCGAAAACGATCGTCGGCCCAAAATCAACCGCTTTGGGCCTGTGGAGAATCTCCTCCTTCATGCGCTTCTTCTTGCCCGAATGCTCGAGCCAATAATCCTGAAGACGACACTCCCCCGATTGATCGCAGATGGGGCAGTCCACAGGATGGTTGAGAAGCAAAAACTCCTGCACCGCGGCACGGGCCTCCGTCACATGCTCGGAAGTCTGGCTCTTGATCTGCATACCTTCCGCCGCTGCCAATTGGCACGCCGGCTGAAGCTTCGGCTTTTTTTCAGGAACGTATTCGCCTTTGGTCTCATCGTAGCGAACGATGTCGAGCATCATTGGCGCACGTCCCGGTGGCGGTCCCACCTCGACCAAGCACATGCGACAGTTCGCCGCGGTGCTCAGCCCCGGATGCCAGCAATAGTGAGGGATATCCACCCCGGCGCGGTGGGCCGCCTGAATGACGGTATCGCCCGGGGAAAACTCGATTTCGCGGTCGTCGAGAGAGAAGGTCGGCATTTCGTTCTTTCGGTTTCAGTTGCGCGAGAGGACTCAGCGATCGCATTCCCCGCCGATCATATTGAGAGAGCCAAAGCACGGCACCACGTCGGCCACCATCTGCCCGGTGATGATCCGTTCGAGCCCGCCGGTCACGAGGAAACAAGGGGGACGAATGCGCACGCGGTACGGCGTGCCACTCCCGTCGCTGACAAGATAGAAGCCAAGCTCACCGTTGCCCCCTTCGGTGTAGGAGTAGACTTCCCCTGCGGGGATCTTGAGGCCTTCCATGACGATTTTGAAGTGCTGGATGGTTGCCTCGATAGTCGTGTAAACTTCGTCTTTCTCAGGAAGTGTAATGCGAGGATCGTCGACGTTGACGGGACCCTGGTCCGGCATTTGCTCCAAGCACTGCTGGACAATGCGAATGGATTGTTTGATTTCGTCAATACGAACCAGAAAACGATCGAGGCAGTCGGAATTTTCCCCCACGGGAACCTCGAAATCCACTTCGCCGTACTTGAGATAGGGGTGTGCCTTGCGCACGTCGTACGGCACGCCCGCGGCACGAAGGCAGGGCCCCGTCCAACCCAAGGAGATAGCATCCTCGCTGGAGATCACCCCCACCCCTTCGAGACGGTCGAGAAAGATCCGGTTGCCGAAAAGAAGACGCTCGACCTCTCCAAGGATCTCGAGGAGATGGTTCACCACCGCGCTGGTGTGCTCCTTGAAGTGTTCCGTAGGAGGGCGGGCCATTCCGCCAACACGGCCGAAGCTGTGGGTCAACCTGGCTCCGGTTTCCTCCTCCATGATGTCCCAGATCAGATCGCGACCTTTGATCATCCAAAGGAACGGAGTGAAGGCCCCTAGCTCCATGGCCATGGCACCATCGCATGTCAAATGGTCCGAGATGCGCGCCAACTCGCCGAGCACCATGCGATAGTACTGACAGCGCACCGGCACCTCGAT
>CAYTRQ010000290.1:0-7702 GCA_964440025.1 uncultured Polyangiaceae bacterium | reverse complement strand
TGGGCCAAACGAGAGAGACGACATATCACCCTGATGGGAAGCACTCGATCCTTCGGTCACCATTTTCACCCTCTCCCCGAAGAACTTGCCCTGGACATCTCCCGGTTGGGTCGTGGTGAAGGACAAATCGTCGCCGAAGAGGATGGGGCTCTCTGGGTTCGAGTTGGTGGGGGCACCCGATTTTGCGATCTTCGACGAAGATTCCCTGGGTATCGTACGCTCTGGCCCCCCACGACCGACAGCATCACCGTTGCTGGAGCTCTTGCCGCCTGCGCCCACAACACGGCGGGCTACTTCGCCGACGACGTGCGAGCCTTTCGCCTGATCACCCCTTCGGGTGAAGTCCGCGAATGCAGTGCGGCGGCCGATGGGCTCGATAGCGAGCTATTTTGGGCTGTACCAGGTGCTTTTGGTGCACTCGGCGCGACGACGGAGCTCGAGCTCAAACTTCATCCCATTGAAGAAGACCGCCTCATCGGCGTCCATTCACTCTATGCAGGGCCAAGCCGCGACGGAACATTTCTGGACGTGCTCGAACAGGCTCGAGACAATCCGCGATTCACTGAAGGAGCAGGCGCTGTGGTGTATGGCAATCGAGGGCACGCCATCGCCTTCGGTGACGAACTCCTGCCGCTCCACTGGGAAAAAAGAGAGGGGCAGCAAGCACTCCTCACCGACGAAGATCTGGAGGAACACGCCTTCACCCAAGGTCTCGCCAACCGCTTCCCCAGAATCGCAGAGAAAACAGTCTCCAAAATGTACCCCCAAGGCATCGTCCGTTGGGCACCCTGGTATGGTTTTCAGTTCTATCAGCGTGGGTTCGATCAATCTTCGGAAGTTCTTGCACGCAGGGGACTCAAGTACTCGTTGGCGCGACTTGCTGGCGTCGATTCTCGCGTCCCCGTCTATCATCAGGCCTGGTTCTTTCAGCGAAGCTCGCTGCGAACCTTCGTAGATACCTACTTCGGCATTTTGGATGAATTTCCAGGCATCGAGCGACGCAGCGAACAACAGGACACCGTCCTTCTCCCCCCTTGCTCCTGGCCGGCCCACTCGATAGGAGCCGAGAAGGAAAATGTTGGCGTCTTCACTGCCAGCTACTCGATCGCTGGACTCGACGAAAATGAGCGACATCACATTGCACGGTTTTTTCAGAAAGTCAGCCGCCAAGGCTACGAGGCGTGCGGGGCACGGGTGTCGCTCAGCAAACAAATCCACGGTACGCCAGATCTGATTCGCACCATGCACGCGCCCTGGATTCGCCTGATTCGACCCCTACGGGAGAAAGTCGATCCTCACGGAATCCTCCTGTCCCAGCATCTGCAACTGTTACTCGGATGATCGCATCTTCTGGGCCTTTTCTCATGGGTCTCTCTACTTCAGCCTCCGCGTGCGCTGATTGAGTACCTTGAAACTTATCCCGCTCGAAGGTCGCGAGCATCCTGCGGTCTAAATGGATTATTTTTGCGCCAGTGCACACCACTGGTTCAAGAACCACATTCTGAGCGCCTGAGATCGTCGCTTGCGAGGCCCCATCGCCCGCAAATCGTGTACCCTGTGCGCTGTGTCGAAAGTCCCAGAAGGGCGTGCAAAGAAACGTCCATATATTGCTGCAGATTTCTCAGACGCCTGGAGCCGCGTACAGCGCTTCGCTCGCCTCTTCATTTGTCCTCTCCTGTTCGGGTCGGTTGTGGGCTGCACGGCCGAGAAGCTTGGCCCAAGCGACGAAGGCATCGGGAGCTCGAGCGGCGGGAGCTCGTTGGGCAACGGCAGCGGTTCCCAAGGAAGCGGCGTCAGCTCCGGCGGCCTGAACGTCGGCCCCACCGCTGGCACTGGCGGCATGATGCCCGCATCCCCCGTCGATCCCTGTGTGGCAGCCGGGTGTTCGACAGGTCAACGCTGCGAAGTCGAGGGAGAAGAGGCGACATGCGTCGACAACACTTGTCAGGACCTCGAATGCGAAGACACGGAAGAATGCCGTCCTCATGCCCAAGGGGGCAACACCTGTGTCAATCTGTTCTGCGAAGCCGACGTTGACTGCGATCCCGCCGACTACTGCACCGACAATGGCATCTGCGAGGCGGACATCTGCAACGCGGGTGAGAGCTCCTGCACAGACAGTGGGGTCCGCATTTGCGCGTCCAATGGAGGAAGCGAAGACACGCCGTTTGGTTGCGGCAGCGAAGCCGCATTCGAGAGCACCTGTCAGGAAACGGACGGTACGGCCGCATGCACTTGCGAGGACGACTGGGACTGCCCGCCCCACACGGTCTGCAACGTTGGTCATTGTGTGGGAACAGGCCTCGAGGCAACCTGTACTCTTCCGCCCACCGATTTTGCCGAAACGGATCCGACCGAAGAAGTGCATTGGGGCAACGATGCACCCGGTGAAAATGCCCATGATGGCACCGGAGCCGTCCCCCCCTGGCCCGAAAGCACCGAGGTCCAGGCCACCCCGACCGTTGCCAACCTCGACGACGACAATGGCGACGGCCTCATCAACGAGCTCGATATCCCTGAAATCGTGTTCATCTCCTATACGAGCGGGCAAGTCGACAACTCCGGCATTCTGCGTGCCATTCATGGCGGTGGCGCCAACCGTGGCAAGGATTTCTTCGCCGTGTGCAGTAGCAACGCCTGGCAAGAAGGGGACGAGCTACCCGCGAGCAATTGCAGCGGTGACGGGCGCAGCCGCTCTCCTGCGGCCATTGCGGATCTCACCGAAGACGGCGTCCCCGAAATCATTCAAGTCACCATGAACAACGGGTTTCGCGTGCTCAGCAATACTGGAGAGATCTTGATCGATCTTCCCAACGAGGGCGCAGAAAACGACGATGGCATCAGTCTGAGTCCGTCGGTCGCCAATCTGAACTTCTCAGGACTCCCCGAGATCATCCTGGGAGGAAGCGTATTCATGCTCGATATCGATGAGGACGGAACGCTCTTTGTCTCTCGTCGCTTGGACATCCCGGCATCCGGCACAGGAGGAGCCAACGGGACCGGTGGAAATCGAGGTGGTCCCATGACCTGCATCGCCGATCTCAGCCCAGATGCGGGCCAGGAAGTGATAGCTGGCCCCACTCTCTACCGACTCCCTGACAACATTGTCACATGTAACGATCCTCCTTGCGACGACCAGAATCTGGAAGTTGTCTGGGAAGGAAACTCCGTCAATACGGGGGCTGATGCTCTCATCGCCAACGAGGGGCTCTGCGCGGTGGCAGACATCTGGGGGAGCGACATAGAGCAACGCCCCGGCCCGTCCAACCAACCCGATGGCAGTCCGGAAGTCATTTTCATCGCCAATGGCAATGTGATGATCCTCAAAGGCAATTCCGGCGAGCTCATCTACCAAGAAGATCTTGGTGGAGGTGAGCGAGGCGGCGCACCCAACGTCGACGACTTCGACGGCGATGGGTTTTTGGAAATTGCCACGGCCCTCTCCGACTTTTACGAAGTCATCGATCTCCAGGAGCCCGAGCAAGCCAACTGTCCAGCCTGGCCCGAGCCATTGCTGCGCGAAATCCAAGACAACCAGGCAGATAACCCTAACACATCCAGAACCCCCGGAGAAGTGAGCTGCATGGAGAACACCGATTGCAACCCCGGTGCTGTCTGCAATGAGGCAGCCAACATGTGCGTTTGTTTGCACAATGGTTGGCACAGGGAAAGCGACGATGATTCAAGCAAGCTCACCTCATCGAGTGTCTTCGACTTCAACGGTGATGGCGCAGCCGAAGTCATTTACAATGACGAATGTGAGCTCCGCATCTTCGACGGAGTGACCGGCGAAGTGCATTTCGCAACCATCTCCCGCGGACGAACCTGGACCGAAAATCCAATTGTGGCCGACGTCGACAACGACGGCAACGCCGAGGTGGTCACTTTTTCCAATACCGAGCCGGGTGACCGTTGCGACGATGACGGACAAAACCCAATCGGACCAGCTGGGATTCGAGTTTGGGGCGATCCACAAGACACTTGGGTTCCTGCCCGGCGCATCTGGAACCAACAGAGCTACCATATAACAAATATTACCGAGGATGGCAGCGTCCCAGTCCATCCACCGGTCAGCTGGGGATCATTCGGGGAACGCACCTACAACACCTACCGCTCTCAACCTCGCTCCTACGGAGTTGCTCCAGACTTGACCGTCTCAGGCATTGGAATCTTTTCGCCCAACGCCCAATGCGGCGATCTAAATGACATCATCAACATTACCTACGAGATCGAAAATGGAGGCGATCTACGCGTCGGCCCCGGTGTGCAGTTGAGTTTTTTCGGCATCTGGAACGGAATGGCAGAAGCCCTCATGAACGCCGAAAACACTCCCCTCACCGCGAGACTCGAAGAGGGCATCGATGCGCGACGGTCGATCATCGAATCGACGACCTTCGACCTAAACCATCAAATGGGGCAAAGTACGCTTCCCGATGAAATCAGGGTTGAGGTTGACACCGGCGGGACTGATTCTTCATTTGGCGCTGAACGCGAGTGCTCCGAAGACAACAACGAGCGAACAGCGCCGGTGGAAAGCGGAATGCAGCTAGCGGATCTCGAGATCCTCGTTGGCGAAGCTACGGTCCAATGCACTTCACATATCGCTACGGTGGCGGTGACCGTCGAGAACTCGGGGGTAGTGACGGCCCATGACATCGTCATTCAGCTCTATGCTGGCAATCCCGCCCAAGGAGGAACGGCGCTCGCCGAACATGTTTTGGAAGATCCATTGGAGCCAGGTTCATCCCTTTCGATGACTCTCGAAGCGCCCAACTTTCCCGAAAATAGGAACGTGACGATCTGGGGCTTCATCGACCCCAACGATGAGGTCGACGAATGCAATGAGGCTGACAACACCGAACCCGCCGACAATCCGGTCGAATGTCCCACCGTCATCGTACGCTAAAGCGACTGCGCGCCACCAGCGTAACAAGAACGCAACCGGGAACGCACTCCGGCACAATGGAGTGAGAAGGACGGGGCCAACAGCGGGCCCCTCCGCCCTTCGATATGCAGGCACAAAATCACGCCGGAGCGCCCTCCGGCTCACGGGCCGAGTGAGCGAAAGAGCGGCTCTCTGTACTCCACTCCTGGTGCAAAGTACGACGCAAGAACCACGTCAGAGGGTTTCGTACCTTGATTGGTCAAATCGAGCATTGTCTTGCCATGATTGTCCAGAACCATCGTATGCAGCGATTCAGGGCGCATACGGTAAAGAAGCCGATCACCCTTCTTAAAACCTCGTGTCTTGAGGGGGGCGTACCAAACCGGGAGTTTGCGACTCACGCTGACCCGTAGGTCACGGTCGATCAGGCCAGCTTTCTCGGCCTTTTCCAGTCCACCTTTTGCGCCTTCCAGCCAGCGCTGCAGTGACACATCCCGCAAGAACTTGAATTGAACCACCGCATCGTCCGCTCGCACCGCTACAACCGTGAGCTGTCGGGCAAGGGCCGGAGAATAGTCCTTTCCCCGCAGGATTTTCTCGAACTTCTGAGTCGCCTTTTTTCCAAACCGAATGTCTATTTGTGCAACATCAACGTTGAGGATCGTCTTTTCGACGAGCATGGACATCGTCGAATAAGGTCCACGCCCCAAATCCCGAGCCTGAAGCGACGGAACCGACTCCGCCCAGACCGGGCTTGCGCCAAACACCACGAGCGCCAGCCCACACACTCGCCGTTTGAGTGCCGCTGCACTCATGGATACATCCATCGTAATGTAGCCTCGTGTGGCACAAAGGCCCGAGAGCTACAACAGAAAAGCTTCCGGGCTTCCATGCATAGAGTCAAGCATCTGCGAGCTTCTGTGCAAACCAGAGCACCTCTCACAACCTCGAAAGTCACAACCTCGAAAGTCACAACCTCGAAAGTCACAACCTCGAAAGGCTTCTCCGCCGTTCGGCCGGCGTGTGGGACGAACCGCGGCCCACACGCGTCTCATGGGCGGCGGCTCTCGAGCCGATCCCAAGATGCAAGACACTCAATGATTGAAAGAAGCTCCTCCGTCGGTTAGGCGATGAATCGTGGTCGGAAGAATCAGAGCGTTCGAACTCGGCCTCCTGCTGTCCATTCTAATCGGAACGGAAACGGCCTCTGCTCAGATTGTCAATACGGTTCCCCTTTTTCGAGACGGCAAGGAGCGACCGTTCTCCTTGCTCGTTGAAGGCAGTATCGATCGACAGCACGGCAACACCAACTTGATGGTGCTCGGGCTCAACCTCGCTGCCAGAGCTCGTTACGAGCGGAGTGAGTGGCTGTTGAATGGGAACCACGAGCGTTCCAGCCAGAATTCACAACTCATCGGGAACAGGAGCTTTGCTCATCTTCGCTACCGATACTACTTATCACAGCGACTGCAGTGGGAGGTTTTCGCTCAGATCGCGCAAGATCGTTTTCGACTCATGACCGTGAGATCTCTGGGTGGAACCGGTCCTCGGTTCATTCCTGTCGAATTTGACCCACTTACCTGGACCTTGGCAACTTCGTATCTTTACGAAGTCGAGCGAATCGAAGGAAGCGTCGATTTTCCCAACGGACTGACGAGAAAGAACCACCGAGCCAATTTCATGAGCTCTACGCGGGTCGATCTCGAAGGGGCCACCATCCAGCAAACATTCTACCTGCAGCCCCTTCTCTTCGATGCGAGTAATATCCGTGTTCTTCACCTGCTAGAGATCTCCTTCAACCTCAACAAGTATCTTTCACTCAGATGCTCGCTCGAACAGTCGCTCGATACGATCGCTCCAAGCGACGTCGTGCCTTTCGACAACCGGTTTCGGGCCAGTTTGAAGCTCGATCTCTAACCCGCCGCCTTCGCAAAGCAAAACGAGGCTCGCGCGATCATTGGGCTCGCATGCTTTCAAGTAGAGCCTCGAACTTCTCCTCATGGGTCGAAACCGTCGTAGCTGGCCCGGTCATCTTGAAAAAGTAGCGCCCGCTCGGCGTCTCCACGATTGCCGCATGAAGCCCCCAACTTTCGCGAGGCTCTGGAGAGGCACCGGGCATCCCACCGGCAAATGTTCCCTCTTTTACGCGAACTGTATAAACATGAAAGCCTGAGATTTCCTCTTGGTCGCGCTTGGCAGCGTCTGGTGGCAAATCCCGAAATTGCCCCACCCAACGCTCAATATTCGCCTCGACGCCCCCCCCCTGCTTGGGTCCGAAATAGAACACCGCAATCTCAGCGTCCCCAGCTTCCCCGGGAGCGCGGTAGGTCGCTTGGCGCATTGGATTGCCTGGCACCTTCTCCCATCCTTGAGGTTGATCCCACATGATTGCCATCGGCGGCGCGGGGGTCTTTCCTTGTGCTCTCTCTTTCGATGAAGGACGGTGAGGGGACTGCTTCCCCTGCATGCCGTGAGGATCTGGCTTTGTGACGTCCGACTTCTTGTCAGCTGTTGAGGACTCGGCCTTCGCCGAGCTCTTCGAGTCTTTCTCACAAGCCACAGCCAGTAGCCCTGTCAGGCTACAAACGAGATAGATGGTCAGTGGGCGAACTGTCCTGTACATCGTCATGAGGTCAGGTATCGCTCAAACGACCACGAAACGCGAGCCCCCTCATGACGTCGATCTGCTGATCCCCCTGCCAATCATCCAACCGGGCAGCTTCAGCCCAAAGTTCGTGTCCAGCCGGCCGGGTCGCCCCGGCTGAGCCAACGCCAACACCTCACCCCAGAGGGCGCCCGAGATGCGCCGCCCGCAAA
>CAYTRQ010000289.1:1609-7705 GCA_964440025.1 uncultured Polyangiaceae bacterium | reverse complement strand
TTATGACGCTGAACCCCTCATTGCTTGTTGGTTCGCATCCTTTTCGGATGCGAACGAGCCTAGCGGGGGATGAGCACGGAGGAGGGCCCCGATTTTCTATCAGTTGACCGACAGCAGGCTCGGTTCAACGGAAAGAATGAAATGCATCAGATCGGCCGCATTTGCGTCTCGAGTTGGCTTCGGGCAGTCTCACCGTCATGGATGCGCGGACTCAGGAGTACAATGCTCGAAGAGAATCCCAGGCTCGAAGAAAATCCCAGGTGGTAGGTCGTTGAGTGGAGGCCCCTGGGATGGGGTCTTGGTTCCCGGATAAGGTTCTTGGTTCCCGGGTGAGGTTCTTGGTTCCCGGGTGAGGTTCTTGGTTCCCGGGTGAGGTTTTTTGCCTCAGGTGAGACCGTGGTTCCAAGGTAAGGTTTGGGTCTCAAGATGAACACGCGGCCTTCAGGCGAGCACGTGAAAGGATGCGGTGATGTGTCAACGGACGCCGGAGTTTTGAGTGAGGTCCGCGAGCTTCTGCGCGGCTTCTCTCCGCGTGATGCTGAAGAGCTCGATCGATGGCGTCGCGTAGGTGAATTGCTCAGCGAAGAAAGGGAAAATCCCTTCAGTCGTCATTCATTTCGTCCCGGCCACCTGACGGCGAGCGGGATGGTCTTGTCTCCCAATCGGAAGCAGCTCCTGCTGATTTTTCACAAGAAACTTCAGCGTTGGCTCCAGCCGGGGGGGCACTTCGAGGAGTCCGACGAGGGCGTTGTCTGGGCGGCTCGACGCGAGGTGGAGGAAGAGACTGGGCTCGAAGAGCTCGAGGTGGTTTCCTCCCTGGTGGACATTGACGTCCATGAGATCCCGGCGCTAGGGGCAGAACCGGCTCATCTCCACTACGATCTGAGGGTGTTGCTGCGCGCAAGGACCTGGGATCTCAGAGCCAGCGAAGAAGTTTCTGGGGCGCGGTGGTTCGACCTCGGAGAGCTCAGTCATGGGGCAGGTGCCGAAACAGACGCGAGCGTCCTTCGCGTTGCTATGTGGTTGAATCAAGCGGCCGGCTCCTGAAGAATCCCTCTAAGTGACCCCGGTCACGTCCACCAACCTATGCTCGCACCAGAAGTCATCGATCAAGCCGAACAGCGTGTCGGCCAGACCCTTTGCGGCAAGTGGCATCTCGACCGCGTGATCGGGGTTGGAGGAATGGCAAGTGTGTACGAAGCGACGCACCGCAACCTCAATCGGGTTGCTATCAAGCTGCTGCACCCAGCGCTTTCGCTGGATGAGGGCACTCGGTATCGTTTTCTCAGAGAAGGATACGTCGCCAATACGATTCGCCATCCTGGAGCCGTTCAGGTCCTCGATGATGACACCACGGAGGACGGCTCCGCTTTTTTGGTGATGGAGCTGCTCGAGGGGGAGAGCGTCGAGCAGCGGGCCATCCGCAAAGGAGGAGTTCTCGAGGCGAAGGAGGCGGTGGAGATCATCGAGCAGTTGCTCGACGTTCTCGCCGCGGCTCACGATCAAGACATCATTCATCGGGACATCAAGCCCGACAATCTGTTCCTGACGGAAGACAAAGAGCTCAAGGTGTTGGATTTCGGCATCGCCCGTCTGCATCAAGGGGACACCCGATCAACGCGGGCTGGCTCTTTCATGGGAACCCCCGCGTTCAGTGCCCCCGAGCAGGCTCGGGGGCGTTGGAACAGGGTCGACGCGCGCACCGATCTGTACGCGGTGGGCGCTACGTTGTTCACCCTTCTCACGGGCTCTCATGTCCATGAGGCCGAAACGCCCAGTGAGCAGCTGGCGTTGGCGATCAGTGCACCTGCGCGCTCGCTCGCCGTGGTGATGCCGGAGGCGCCCAAAGAACTTGTCGAACTGGTGGACACCGCCCTGTCCTACAATAAGGAGGAGCGGTTCCAATCGGCCCGAGCGTTCAAAGCCGCGGTGCAACGCGTAGCGGCGGGTCTTCCCGAGAAAATGACCCTACGTCCGCCGATTCGCTCTTCCATTCCCGCCGAGACATTACCTTTGCCCCGCCGGCAATGGGCATGGGGAGCGCCTTGGGTTCGCCTCCTTATGGGGATCGCGTTGGCCGTCGGACTCGCCTTCGTGCTTTTGGCTCTGGGAGAGGATGCCGGTCGCGACACCCGGCGGAAAGCCGATCGGGAGCAAGATGCTTCTTCGCCGGCTTCCCCCTCCGCAGCGGGGCCGGATTCGCCCGAGGCGCGGGGCTCGCTGAGCGGCCCCGGACCGGCCCAAGATGGCGAAGATCACGTCGAGGGCCGAGAAAGCAAGCAAGCCTTGGAGAGCCGGGAAACTGTCGATGAGGAGTCGAAGGCTCCTGGACGGCCAGCGCCGGAGAGGCGCTCCTCTTCCATTGCGGATTCGGAGTCGGAGTCAACGAACATTGATCGGTCGCAGGAGCGCTTACAGCGTAGTACAGAGACTTCGCGCGGCCCCGACGCCGAGCCGACGTCCCGTTCTCCTGCCGAGCGTTCCGCTGCGGTGACGACAAAAAAGACGACAGCAAAAAGGAACCCTGATTCAGTCGTGGAGGAAAAGAATCCTGATTCGAAAACCGAGCCGGAAACACCCGCTGACCAGGAGGCGGTAGCTCCGCGAGACGGCGAAAAGGTGCCCGACGACTCGGCGACGGCGGATTTCGATCTCCCTGCGCAACCAGAGCCGGAACCCGACGAAGATCTGTTCGACAAACGGTATTGAGGCTCAGAGTATTTCGATGCGTTTTCATGTTCTGTTGGCCGCACTTCTGTTGGCCGAGCTCTTGCGGGCTGGTTTTGGCTATTGCCAGGAGCAAGCAGCAGCCGAGGCGCTGTTTCGTTCGGGAAAAGCCGCCGCGAGCCGAGGAGACTGGCAAACGGCGTGCGACCGGTTCCAAGAAAGCGAGCGGCTCGAGCCCGCGCCCGGCACCCTGCTGAACCTGGCCCGCTGTCGCGAGAAGCTGGGACAGCTGGCATCGGCGTGGAAGCGATATGGCGAGGTGGCCCAGCGCCTTCCAAAAGAAGATCCTCGCGCGCGATACTCATTGAGGAAGGAGAAGGAGCTCGAGGCACGAGTTCCGCGCTTGATCCTTTTGCCTCCGGAAGACGGCGACGTTTTTTCGGTGCGCCTCGGGGGAGTTTCCGTTTCTGCCGCCAGTTTTGGCGTCCCGCTTCCCGTGGATCCTGGGGCGATCACCGTGACGGTCGATGCGGAAGGACGGGAGCCGCACCAGATGGAAGTCGCGCTTCAGGAAGGAGAGAGGCGCCAGCTCCAGCTGGTGCTGGGACCCAAGCCTTCGCCAGACAGCACCTCTCCGGAGTCGTCCGGGCAAGACGAGGCCTCAACGGGCCAGAGCGCAGCGACGGATCGTTCATCAGCTGGTCCTTCGCCAGGGGGCTCCGAGCCATCGCCAGGGGAGCCCGAGCCGTCGCCAAAGAAACCCGAGATGAACACCCAAGGAATGCCGCCTGGGGCTGTCGGTGAGGAGCACCGCTCGGGTCGTTCGCTGGCCGTGGGCCTGATGGCAACGGGAGGCGTGGGGATATTGGCCGGCGCGGTGGGGGGGATCTGGTCTGCGACGGAACTGGCGACCGTCAACTCCCATTGCATCCAAACTTTTTGCGACTCCGCCGGGATGAACGCGGCACGGCGTGGTCGGGCGGCGGTCGTGATGACGGCGACCGGTCTGTCGGTCGGGGTGCTGGGGTTGAGTGCTGGGTACCTTTTGTTAAAAGGTAAGAGGTCGGATGAAACTTCGCCGTCCACGATTTCGTTGGGAGGTGGGAGCCTCCCGGGGGGAGCATTCATGACTCTGCGGGGATACTTTTGAAACGCCGAGGGCTGGCGGGATGGATTCGAGGTCTTGTGATGGCCCCTCTGGCTTGCGGAAGCCTCGGCTGCGCCTTCTACGAGGTGACCCACGAAGAATGCCTGGACAGCGCCTCCCCGGAGGAGTGTGGGTTGGGCTCGGGGGGCTTGGCGGGCGCTTCCTCGGGAGGCTCCGTTGGGGGAGCCGCCGGGGGAACGCCGCAACAGTCCAGCGGTGGCTCCCTGGGAGGCGCCTCGAGGCCCCCGCTTCCGCGGATCAACGAAGTGAAGGCGGAGGGGAGAAGGTTTGTGGAGATCTACAATGCGGGAGACGCGCCGGTCAGTGCGGGTGACGTCTATGTGACCGCCGGCACTTCCGCGCCGGACGATGCAAACAGGTGCGGGCTTCCGGAGATTTCGCCCCGTTCGCTTGCGGTCGCCGATGTGTCCGAGGAGGGCGTGTGCGGAGATCTCGAGGTGCCCTGCCGCACTTGCGACTTTCGGTTAGCGGCTGACTCACCATCGAGCACGATCTACTTGCAGGACGAGGCCGGCAAGGAAATCGCTCGGCTGAAATATCCGGAGCCTGATGAAAGTGTAGCTCCCTCGGTGGTGGAGTCGTGGGCCGCCATCCCCGATGGCTCGGACTCCTTCCGGAGGCGAAATCCCTCCCCCGGTGAGTTGAATGGGGAGAGCTCGGACATGGAGTGAGCCTCATGGGTGTCGGACGCGCTCTTACGTTGTGAGAGGCGCCGGGGGTCTTCGGCCCCGGATTCCACTCGCATGAAGAACAAATGCCTACGAGGGGGCGCTGGGACAGCAAAGAACCCCTTGCAACCGGCTGCAATTGACACCTCACAGCGGCTCCGATAGCGCAGACGATGTCGTGTCGATTGTCGTGCGTTTGGTGATGTTGTCTGCTGTCCTTTCCGGTGTGGGGGGGTTCGTCATGGGGCGTTTCTATGAGCGTTCCACCGGGGACGAGTCTGCCGAGAGCTCGTCGTCGGGCCCGGAGCCTCGGTCTTCACTGGCCAGTGCTGTCGAGGACAAGTCCGACTCCGCGAAAGGGGAGGAACGGATCGCGCGCCTCTGTGTTCGGGAGGCGCTGCGGGTCGTGGGGCGTCGCTCGGCCGGCTCCTCGTCTGGGGGGGAAGAGGCCGCCCGCGGCGAAGATCCAGAGCACGAGCGATTGCGGTCGGAGCTGAGCCGGATCCTTTCTCTGGTTGAAGAAAAGGGACTTTGGTCACGGGGGGTGGGAATGAAGGCGCAGCAGTTGCTCGCTCAGTTGCCGCCCACGGACACTGCCGCGTTGCAGGAGCGGTTGGCGGAGGCGCGGCAATCGGGAGAGGTGAAGGTTCAAGTCGGAGCCTGGGTGCCGCGAGCCAGGAACTAGCGAAAGTGTGCCGAAAGTCTCGGTGGAACCGAGGTCTTTCTCAATAACAGATAAGTCATCAAGGGGAGTATAGAATGAAACACAAGTGGATTGGGTCCAAGTTCCTGCTGGCCGCAGGTATGATTTTCGTGGCGTTGCCGGCATCGGGTGTGGTCAGTGTTTATGATTCTTATATTGGCCAGGTGCCAGACGGGTTGTACGATGACGAGCCGTGCTTCCCTGAAACGATCGATATCTACACCGATCCGATCATCGGCATTGATGAGGTGCGCGTGAACACTCTGGGTGTGGTGCGCGACGGGGATCCGAACACCTTTCTCAAGTGCATGTATCACAACTCGGACACTATGAACTGCATGGCCGGCTTTCCGGATGGGACCATCGCAAACTGCCATGATGAATTCAGTGGCCCTCCCGAGCTTCCTCATCTGGGCGACCAGGTCTATCTCCTCATCGATCCAGGGGGTTCAAGCTGCGATATGGTGGTCCAGCGCAAGTTTGGCGAAAACAACCCCAACTGCCGGGGTGGGGGATCGGGAGGAGGAAGCGGCGGCGGCAGCTGTGATGCCTCCACCGCGGATGCGGTGCTCGGCACTCAGCAGTCAACGACGATCGCGGCGGACGCCTGTGTGCAGCTTTCCGTGGATCCCGCCTGGTCGACGGTGAATCCCATGGTTCAGGCGAACTCGGCCACGAGCTCTTATCCGGTTCCCTTCAGCTACAGTTCCTGCGCCGGGGGCGGTTCGGACAGTTTTGCCGGCGATTGGGATGAGATCTACCTGGTGGATGGTCCCGATCCTGCGTCCAATTTCGGATGCGACGTGTTTCTCCAGCTCGAGGGTGGCGGGCAGGATACGGTCAATTTCACCTACTACAACTGAGTGACCGGCGTCGGGCGGGTGCCCGCC
>CAYTRQ010000289.1:0-1509 GCA_964440025.1 uncultured Polyangiaceae bacterium | reverse complement strand
CAAGTCAATCAAACTTCCCGCCTCCCTGGCGACGAGCTTGGCTTCTGGGCATCCTTGGATCTACCGCGATCACGTCAAGGGCGTTCGAGCGCCAACCGGGAGCTGGGTGCGTGTGCAGGCCGGGAGCTTTTCCGCCTTCGGTTTGTGGGACGCCGACTCGCCGATCGCCGTGCGCATTTTCTCGACTCGCAAGCCACCGGACGCTACCTGGGTTCGACAAAGGGTGCGGGAAGCTTGGAACCTTCGTGCGTCGCTCCGGGCTCGAGGCGTGACCGGATATCGGCTCATCTTCGGCGAGGCGGATCAACTGCCAGGCATCGTCGTGGATGTTTATGGTCAGTTTGCCGTTGTCGTTGCCTATTCTTCTTCCCTGGGCTCGCTTTTGCCCCTGGTTGCGGAGGCTGTGGCGGAAACAGCGGAGCTGCGTGGAGTGGTGCGGCGAAGGAAGGACGAACGAGGGAGCCAACTTTTCCCACTCTGGGGCGAGAGCCCTCCTGAAGAGGTGTTCGTGGAGGAGTTGGGAATGCGGTTCGGAGCGCGACTCCGCGTTGGGCAGAAGACAGGGCTCTTCTTCGATCATCGAGAAAACCGAAGCTATGTGCGAAAGAAGGCCGCCGGCCTGCACGTGCTCAATCTTTTTGCCTATGTGGGGGGATTCTCGGTCGCCGCTGCGCTCGGTGGCGCCGCTTCGGTCACGAGCGTCGACATCGCCGGGCCCGCGATGGAGGACTGCCTCCGGCATTTCGAGCTCAATGGTCTCGGCGATTTTCCGCATGAAACCGTCGTCGGGGACGTGTTCCGGTTTCTCGAGGAAAGCGCCCAAACGGGACGTCGGTTCGACCTGGTCGTGTGTGATCCCCCAAGTTTTGCGCGCAATCGCCAGCAGCTCCGCGCCGCGGAGAAGGCATACCGACGGCTCCTCGCCGCTGGATTTTCCGTCACCCGACCGGGCGGCCTCTTCTGTGCCGCAAGTTGCACCTCCCAGGTGAGCCCCGAGGCCTTTCGGCGAGCGATCAATGATGCGGCCCGCAAGAGCCGAGTTCGCTTCCAGGTGGTTCGCGAGGCCGCGCATCCAGAAGATCATCCGATCTCCATCGGTCATGAGGAGGGGCGTTATCTCAAGTTCGTGGCCGGGCGTGTTCTTGCGCGCTGCTGAGCAGTTTGTCGTCGGTCCCCATGCCGACCGAGGCCTTCAGACGGCACAGAGCGGTCAGCCGCCATCGAGGGCGGCGCGCCAGCGAAGTGGCCGCGGCTAGCTGGACCGCCGAGGCCGCAAGCGAGTTTCGGGGCACCTCCACAAAATCCCCCACGTGGGGGCCGCGCCGACCAGTCCAGCCAAGAAAAGCCCAACAAAGAGAAGCCGCATCAAGAAGACAACGCACGAGCGACCTACGATCCACAAGCGACCGCCGACCGGCCCCCAGATGAGGGCGCTCCCCACGCTGAGGAGCACCTCGACGCCGGCCGGCCCCACTATCAGATCGCTGTCACGCGCTGTCCCAGCTGTGG
>CAYTRQ010000288.1:0-7720 GCA_964440025.1 uncultured Polyangiaceae bacterium | reverse complement strand
GGTTCTTGGAATCGCTTGGCTCGTTGGAGTCGCCGTTCTGTGGTTTCTTGGGGTTTCTCGCTGGTTTGTTGGGCCCGCCCTCGGGCTTTTTGGGGTGCAGTCCGCTGAGCTGCTCTTCGTGGCTCCTCGGCGTTTTCCCTTCCTGTTTGCCGGTTCTGGGCTCCTCTTCTGTTTCTGTTCCCTTTGCAATGTTGCAGAGGAATAGAGCAGCGATCACAGGGCTCAGCTGACTGGACCAATGAGTGCGGCTGGGCCTCGAGGGAGAGCCTTCCCCGACGGGGATCCGTTGGCGGAATGAGGGAGGAGAAATCGAGCGATACATATCGAGGACCGGACGCCGATCGAAGGGCTCCCGGGATGCAACTGGCAAAGCAGATTCGCCAGTGGAAAAAGGACACCTCACTTGACTCGCCTCTTCCCACGGGAGGCCGAGTCGACGCGACTCGTCGCGCCATCGCTGTCAGGTCTTCGGGCTCAGGGCGTGTGGCTTTCCCCGATCAAGGGCCGAAGAAAGCCTGCCTACTGTCCACCGCTTCCCGGCTGCTTGCCGACACCCGGAGCGAATTGCTCGGGGTGCGCTGTGAGCCAGTGCTTCGGGGTGGAGTTCGTTCCCATTACCGCTGCGGGGCAGCTCCGGATTTTCACCGGATTCCCTCGAGGTCAGCCCCGAGGACTGACGACAGAGACGCAGCTCTGCTAGCACCGGTTTGCTCGGAATAGCAAGCCAGGGTTGCTGCGTGGATGTTACCCGTTGGCTGGGCGTACTGTGCTTTCTTGGGCGACTGGGGTACGGCTTTTCGAATCGGCGACTCGCCTGGTTCCCGAGGCGCGTCGGTCGTGCGCTTCGGTGAGGGGAAAGCAGACGGTGACGACCGTGCCAGCACCAGGTTGAGTTTCTACGGAGATCGTTCCGTCGTGCTGCTCGACCAGAGCGGCAACGGTGGGGAGACCCAATCCGATGCCCTTTTCGCGGGGCTTGGTGGTGAAGAACGGCTCGAAAATGCGGGCTCTCGTTTCGTCGTTCATGCCCGATCCCTCGTCGGCAATGGACAAGGACACGTAGTGCCCGGGGACCAATCCCAGCGGATGGTGCTCGCCTGAAACTTCGAGCTTTGACGTTGCAATCGTGATGTGTCCACCATCCGGCATTGCGTCGCTCGCGTTGAGAGCGAGGTTCATGAGCACTTGTTCGATGCTCCGGCGGTCTGCGGAGATGGTGCCCACGTCCGCAGCAAGGGAGTATTTAATGTCAACGGCCTTGCCAAGGACGCGACCGAGCACTTTCTCCCATTCCATGAGCACTTCGTTGAGATCGAGCGTCGAGCCTTGTTGGGGAGGGCGGCGACTAAAGGACAGAAGCGCGCTGGTGAGGGAGCGAGCTCGTTTCGTGGCTTTGCTGACCTCGGCAATGTCGCTAGCAAGAGAGCTGTTTGGCGGAGCATCGGCCTCGATGATGTCCGTATAGGTGGAAATCACCGTAAGCAAGTTGTTGAAGTCGTGAGCGATCCCGCCGGCGAGGCGTGACACGGCTTCCATTTTTTGCCCGTGCCTGAGTCGCTCGACCGCCTGATTCTGGGCGTTGTGGAACGCCCGCTCCTCGGCGGTCACTTTCTCCAAGGTTTTTGCGGTCCACCAGATGAAAGCCAAGAGGACCAGCGTACTCCCCACGGCCATCAGGGCGAGGGCGAACGGAGCGTGGAGCCGATCGGAGGGGACGCTCCATGTTGCCAATCCTCCCATGGCACTGGGCACGAGAAACGCCGCAGGAATCATGCGGCGGGTGACCACGCCGGTCGAGGTCGAGCGAGTGAGTACCCCACTCAATCCTTGGTGTGGTGGGGCGCAATCACTCGCCAGGGCGCAAGCCAGCAGTCCGAGGCCCGTATGGCTGGCCATTGCCAACTCGGAGAGTCCAGCCGACGGCGTCGCGGTATCGTAGGCGTGAGCGAGGAGATAGACGAAAGCGATCAGTCCGACGCCCGGAGCTAGCCACTCCGACCAATCGTGCTGGTGGCCGATGAGTCTGTCCCAGAGCGCCAGCGACAATCCGACGAGCAAGAGTCCAACGGACGTGACTGGCGAAAAGAGGGAGCCGAGCAGCAGGGGCTCGTCGACCAGGGGCGCCAACGAGTGAGACAATAATATCAGTGATAGGCTCATGGAGATGAGCCACCCGATCGTCTTGGCAAGGCGAGGTGTTCGACGTTTCAAGAGAAAGCCAGTACCTGCAAAACCTAGCGGGATTGCTGTGGCTATCGTCCGTTCGGTCAGGCCGGGCAAAAAGCCGAGAACTGCGGGACGAATGGCCCAGCCGACGAGAAGAAGAAGGCTCAAACCGATCGCGAACACAGAGGAGAGAAGCGAAATCTTACCGAAGAGATTTTGGGTTCTCTCTGCTTCGCGAGAAGGGATGTCGCCTGCCCATTGAGAGTCGAACTGAAATTGAAACACCGGAATTTCCCCCTTCTGCTCCGGACCGTCGACGAGGCGCCGAACTCACCAACCATCAAGTGCTCATCGGCAAAAGCAGGCTCAATCACCGAGTCGACTCCCTCGCTTCGGAGAAGCCGACCGCGAAGAACCCTTTCTTCGCCGTGAACTGTGTACAATCTAGGGCGGTTCGAAGCGGGAGGCCAGCTCGCATCCACATATGGATGCGAACCAACAAGCAACACAGTGTTCGACGGCAAAAAGTGGGCCGACTGCCGTCGTCCCGCTCGACCCGCATCCGTCAGGATGCGACAAGCAATACACATTCTACGGGCGGAGATTGAGCCATTTGAAGGCTTTTTTCTGTGTGCAGGGGCCGGAAAAGCCGGAGCGAGAGTCACTCTCGCTCATCGATCAGGGGCGGGCGACGAGGTGCCATTTCTCGGGATGCGAAAGAGACCAACTGCCCTCGCTTCTGACAATGTGGTTGAGGTAGTAGACTGATGTGAAGTTCAGTTGTAGGCCGTCTAGGCAGGTCCTGTGTCTTTGTCGGTCGAAAACAGAAGCTCAATGTTTCCTTGGACTTGGAGAAGCTCGCCGGGATGCCTGCTTCAGTTGTCTGTGCATTTCCTCGATGTGCTCGGGCTTGAGCGTTGTCCCCCGAAAGCCTGTGCTGAAACGGAGGGGATCGTGATACTTGATTACGCTGCGAGTGCCTATTTCCATTGAAAGGAGGTCCGTAGTCATTTAGATTGATTGACTATGATGTCCTCTCCCTCCTCAAAACACCAACTACCTCAATTTAAAGTCAACCGCCTCGCGCGACGTCGTTCTCGGCGAGGCTATTCGCTGGTCGAATTGTCTACCACCGTCACGATTGTGGGCGTTCTCAGTACACTCGCTACGTATTCCGTTCGAGAGCGCGTGAATGAAGCGCACTCGATCGAAGCTCTGAACATGCTGGGCTCGGTGCAGCGCGGGGTTGCCGCCAAGGCAGAGTCCTCGACGGGTTCTGGAGATATGCTGGAAATCGGGGGCCGCGTGGGAGGGTTCGGCGGTCCGCTCGGATTGCCAGGGGTTCTCGGAAAGCCAGGCAAGAACCAGGGGAAGGGAACGAATAAGGACGGCGGCATCGACGGAGACGGCAACAACGGTCACGGGAATAATCCCAGCGGTTGTGATCCGGACAATCCGGGCAAGGGAGGACCACAGTGTGGTGGGAGCCGCGACGACTCCGGCGGTGACGCAGGTCACGGCAACAACCAGGGGAAGGGAACGAACAAGGACGGCGGCATCGACGGAGACGGCAACAACGGCCACGGGAATAATCCCAGCGGTTGTGATCCGGACAATCCGGGCAAAGGAGGGCCGCAGTGTGGCGGTGACGGCGATGACGGGGGTGGTGACGCCGACGACGGAGGCACCTCCGGAGGTGACAGTGGTGCTGGCGATTCCGGTGGCGGAGACAACGGCGGCGGCAGCAGCTCCGGCGGCGGTGACAGCAGCTCCGACGGCGGCAACAACGGTGCCAATGGCGGCGACGAAGACGGCGGCGACTCGGGCTTCGACGGAGGCTCGGGAACCTCGTCCGACGGAGAAGTCGACCCCGGCACGAAGCTCTGTGGTTCGGCGAATCCGGTGCCGAGCAGCTTCGCGCAGGTTTCTGGTCGCGTCTACCAAGCAGGCCCGGGCGAATGGAGCACGGGCAGTGCCTCTCAGGGGTGGAAATGCCTCGAAGTGACCATGGGTGGTGCGCAGCGCTATCAGTATGGTTATGACGTTGGTTCACCCACGATGGACGACGTTCCTGCTGGGCAGCTGCCTGAGGGAATGTCAGAAGGCTCACGATTCACCGCCTGGGCGCGAGGGGATCTCGATGGTGACGGCAGAACCTCTTGGTTCGTCGTGCAAGGAGGCATGGTGGACGATCAGCTCATCACCAGCCCCTCGATCACCATCGTCGATCAGAACGAGTAATCCCTTCGAGGCTCTGGCTTTCACGAGGACGCGTGGCGATGAAGCTTCGTCGCCGGCATTGCGCCGGCGACGAAGTGCTGCATGGGGAGACTCAATCGCTTCCGTTCATCGGGGGAGACCAATCGGGAGGTGCGAGCTCGAATCCAGCGAAGACGAAACCTGGGCTGACGGTCGCGCCGACCAATGTCCAGTCTCCCAAGGTCCGCGCCGCCTGCCAGATCCGCGACTCGACGAGGATCTGTGGTCGCTGGCCGGCAGCTAAATCGGGACCGAGGATGCGCTTTTCTATCGATTGGCCCGCCGCATGAATCGAGAGCTCCAAGGGAGCCCCGGCGTAGTAGTGCCAGAGCTCGTCGGCATCGATTCGATGCCAATGAGACCGCTCATCGTGCTTGAGCAAATAGTAGATCGAAGTGGCCAGGGGGCGTCCGTCGTGCTCTCGAGCATTTTCGTACGTGCGACGGTAGTAACCTCCCTCGGGGTGGGGGGAGAGCTCGAGGAGCTGGATCGTCTCTTCAGGACTCATTCATCATCGCCTACTCCTTGGGACGATTCTGGGGAAGTCGGGCGATTTTCTCGCTCTTCGGGTGGGCGCCGTTCTCCCGGTGGCGGCTGACGGGAATCCTTTGCCGCTGGCTCCGTGACGTCGTCTTTGGCGTTGTCTTCCGTTTCGTCTCCGGTGGGGGCGCCTTTGGCGGTCTCGTCGACCGGGCATTCATCCTCGGTTTCCGCGGTGTCGCCCCTGCCTTCGGCGCCGTCGTCGGCCGTTTTGTCTCCGGTGTCGTCGTCTTCGGCAGGCGTCTCGTCGACCCTACCTTGACTTTCTGTCTTTGCGGAATGGTTCGTTTCTCGGTCTGTCGCCCCTTCTTTTGCTTCTGCGTCCTCTTGGGTGCGAGCCGCCATATTCAGCCGTTCGGCGAGCCCTCGCTGATCGACTCGGAGCGGCGGCACGTGAGGACTGTCGGGGGGCGCTGCGCACGCCGGTGCCCACAGAGTCAGAGAAAGGAGGAGGGCGGCGTGTCGGTCCATGAGAAAATCATGAAGGGGCCGGGGGACAGGAGGTCCACCGGCCCCTGGGCACCGAGAAGCTCGGTTCTTACTTGACGACGACAACCGGCGGCACTTCCGGAATCGAGAAGTCCTCCCAGGCTGGGGTCATGTTCGAGGTTTTCAGCTCAGTATACTCTCCATTGCCCGTGGATAGATAGTTCTGATTCCAGAGATAGATCCCGGCGTAGGATTTGAGGGTTTGGGCGTTGGGATCGTGCTCCACGACGCTCATGTAGAGCTGCGAGGAACGGGTATCGATGGGGGGCGTGTACTCGGTTGGAGGCAGTTTGAACTGATTGGGATAGGCTCGCGCGGAGGAGAAGATGACGAAGTAGTATTTTTTCCCGTTGTGTTCCCGCACGGCCGAGGACCACTTGGGCCAGCTGTTGATGACTCCTGGGCTCGTCTCGCCGGAACAGGCGACGGGATCATTGCCCCGCAGCCGATGGGGGTTGCCTCCGGAACTGGGAACCACATAGACCTCACCCTTGCGGTTGTAGTAGGGGCCGTCGGGATTTTCCCCCAGGTTCAGCGTGGCGTTGTCGCACCCTTCGTTCGGGTTCTGTTTGCAGCGATTGGGGTTGCTCGGCGCCGGGGCGCGGTTGAAGGCGATGAACTGGTCATCCGGTGAAAAGGCGGGGTAGTACTCGAGGAGGTTGGGATCCGACGCCCCTTGGAGGGCCGTTCCGGTGCTGCTCGCGGCGCGGGGCGACTGGAGGGTGATGGTTTTGATGTCTGAGCTGTTGCTGTGCCAGTCGGGGTGACCGTCGGAGGAGGAGTCGCTGACGGAATAGGCCAGGCGCAGCCCCGTCTTCGAGGGGGCCGGGTTGGCGATGCTGCCCGTCTCCGAGGTGAGGATCCCCCAGTCGCTTCCTTGAGCTGCCAGGATAGCTTCTTCCCGCTCGAGCGCCGCTTGCTGGCGTTCGGAACCGGAGTATTCCGCGCTCCACGGAACGGTGAGGGAGCCTTCTGGCGGCGGGATGTTCGTGGGGATCGTGGTCGTGGCTTCGAGATCGATCCAGATCAGATCGTGCACGGTGGGTTCGGGCTTGTCATCGTAGTTGATGTAGATGTAGTCGCCTTCGCGCCGTCCCATCGTGGTGATCATTGTGCGATCCCCGTTGTTCCAAGGGGAGGGCAGCATGGCCGCGGTGCCCAAGAAGGGGATCTTCATGAGCTGGCGGGCACTGTCCGTGAGATAGGCGGGGGAGGTGCCGGTGGAGCCGTCCTCGACCGAGGCGAGCCCCATGTTCCAGGGGTAGTCGTCGGTGAACGCCATGGCCGTTCCGTCGGGAGTTGCCGAATGGCATCCGATGCAGCGGGGCTCGCCGGGCTCGAATCCCTCCTTGTAGCTGTTGACGTGTTCACCACGCCGATCGGCGCCGTTTCCATTCAGGACGTCGGAGATGTTCGTCACGTCTTCGGCGGCCATCGTGTTCACGACCGCCTCGTCACCCATCGTAAACCCGTAGAGACGGCTGGTGCCGGGTTCGACCTCGGAGCTTTCCGTGCCCCAAAAGACCATCGAGCCACCGGCCAGCGCCGGGGTGATGCGGAAGTTCCCCCGCAACCCGACGATTCCACTCGGCCCGCTGCCGCGGACGGTGACGGTGATATCGACATCCTGTACGCCTTCGGAGATGGTCTCCCATAGGTCTTGGGGCATGATCCACTGGGTGTCGGTGGTGTAGACGCGGAGGTCGTTGGATTGACTGCCCGACTGGAGGCGGATCTCCCACACCGTTTCGGAGCCCGTGCCGGTCCAGCGAAAACGAGGTCGCAGCCAGTTCTGGGGGAACAACGCTCCTGGCCCATTATTGTCGGACAGGTGGGGCTCGAACACACACACGCCAGGAGAGAAGTCGTCCGGGTTGTCTTGAAACACGGTGGCGGCGTTGGCGTCGGTGCCATCGACATAGATCGGTTCTGCTGGAAAGGCGCCGCTGTTGACGTTGAGACCGCCACCGTCGCCGACAACGCCGACCATGAGGCCGCCGCCGTTGTTGCCCCCGCCATTGTTGCCCCCGCCGAAATTGGTATTCCCCCCAACGCCGACGTTTCCGCCGTTGTTGTTGTTATTATTGTTGTTGGTGGGAGGAGCGGAGCAGGCTGTCGCAGCCGCCCAAGCGGAACAAACAGAGAGAATGCCAAAAGCTCGGAATGAATGACGAAGCATGTGGAAGATCCGGGGCTGTGGAGTTCGCATCCTTTTCGGTTGCGAAGGGAGTCTTTCGCGGCGAAAAGGGGGCACGCCGTCGCCCGC
>CAYTRQ010000287.1:0-7722 GCA_964440025.1 uncultured Polyangiaceae bacterium | reverse complement strand
GTCTCCCTACCGACCACTTTTATGTGGTCGCAGCACTAGAGGAACTGGTCGCTCTGCTCTGAGCGAGAAGATGAAGTCGAGCTCGACCCTTCGAGCAAGTCGCGGTTGTGCCTCTCGTTCGACCGCGATCTCGTCCTCGAGTGCGTTCAGCCAGGCTTGTCGCTCTTCGGGGCAGACCAGCTCGTGCACGGAGCCTGGGACAGGGCTGTGACAGCTGCGCCACGGACCCACCCGCCTCTTGTGGTGGCCGCTTGGTGTCACCTGGAGTGCGCTACGTGGTAGCAAAATGGCTAGGTGCACGGGGGATAGCTCGCCGACCTGTTCGAAAGGTGTATGGTGGTTAATTGAGAGCTTTATGCATCAACCAGTATCGAATGCCACTCGAAGGTACGATACCGGTTTCCAGACAGGAAAATCCGGACTTCTGGTAGAAAGCGACGTTGGATTCCGTTTCTGTCTTGAGCAGACAGATAGAGTGTCCTCTTCCACGAAGGACTTCCATCGTGCGCTGCAGTAGGGCACGACCGCTCCCCTGATTCTGTGAGACCGGAGCCACCCCGATGATCCAGAGATACCCGTATCGCTGGGGCCCCACTCGCCAGGCCCGCATTGCGCAGTGGCTTTCGTGACGCATCAGACGGATCAGGGCTCTCGGACCCATTTGAAGAAGAAGTCGTAAGAATCCCATTCTGAGTGCCAGCAAAAATGGCGCCTCCATGCGTGATTGGAGCCACAAGGTCGCCGCAAAGCCCGGCAAAATTTCTGCGCCACCTAGCATGGCCGCGACTCGGGATAGCTTCTCGTAGAAGAGCGGTAGCACCTTCTTGCGAACGGCTTGGCTTGGAATGGCATACCGAATCACTGGGTCGTCATGGAAGGCCCGGGCGAGAGTATTTCCGGCCTCTCGGCAGGCGTCGTGTTCCGCCACTCGACTCAGTGATTGGTGCTCGGAAAGTTTGGCAATTGCTGTCATGAATGGTTGTTCTCGTTCCTGTCGTCATCATGAGGTCCGCCTCCTCAATCGTCCATTCGCATCCCATTCATGTTTCCAGAGTGAATTGAAGTCGCATGAAGTGGCTCGAGTTGCGCAGGAATTGTCGAAAAAGCCTCCGTGCTTTCAGATTTCGCTCTTAGCAGGGGCCGAGGACAGGCGCCTCTCCTCACGTCGAAACGGACGTCTTTTCCCAACCGGATCGCGAGCAGAGCCAGGTGCCATGCAGGTGCTCTCGCCTGGATCGACGAAGGCTAGTTTGGCTGCCGTCTTGCCTAGCGTCCGAGCCCAAAGGCCTCGCGATACTCGGACTCGAGCGTACCCTCGGTAAACCCAAGCTCTTCTTGGTATTGTGACCAGCGCTTGGGGTCGTAGGGGTAGGGCACGTCATGGGGCGCGTGGGGTCGTGAGCTCGAATCGCGGTGATCATGCGGCGGCTCAGAGCGGTCCATTCGCCGGCGCTGGGTCCTCGCTTTGCTGATAGTTCGGGTTCGTTGAGCAGCTCGTAGAACAAGTCCTTTCGGGTGTTGTTCTTGAAGTGTTTGGTCACCTTGCCCCACAGAGCAACCGCTTCGCCGTCGCCCTCTCCGGTGACCTTTTCGACATATTGGTCCAGATCGATGGGGAGACGGAGCCCCAAGAAGCCAGCCTGCGCGAGTTTTTGGACAAGATGCCCGATCGGTTCTGGTCGGAGGGAGGCACACCAGGAGGACGCCTGGCGCGTTGGTAATCAAATGTGAGAGCAACAAGAGCAAGGGCCTGGGTTCATGAGAAAAAGTGCCTGCTCTAGACCCACTCACTGACTAGCATGATACGGGTCAGCACTGATTACCCAAATCTTTGGTTACTTGTAAAGCTTTGGGGGGAGTCATGAGAGAAATTCAACGCGCCTTGGCGGTCAGCGCTCGAGCACCTGCGCGCCCTCTTCGACCCCCCTCACATTCTCCGCTTTGTCCGCCTCGAGGTACCCATGAAATTCTTTTCGGCAAAACTAGGATTGTTCCCAATACTCTTCGGCTGCTCCCTCGTGATTGCCCTGGGCGGCACGTCTTGCCACGACGGCAAGCCCATCGAAGAGCAACCACTCATTTCTGACCAAGGGGTTTTGATTCCCGCGGGGCAAGCGCTTGCTCACCCGCTCCAGTTGGAGGCGGGCGTAGTACTGACCGGGGGCGCATGGATCCACGATGGGAGCGACTCTTTTGGTTCGGACAACTTCTCCTACGAGGCTCCCACCACCCTCGATGGTTCGCTCGAGTTGCCTGCCGGTTCGATCTTCATTGGCGACGTGATCATCCCCTCCGACGTCAGTCTGCAGCCCGGCAGCATCCTGCCGGGAGCCAGAACTCTCGACCTGTCCGGCGCTGCCATGGGCGGCGCGGGCGGCATGGGCGGTACTGATTTCAGCCTTGCCACCGCGGCGATCGTGGTCCCACCCAACGAACCACTGGTGGCCGACCAAAACGCAGTCCCACCAAGCTCTCTGATGACCGGCGCGCTCCCGTTCCTCGAAACCGATCTGACGGTGCCCGCCGGTACGAACTTCCCCAACGGTTACAAGAGTCCGGACGAAGAAATCTTTTCTAACGAACTGCCCGATGCCTTCCCTGACTACGAGGTGAGCGAAGAAACAACCTTCGCTACGGGCACCTTGCTCCTCGGTGGCCTCGAACTCCCCGATGGTGCTGGCATCACCATCGATAGCGACAATAACTCTTTCGTAGGCTCCTACCGCCTGCCCGAAGACGGCGTGATTCCCGCTCCGGGAATTGGCCTGCCGGCGGGGACGCGCCTCGATGCGGCGCTGCTCATCCCCCGTGGAGCCAGCTTCCTCGTCGAAAGTACCCTACCAGCTTCTACCGAATTGGGCCTCGGCTACGTCGAGCCGCCACAGGAAGATCCTCCCGAGCTCAACTACACTGCCGGCTCCACCCTCGGCGATAACGTCACGGTGCCCGCTGGCACAGCTCTGCTCGGCGACGCGCTGATTCCCGAAGGAATCGGCCAGCTCGGCGCCGATCTATTCTTGCCCGGGGGGACCCAGGTTGGGCGCGGCCTGAGTCTGCCCGAACAAGAAGAGCTAGGCATGAGCATTCCGCCCACAGCTACGCTTTCCACGGCAACGTTCAATCCTTCCAACTTGCCCCCGCGCACCCTACTAACGGGCTACGACCAGCCGACTCAGGACGATATCGTCGTGCCGGTGGGCGCGGAGTTTCTCGGCGGCTATCAGTTGCCAGATGGTGAGATTGTCCAGGCGAGCCCGGTCGAGAGCGAAACGACGATTCCCGCCGGGAGCATTTTGTTTGGCGGAGTCGCATTGCCGAGCGAATCCTCTGGCAACTTCCTCACCTTTACCTCGGACCTGACGCTGCCCGGTGCTGCGATGATCCCCTCGACGGCCGATGGCGACGCCAACACCCAGGGCCCGGAGGGACTCACCATTCCGGTGAATTCGCTGAGCGTCTCGGGCACCACGGGCTCCGATCCACAAGATCTCGATCGCGGCACGACTCTGACGGAGGCCATCGACATGCCGAGCGGCGCCCTTTACTGCAAGGCTGCAGACATCACGGACGCCACCGGCTTCGCCAAAATCACGACGGCGAAGATCGAATACGTCATCGATGGTGAAGCTCCGACGCAGATAGATGTCGCTACGGACTTCCAGTTCAATGACATCGTCGAAACCTTCGAACCCAGCACGACCACCGGCTTGGTCGAGCAGGATGTTACCGGACTTTCGCCCAACACGACCTACTACTTCCGTGTCTCCGTTGCCGGATGCCAGACGACTAACGTAGTCATCCAGGGTTTTCGCACGACCGACGACCCCTGCGGTGGCGACTTCGAGTTGGTGGGCGTCGGTGACGTTTACGACGGTTGGGACGGCCGCTTCGGCACCGCCGACGAGTCGGCGCTTCACGTCTCTCAGATGAAGGTCAACCCGCTCGATAACCGCCTCTACATTGCGGCGTCGAAGCAATCCGATGGCACTGCCAACCTGTACCGCTCCAGCCTGGACTTCCTCGGTATTGAAGAAGCGGGCCTGGTCGTGGGCAATATGGCCGTGCGCAATTCGACCACGATTGGCTTCCAGAACTTCACCGACGACTATGTCTATCTGGCCTTCAAGGACAACGCCAACCGCGGCTTCAGCCTCTACCGCTGGGAGCTCGGTATGTTCGGAACCGACATCTCGATTGCTAGTGGTGAAGGTATGCTCGGCGGCATCAACGCCGCCGACCGTGAGGGTTTCGGGTCCGATGGCCACAGGTGGGTCACCGACAGCATTGGCGCCGAGCTGGGTGTCAACGGTGTGATGTACATTGCCACCCGCGGCAACAGCGGTGGGACTACCGCTGAAGGCGGCGTGCTGTTTGTGGCAGACGGTGACGGCACAGCCACCGACTTCACCAACTGCGGAATGTGTTCTCTTAACAATGGGGAAGGAGCCATCTGGGACGCGAGCGACGACGTAGCCGGTGTGGACAACGTGGGAACGCTTGCCTACGTCGACGCCACCTCGACGTCGGGCATGTTCGTCGGCTTCGGCGAAGAGGGCGGAACCTCCGCCGGCCTGGCCTTTTTGGCCACAGGCGATCTCGGCACCACGACTGCCCCGACCGTTCTCACCATCGCCGATCTGTCCGCCGAGGTCGTCACCGACATCGCCGTGCTCAATAACGACATCGTGGCCAGCTTCGCGGCGAGCGGGGGCGGCCAGGCCTGGCGCTGCGCCGACTACGAAAACAATGACTGCAGCAACGGAGGCAACTGGTCCAAGTGGGTCGACTTTGCCGACGGCACTGGCCTGAGTTCAGCCGCCTCTGGCAATACCGCCCTTCGCTGGGTGCGTCAGATGCCCAATTCGGGTGCGGTCTACCTAGGCACCGAGAACTCGGGAGGTGCCGAAATTTGGTCCGCCGCCAACCTGACCACCAATCTATCGCGAGAACCGCAGAATGGTTGTGGGGGTCTGGGCAACTCCAGCCTCATCGCTTCACCGACTGCGGCCACGATGCACAACAGTACGAGGAACGTGGACATCCTGTACTTCGCCTTCCACCAATATGCACTTTACGACCAGGCCGACGAGGCAATGAACAACGTGTACGTGTATCGCTTGCTTGAGCAGCTTTAATCTAGAGGAGCCCTGTTGATGAAACGCTATTGCTTGCCCTTCGTAATGACGAGTGTGTGCTTCGCCTCCACGGCGGTTGCTCAGGAGGCCGCCGAAAACAGCACCTCGGTCGCGGTTTCGACCGATGATGCTGGAGGGAACGCCACTGACGACGACTTCGACGCCAAGCACTTGTTCGTGGGCGCTCAGCTAATTGGCAACCTGACGATCCAGAGCCTCGACTCGTCGAAGGGACGCCTGGGCGGCGGCGCCTCGGGGTTGGTCGAGTACGTCGTCATTCCCTATTTCAAGGTGGGACTCGAGCCAGGATACAACACCGCTAGCTATAACAACGAGCAAGTCACGGCCAGCGGCTCCAACGTGGTCGACGACGATCTGAACCTGTACGTCGATCCCGAAGATCTCATCACCAAACGAGGCGGCCGCGGCACGGTCAGCCAGGATTCGGTTATCTTGCCCCTGGTGCTCAAAGGTCGCTACCCAATCTCCGTGGGCAGCAAGGGTATGTTCCTGGCTCCATTTCTCAGCCTGGGAGCTCAGGCGGAGTTTAATACCTCGAGCAGCTACGCCGTGCAGAACGACGACACCTTCGAGTTCCAGGAGGGGCTCAACGGCTTCGACTTCAAGTTGCTTGGTGGCTTGGGGCTTGAATTCTCGCTTGGCAAAGCGGGGCAAATTGGGCTCGAAGGGCGTTATCTCTTCGCCGTTACCGAGGCCGCCGAGTACCAGCTTCTGCTCAACTCGCGGCCCAACGCAGAGACCGACTCGGATTATCCCATCAAGTTTACCGTGCCGGAAAACCGCTGGAGCCGCGTGCAGCTGCTCCTTGGCTACCGCTATGGTTTCGACCTAGGAGGCTGAGCATCGGGAGGCCTTCCTTCCCGCAGCGGAGTCCTTCCCGAACACCGCCCACAGCCCGGGCGCAAGGTTCCCGCCCGGGGTTTCGCGTTCCGCTTTCTCTCTCTGCCCCAAGCACTCACGCGCGTAGGTCGTCTCGAGTTCCCTCCAGTTGGCCCTCGAGGTGAGACGGTGCAAAACGGAGAAGAGCCCAAGGCAAATTCGGAAACGGAAAAGCCATTCTCTAGGGATTCGAAGCGACTTCACCATGACCCAACACCTGGACCGCTGGGATGCGGAAGGAGTGCGTTTCGTCCTGGGCTATGACGCGAGCCCGGGCTTCAAGGAACGGGCAGGCGGCATGGCACCCGAAGACTACACCGAGTTGCAGCGCAAGGCCGACCGGCTTTTTGCAGGAAAGCCGCACGCCAAGCAGCCGCGAATCAAGGAAGAGGTCGTGCGAGAAAGAGGCTACTTATTTGGCAGAGGTGCCCTCGTGCACACTCGACGGAGCCGACGCACGTCGCGACGCCAAGCTGCGGCGTGCCGGCTGGCGGGTGCTGCTGCTGCTGGCGTCGTTGGTGGAGGGAGATTTGGAGCAGGCGGTGCGACTGGTGCGCAATGCGTTGGGGTAAAGCCTCCCCTGAGCTTCTGCTAGATCGCAAGCTATGGCTGTACGCAGGGCGCAGACGAGGTCGCTGTGGTATGGGCTAAGGAGACTGATCGAAATTACCGATTTCAAGTCATGTGACGTATTTGGTAGTTCCAGTCACCGTGGAAACGTGAGCGTTTGATGCTCACCTGGGCTAGCGCGTCATCCGATACCTTCTTTCCGGTACGATACGGCCTCTTGCACGCCTATGGCGCACGGAGCTTCAGAAATTCGCGGCCCTTCTTCTTCGTGTCCACCGACACCACCGGCAAGCCGAGGGACATGAAGCGCTTGGCCGTCCTGTTGATGTGCTTGAACTGCTCGTCGCGGTCGGGGTGTTGGGCTCCTTCAAGCGTCTTGCGTACGGATTGAAGCCGATAGCCCAACTCGTTCAGCAAGCGTCCAACCATCGTTGCGCTTACCTTATTTTGACCGGGCTCCTAACGAGTTGGGTCAGGGCAATACCAACAACTACGGAAACGACCACCCCTTCGAGATTCCTGTTGTGGAGTTGTCAGCTCCGGCCACCGACGTGGTCGTTGGTGCTGAAAGTGCCTGCGCCTTGCTGAACGCGGGTGCGGTTTCCTGCTGGGGAGCGAACGACCAGGGGCAACTTGGGCTTGGCAACGCAACCAATCAGACGAGCAACAAACCGACAGCAATAGGAACTGTGTCGCTCGACAACGCGGTTGTTCAGATTGGTGCAGCAATGAATGGAGCGCTCTTTTGTGCTCGAGATTCGGGTGGTCAGGTCTATTGTTGGGGCGAGAATCGGTACGGAGCTCTCGGCAAGGGGAATGACGACGATCTCAGTCTGACCCAGACGCCGCAGCAGATCGGGTCGGTCGTGCTCGGCCCAAGTGGCACGCAGGTCATTGACCTGGCCGTGTCCCAGTATGGCGCTTGTGCCCTTCTCAACAACGACACGATTCGCTGTTGGGAGAGCAATCTTGTCGGTGAGTTGGGTTTGGGGCACCAGAATCAGTTTAGTGATTCTGCGCCGCCCAATCAGCTGTCGGTGGGGACTTCACATACATGCGCGATACTAGTGCCTCGGCAACTCACGTTTCGAGCGGTTTCGAAGCACTCCCAGAAGTG
>CAYTRQ010000286.1:0-7738 GCA_964440025.1 uncultured Polyangiaceae bacterium | reverse complement strand
ACATGACCTTCACGGAAGCAGCGACGCTGGTTCTGCGTCTCGTTGGAAAGCCTCTCCACTTCAAGGAGATGACGGAAGTAGCCATAGAAAGGAACCTCCTGAGTCACGTAGGCAAGAATCCCGAGGTGACGATGGGAGCACGCCTTTCGGCGCAGGTGAAAAAGAATGAAAAGGACAATCCTCTGGTTCGCGTCAAGCCGGGGGTCTTCGCCCTGGCGGAATGGGACGAAAAAACCATTGAGGAGGGGCTCGCGAATCGAACTCCAGCCCTTCAGTTGATCAAAGAGGCGGCTGCAGCGGAGGGAACGTCTGAAACGGAGGCTTATTCCGGTTCCGATTCCGGTAGTTCCGGCGGTTTCTCGTCCGGTCTCGATCAAGGGGAGGTTTCGGCTCCTGCCCTCACCGAGAGCATTGCGCCTCCACCAGATGAGGAGGAGCTGCACCGTGCCGAGCTGTCAGCTGGCGCGACAGAGCTCTTCGAGCCCGAGGAGGATGATGATCAGCCCATTTTTGGCGCAGCTACCCCAACGGAGAAGGACGTCGCGGACACCGACGAGCAAAAGGACGGGAAGCGTCGCCGGCGGCGTCGACGTGGAAAGCGCAAGGACGCCGATTCCTCTGAAAGCGAGGATGACCTACCAGCGTACACCGTTTCCGATGCGCCGACCGATGAGGTCCTCGCGGAGGTGCTCGAAGAACCCGCTCCGCTCGATGTTGCTCCCGAGAGCGCTGACCTCGCGGCGGCTCTGCAGAAAGTTCTCGCCAGCTACGATCCCGGTCGCGGCCCCGTCGCAGCCCAAAACCTTGCTGATGCACTCAAGCGCTCCGGAATGGCGGAAAAGTCGCTGAGCGCCGCTGGAGTGATCGCCGTAGCTCAGGCGGACGGGCTGGCTCGGGAGCGACAGGGAAGACCGCCGTGCTTCCGCGTTACCGGAGGAAAGGTGGGGCTTGTCGTGTGGAGCTGGGACAAGCGAGGTCTCCAACGTCTCAAGGCCCTCGAGAAGGCCTCGGAACAGCTGCAGGAGGCGACGCTGCGGGCTCTCGGTGATCAGCTGGGGCGCCTCCCTCAGCGCGCGTTCGGTGAGTTGGTTCTTGTGCTCCTGGACCGACTGGGAGTGACCAAGATGACCCCGGTCAAACGACCGGGGACTCATGGAGCCGAGCTCCACGTTGCGGCCCGCGTCCCCCAGATCAGCCAAGCTTTTCTCCCTGGAGAGGATCCGAAGCGGGGCATCCCCGTTGCCATCTGCGTGCGGCGAGATGGGAAAGACGTAGGAAGAGAACGGGTGACCGAGCTCCGAGGAGCCCTTCATCACTACGGCTCGGCGGCACAGGGCTGGCTCATTACTTCTGGTCAGATCTTGAGTGGAGCCAAGGAGGAGGCGTCTTCTTTGGGAGGAAGTCCCATGCTTCTCACGGGGAAGACGGAGTTGGCCCAGCTTTGTCTGGAACATGGCGTGGGCGTTAAAACTCACCGGATAGAAGTGCCGGTGGTCGATACCGAGCTCTTTGAGAGTTTTCCCAGCCGATGAGGAGTTTGCCTTTTTCCGTTGGGCTGCTTGCGGCGCTGGTGCTCGCCGGTTGCTCTGCCGCTCCCCGCTATCCACTCACAAAGGCGCGCTCTGCGATCGATCGAATTCGCGAACAGACACGCTGCAGCCGAGCTGTTCAAGGAGAGGCCGCCCTTTCCTTCCGAGGGGGAGGACGGCGGCTCAGGGGAAAGGTTTTGTACTTGGCCCATGCGCCCGACCAGATTCGTTTTGATGTTTTTAGCTCATTTGGCGCCACTCTCTCGACGCTGACCAGCAACGGAGAACACTTCGCGCTTCTCAATCTTCAAGAGCGGAGCTTCATTTATGGTCCCGCCAATACTTGCAACGTTCAACGTTTCACCCGGGTTCCCGCTCCACCATCTGCTCTTGTTGAGCTGCTTCGAGGTCGTCCTCCGGTTCTCGCCCACGACCCTCAGGATGCAAAGATCGAGTTTCGGAGGGGGTTCCTGTCTCGCGGGCACTATCGCATCACCGTCGCTGGGCAGCACCAGTCGCTGCAGCGTTTAGACATCGGGGTGGTTCGGGAGGACTGGGAGCTTCCGCCGGAAAAACAGCGGCTCCGCCTTCTGGGAGTGGAAGTGTCCCAGGCCGGGCAACTCCTCTATGAAGTCGAGCTTTCTGGTCATCAGGTGGGTCACACTGCTCCGGTCAAGCCAACCCCGGAGGAGCTCGCCATGGGGTTGGCTCCGCGCCCCTTGAGCGGCCCTCCTTGTGATGCGGAAGTGCCTTCTGAGCTGGTCTTTTATGTCCCAGAAACGGGTTACGAGGTGAGCTTCAAGAACGAGGAGGTGCTGCACAATCCACCGCTTTCTGCCCAGACCTTTTCGCAAGAGGCGCCCGCTGGCGTTTCCTCCGAGCGGTCGCTCTGCACGGGAACCCATCGCGGAGCCCCTTCGGGCCCATGAGAGAAAAGGCGCCGGCGCTCCCGAGCGGGTGAGGCGAGCCTCGGTGGATCCTCTCGGGCGGTCTCTCGAAACGCGACTGGATGCTCGCGGAAGCGCGCCCGCACGGATCCTTCGAGGCTATGAGATACGTTCGAGGATATCTTGAGGGGTGTCGGTGATCATTCCATCTACGCCGGCGTGACTGAGGCGACGGGCCTCGGAGGGATCGTTGACGGTCCATGCGTTGACGAGGCCGCCTCGCTCTCGAATGCGTTGTACCCAAGATCTGGTGATCAAGTTGGCGCTGGGGTGAACGCCCACGGCGCCGAGGCCGGAGAAGATCCTGGCTCCCAGCCTGAGAGAGGAGGCACCGTCGACGAGCAGTGCTACCGGCACCTGCGGGAGCAGCCGAGCACACCACCAGACCAAATCCGGATGAAAACTCGAGAGCAGGATCCGAGCGGTGCCCCGATCTGCAAGCGTTCGAGTGACGGCGCCGGCTAGCCAGCTCCGGTTGGGAACATCGCCCTTGAGCTCGATATTGAGCCGTGCTTGGGCTTGTTGGTCGCGAAAGTCGAGAACTTGGTCTAAGGTCAGCAATTCATGAGGAAGTGCTGCGGATAATTGGGCGAAGGACAACCGGGAGATGAAAACCTTTTCTTCGCCCATTTCGATGAAGGCATCATGGAACACTACGAGCTTTGCGTCGGAAGTTGTGCGAATGTCCAATTCAATCCCGTCGGCTCCCTCGTTGAGCGCCAGCTGAAATGCCTCCCAGGTGTTGTCTCGAGCGCGGGCCGACGCTCCCCGATGCCCATAGACGAGAGGAGGCTGACCTACCATGCGCTGAAATGGGCTTGTATCGGGTTTCAGGTCCTTCAAGGCTTCTCCTGCAATTCCGCAGTGATTTCTGAAGCAATCTCTCGAGCCCGTTGAATCGCAGTTCGTGGTAGTCCGATTCCGCCGACCATTGGATGGCCACCTCCGCCATAGCGTGCACAAATCTGGCTGATGTCCGTGTCGAGGGGGACGTTCGACCAAGGATTGTGTCCTACTGAGATCCGAACTCCCGAAGCCATGAGGGCGACCATGACGGAGTAGACCGAGTCGGGCCAGATGCTGTATTGAATGAATTTGGTGACCGCGCTCACCGGCCGATCGGTCAAGTCGGCATAGGCGACCCGCCCGATCTGTCGGCCGACCTTTTCGACCCGTTCGACAAAATCCTTCTGTCTCGGCTCGATGGTTTTGAAGGCATCGTTCACGAAGGGCTGTTTCACCAACGAGGCGAGCCCCTCCCGGCTCAGTACCTCGGCGGCTTTCTGGACGAACGGGCTATCGCCGAATTGCTCGATCACCGTGGCCAACCGAAGAACGGGATTGGTTCGGTCGGTCGCCTCCTGTGCGGACGTGAAGCTGGCTGCGTCAATCCGATCGGCCCATTGGATGAGATCTTGGAATTCCGAGTAGTCGATATTGTAGGCGTCGCGACCGATGCGGGCGATGAGCTTGGTGCAGCTGGAGCATGTAGGCTCGAAGACGAAGCGATGGGGGGCCTGTCGACTGCGGTTGCGAAAATGGGCCTCGGCTGCGTCATCCCCGAAGGCCGTCCGATGGTGATCGAAATAGAACGTCAGCGAGTCCAAGGGTTCATAGCGAAAATCGATGATGGCGTTCCCGGTGCCTGAGAGGCGTTTCTTGGTCGGCTTGTCCTGGCGCACGCCGTAGCCGCACGCCAAGACCTCGAAGGTCGAGCAAGGGTCGGTGTGTTCGACGATTTTTCGGAGGACGACGGCGCTTGCCAGGCCGTCGAAGCAGTGGCCATGGGTCGCGCAGACGAATCGTCGGTTTTCGCTGGGATCCTTCACGCTCGGCCGGGTTCCAAGGAGTAGTCGAGATTTTCTCTATCGCACGTTTCTTGAAGCTCGCGCCTCAGTTCACTCAGGCTCACCGCGGTGGGGACTTGGAGTTCCGCTTCAAGCAAAAACATAGGTGTGCCGGTCAGCGGAGCGTGGACAACCCTCGAATTGAGGGAGGCTACATTGACGCTCCGGTGCACGAAAACGCGGCTCACGCTTTCCACGATCCCCGGTCGATCGAAGCCGCTCACCTGGAGATGGTAGTGGAGCCCGTCGCCGGATTTTTCCGTCCGGGCCGTTTCTTTGACGAAACATCTGACTCCCAGTTTTGCTTCAATTTCGCCCCTTGTGGCAGCGATTTCTGACAGAACGGCCGCAGGCCCCGTGACGAAGACCAGAACGGCGAATTCCCCACCCAGTTTGGCCATCCTGGTATCCTCGATGTTGCCCCCTGAGCGGCGGACGAGGGAGGCCAATTGGTTGACCAGTCCGGGTCGATCTGGCCCCACGGCGGTGAGCAGGAGGCCAGGGCGCGTCAATTCTTCTGAGCGGCTCATGCCGGATCGATTAGACCAGGCCTCGATCGGGAGCAATTGGCCGCGGCGTCGGCGGCAAGGTACGCTTGAAACGTGACGCTCAAGATCGATCGGGACCATTCGCGCTTTCGCGATATCGTCCGTGGCAAGATTCGCAAGGGCCTCCGTCAGTATATCTCTCACGGGGAAATGATTGGAAAAAAGGGCAAGGAGCTGGTCTCCATCCCGATTCCCGAGATCGACGTCCCCCGTTTCGTGTTTGGAGACAAGCAGCAAGGGGGCGTGGGTCAGGGCGACGGGAGGCCCGGGGATCCACTCGATTCCGGCTCTCCGCAGGATGGCTCCGGCGCCGGGGAAGCCGGGAGCGATGAAGGCGATCACGTTCTCGAGGTCGATGTGACTTTGGACGAGCTCGCCGACATTCTCAGTGAAGAACTCGAGCTTCCGGACATCGAGGACAAGGGGAAGAAGCACATCAAGAGTGTTCGAGATCGCTACACCGGTGTGCGACGGGTTGGTCCCGAGTCCCTGCGCCACTTCAAGAGGACTTACAAGGAAGCATTGAAGCGCAGCATCGCCAGCGGCACCTACAATCCCGAGCGGCCGATCGTGGTGCCCCAAGCGGAGGATAAGCGTTATCGCTCGTGGCGTATCACCGAGCAGCCCGCGGCCAATGCGGTCATCGTCTATATGATGGATGTTTCTGGATCCATGGGGGATGAGCAAAAGGAGATCGTGCGCATCGAGAGCTTCTGGATTGATACCTGGTTGCGTCGCCAATATGATGGAATTGAGAGTAGATATATCATTCACGACGCGGCAGCCCGTGAGGTGGACCAGGATACGTTCTTTCGAACGCGGGAATCGGGTGGCACGATGATTTCCAGTGCCTACAAGTTGTGTGCCGAATTGCTCTCCAGGCATTTTCCCTCAGCGGACTGGAATATCTACTGCTTTCATTTTTCGGACGGTGACAACTGGTCTACCGATGACACGGAGTTTTGTATGAAGCTTCTCAACGAGGAGCTTTTGCCGGCGTCGAATATGTTTGCCTATGGGCAGGTCCATAGTCCTTATGGCTCGGGCCAGTTCATCAAGGACTTGTCCCAGGCGTTGCCTGAGAGCCCGAAACTGGTTCTGAGTCAGATCGCCGACCGTGATGCCATCACCGACAGCATCAAGACATTCCTAGGAAAGGGACGCTGATGAACCAATTCGCGTTTATGGATGCTACCACGCTGCCGAGTTACCTCCGTCGCGAACAGGATCGGATCGAGAAGGTTGCGCGTGACATAGGTTTGGACTTTTTCCCAACGATCTTCGAAATCCTTTCCTACGATCGCCTCAACGAGGTGGCCGCCTATGGGGGCTTTCCCACTCGGTACCCGCACTGGCGGTTTGGGATGGAGTACGAGCGACTGTCCAAAAGCTATGAATATGGACTTTCGAAAATCTACGAGATGGTGATCAATACCAATCCTTCGATCGCCTACCTGCTCGAGGGCAACAGCCTGACGGACCAAAAGCTAGTCATGTGTCACGTCTATGGCCACGTTGATTTTTTCAAGAACAATTTCGCTTTTCGGAGCACCGATCTCGACTCCCTCGGACGGCTCGTTTCCTTGGAGCCGACACCGGGCGGTGCCTACGATCCCAATCGTCGTTGGATCGACAAGATGGCCAACCACGGTACGTTGCTGCGGCGCCTCTACGCTCGCTATGGGGTCGAGAAAATCGAAACCTTCGTGGATTCGTGCCTCAGCCTGGAAAATCTCATTGATCCTCATTCGCCGTTCATTCGGCGCAAGCGACCTGCCCAGCACACGGAAGACGAAGGGCCTCAGGAACCGGAAGTCGGGCTTCTCAGCGCCAAAGAATACATGGAGGCGTTCATCAATCCCGAGGAATACGTTGCGTCTCGCAAGGAGCAGTTGCTTCAGGAGCGGGAGGAAAAAAAGGGACGCGTGCCGGAAGAGCCAGAGCAAGACGTTCTGCTCTTCCTTCTCGAGCATGCCCCGCTCGAAAGATGGGAACGGGCGATCTTAACAGTGATTCGGGATGAAGCCTACTATTTCCTTCCACAGATGCAGACCAAGATTATGAACGAGGGGTGGGCGAGCTACAATCATTCCAAGCTCATGACCGAGCATGTTGCTACTTGGGAAGACATCGTCGAGTACGCAGACAACAACGCGGGGGTGATGGCGACCAACAACAAACGCCTTAACCCCTACAAGCTCGGGGTCCAACTGTTCCGGCACATCGAGGAACGCTGGGATCGAGGCCAGTTTGGCGCTAGTTGGGACCAATGTGACGATTTGGGAGAACGTCGTCATTGGGATATGCGTCTTGGTCTTGGAAAACAGAAGATTTTCGAAGTTCGCTCCCACTACACCGACGTGACGTTCCTCGATGAGTTTCTGACCCCGGAGTTTGCGATGGAGCATGGGCTCTTCACATTCGAATGGTCGGAGCGCAGAGGGGGATTCGAAATTGCCACGCGTGAATTTGCTAAGGTCAAACAGAAGCTACTCGCCGGGCTGACGAATGCAGGGAATCCGGTCATTCGCGTTGTCAACAAGAACCACGAGAACCGGGGAGAGCTTCTGTTGGTCCATGAGCATACTGGTGTCGATTTGCGAATCGACTATGCAGAACGCGTGCTCGAAGCATTGGAGCGAGTCTGGAAGAGACCGGTGCTGGTTTCGACAGTCATCGAAGAGAGCCCCAAAATCTTGCGCTTCGATGGCAAGGAGCACACTCGGCTCGAGGGCAGTCCATGATCCAAGCGTCGGAATGGCGCCCCGCACTTTTCTTTTTGTTACTCGTCTGGCCATTCTGGAGCGGCTGCGTTCGCGCTTCTTCTGGAGGCAGTCCGGCTGTCGCCGAGCAGAGGCAGGAAAGCT
>CAYTRQ010000285.1:0-7767 GCA_964440025.1 uncultured Polyangiaceae bacterium | reverse complement strand
GCGCTTTGTGTAGCGCCGCTCACTGCTGCCATTCTCTACACCGGGCTGTGTTTCGGACCCAGTTTGTTGGGGGCGATTTGGCCCGGGTGGGATCATTGTTTAACGCACGGGGGGCACAGCCACTTGTGCTTCAACCATCCTCCCCGCGGCCCTGGCAGCGGCTTGGGTTGGACCATTCTTGGTCTGGGCGGCTTGTTGGTTCTGGTGCCTGTGCTGCATGCTGTCTCCCGGTTCATCAAAAGCAGCCGGATTCTACGCAGCACTCTGCGCGAGGCGACCCCCTACCATCGAGATACCTTGCTCGTGCCGTCGGCGATTCCTTTGGCGGCGACGTCTCCCATTACGGACAAGATTCTGTTGTCGACGGCGCTCGTGCACGGCCTGCGCCCCGAAGTGCTCCGGGTGGTGATGGCTCACGAGCGCGCTCATCTTGAGCGTCGCGATCCCCTGCGGCGACTCGTGGCATTTCTGGCGGCCTCCGTCTACCTGCCCATTGTGCGGCGTCGGCTTCTCGATGATCTGGAATTGGCATGTGAACAAGCCAGCGACGAGGCGGCCGCGGTGCACATCTCCAGCCGGACTCGGGTCGCCAAGGCTCTCGTCGAAGTGGAACGCCTGTTCCGCGCCGAACCCCAACCAGCGTTCACTGGTTTTGGTGGTTCCCACGTCGAAGAGCGTGTGGAAGCGTTGCTCGCGCCACCAGCTCGTCCCGGTGAAGCACGGCATGAAGCAGGGGGGCTCGTCGCCCTGGCCGTCGTATCCATGCTTCTTGCTGATCCTCTTCATCACACAGCCGAGACCCTGATTGGCCTTTTCGGAGCCTCATCGTTGTTCGGTTTTTGTACAAAGATGGGCACGCCCGCGGTAAAAAAAACGACCGCCGATCGGTTTTTTCGTGAAGTCGTGGGAGCTACGGTGTTGCTGGTTTTTTGCTTCTTGGAGCCGCGGTGGGTGCTGGCCCAAACAGAGGTTGCTGCCGAGCTCTCCGAGGGAAATGTTGCCGCGCCTCCCGGCAGTCTTTCGGTAGAAACGGCTACGCGATGGGCGCTCGAACGTCCCGCCGTTCGGGCTTTGGTACTGAGTCGCGCAGACGAACAACGGGCTAATGCGAGACAAGCCGGTCTCTTTCCCAACCCCAAGCTGCGCTACCAGCGTGAACAGGTCGTGGGAAGCAATGCCGCCTTTGAGGAAGTGGTCGCGGTGTCCCAACGCATTCCCCTGTCCGAGGCTCGCGGTTTGCAAAAAAAGGCGCTCGTCGTGCGGGCGGAGGCGACGCGCAGCGAAGGCGAGGCACTGCGGCAACGCATCGCTGCAGAAACGAGGAGACGATACTACCGCGTGGTTCATCGGCAGCAGCGCGCCGTCGTTCTGGCTCGATGGGTCGAAGAACTCGAGGAAGCCCAGAGCATCATCGCGCAGCGATACAGCGTAGGCGAAGCGTCGCTGTACGAAACACAGCGTATTGCTCGGGAGCTGAGGCGGGTTCTTGCTGATTGGCGAGTGGAAAAAGCGCGCCGAGATGCTGCCTGGCTCGAGTTGGTGGCTTTGACGCGTCAAGAAGACGCCGGGGGCGAGTGGCCCAAGGTGACGTCACGGCTTCTTCCCCGGTTTTCAGGTCCTTCCGCTGCGATCGATCGGCGGATTGCCCTGCGCCCGGATATCGAGGCTCTGTCTCACCGGGCTCGGGCGGCAGAAATGGAGCAGAGGGCGGCGTCCCGCGGGTGGGCTCCGGATCTGACTTTGTCGGGTGGTTGGCGCAGCGTGAACAACACGGGCGCGCGGCGCCATGGATTCATCGCTGGAGTCGGCCTTTCACTGCCGCTTTTCGATCGCGGACAATATCGCGGGGCGTTGGCGCGGGCCCGTGAGGACCAGGCATCTGCCGAGCGATCGCTGCGCGAGACGGAAGCTCGGGCGCGAGCCAGGGCCCTCTCGCTCCGTTGCCGCCAGCTCCACGAGGCCGCCCGTGACTTTCGTCAAAGCAGCGTCGCGGGCTCGCGTGAGCTGATGCAGACGGCACGAGCCGGCTATCGGGGCGGTGAGCTCAGTCTGCTAGAGATGTTGGATGTCTATGAGGGAGTGGTTCGGGACCGCTTGCGTTTCTTGGATCTGGCCTGGGCCGCCCGCCGAGCGAAGCTTGACTTCGATCTTGCCATCGGAAGGAGTATACCATGAGACGGGCCTGGCTATGTGCTGCGGCCGTGCTCATGGCCTGCCACGACCACCATGGAGGCCATGAGCACGGGGCCTCTCACGGGCACGACGAAGCGGCCCACGGCCACGAAGAGGAGGATACCGGGCACCACCACGAGTCCGGTGCGCGAGCGATCACCAGGTTTTCTGAACGGGCCGAGTTGTTCGTGGAGGTCCCGCCGCTCTCCGTAGAAAAACCGGTGGAGTTGGCGGCTCACGTGACCCGACTCAGTGACTGGTCACCGCTCGCACAGGGGACGTTGAGTGTGAGTTTGAGCGGTGGGGGCAAGTCGACCGAAACCTTCCGCGCGAAACAGCCTGCGACTCCAGGCATCTTTCGTCCAATCGTCGAGCCGCGGCATGCCGCGAAGCGTGATGTGGAGGTGACCGTGAAGGCTCCAGGATTCGAAACCCGCTTCGAGTTTCAAGTCACGGTGCATGCCGACGCGCACGCCGCAGCTCATGCAGCGCGGAAAGAAAGGTTTCCCGGAGGTGTCGCCTTTCTCAAGGAGCAGCAGTGGCGCATGCCCTTCGCGAGTCAGGTTGCCCGAGAACGACCATTGCGTCCGTCGTTCGAGGCGTATGGCACGATCATTCCTCGTGCCGCCGGCGAAGCCTACGTCACTCCGCCGGTGGCGGGGCGCGTTCGGACGAGTGACGACTTTCCCACCGTAGGGACGGAGGTGGAACAAAACCGAAGACTGGCAACCCTGACGCCGCGCCTGGCCGACCAAGGGGATCTGCCAGCACTGCGGCAAGCGGTTGCACGGGCCCGCATCGGTTTGAATCAAGCCCGCGCGGAAAGAAAGCGGGTGGAAGGGCTGTTCGACGACGGCGCGGTGCCCGAGCGCAGGGTGATCGACGCGCGTTTCGAGGAAGAAAAGGCCGAGGAGCAACTTCAAACCTCACGCCTCAGGCTCAATCAGTCCCGAAGGGTCCAGGGGGCCGGAGGTGCCGGCGGCAGTTTCGAGTTGCGGGCTCCGTTGGCCGGAACGGTCGTTTCGGTCACCGTTGCTCCCGGAAGCTTCGTTGAGCAAGGCGAAAAACTGTTTCGCATCGTCGACCTCGATCAGTTGTGGCTCCACGCGCACGTTGCCGAGGCGCACTCTTCGCTCTTGGATGAACCGCACGGCGTATGGTTCGAGGTGGCGGGGTTCGACGAGTCTTTCGAAGTAGGTCCCGACGGGATCGTGACCGTGGGAAGTGTCGTAGACGAACAATCACGCACGCTGCCGCTGCTCGTGCGGGTGAGCAATCCAGAGCACCGGCTTCGGGTGGGCATGTTCGCCGACGTTCACGTGATCACCGACGAGCCGAAGACGGTTGTGGCCGTGCCGGTGGGGGCTGTGCTGCACCAAGAAGGCCTGCCGGTCGTCTATGTGCAACTGGGAGGAGAGACCTTCGAGCGGCGCATCGTCGAGACGGGGGTCCGAGATGGAGGATACATCGAGATCGCATCGGGGATCGAGCCTGGTGAGCGGGTCGTGAGCAAGGGGGCCTATGCCGTGAGGCTCGCAACGTCTTTGGGGCAGGTTCCGGGGCATGGTCACCACCACTGATGGGGGAGCCGGATGATCGATCGCATCATCGGATGGTCGTTGAACAACCGCCTTCTCGTCTTGGTCAGCGCGCTCCTCCTGATCGTGTGGGGGAGCTACGAAGCTTGGCGCGCTCCCGTTGACGTGTTCCCCAATTTGACGGCGCCCACCGTGACTGTGGTGGCCGAGGCTCACGGTATGGCCCCCGAAGAAGTGGAGACCCTGCTCACCTTTCCCATTGAAACGGCTCTCAACGGCGCCTCGGGGGTGCGGCGCGTTCGTTCGAAGACAACGGTGGGCATTGCAGTCATTTCCGTGGATTTCGAGTGGGGCGTGGACATCTACCAGGCACGGCAGGTCGTGGCGGAGCGCCTCCAATTGGTGGCTCCCACTTTGCCTCCCGAGGTGGAGCCGCCCGTGATGGGTCCCGTGACCTCCATCATGGGCGAAATTCTCTTCGTTGGCCTCACCTCGGAAGAACATTCTCCCATGGAGCTGCGCACGGAAGCCGACTGGACGGTGGCGCGGCGCCTCTTGGCCGTTCCGGGAGTCGCCCAGGTCGTTCCCATCGGGGGTGACGAGCGCCAATACCAAGTCTCTCTCGATCCCCAAAGGCTCGACGCCTACGGGGTCACGGCGGACGACGTGGCTCACGCATTGGAGCGTTCCAACGAAAATACGTCTGCTGGCTTTCTTGTGGAAGGAGGGCAGGAGCACCTCATTCACGGCATCGGTCGCGTGAGCGACGAAGAGGACATTGGCCAAACTCTGGTCACGATGCGCAACGACATTCCCGTTCGAGTCGATGATGTGGGGCAGGTAGAAATTGGGGCGGCGCTCAAGCGGGGGGCGGCTGGTGTCAACGGTGGTCCCGGTGTGCTCATCGGTGTGCGCAAACAACCGGGGACCAATACTTTGAAGTTGACCCGGCGCATCGAAGGAGTTCTGGACAATCTCGAGCGATCCCTCCCCGAGGGGATGACCATTCACGATCACTTGTTTCGCCAGGCGGATTTCATCAACGTGGCCGTGGAGAACGTCAGCGAGGCGTTGCGTGACGGGGCGCTGCTCGTGGTGTTCATCGTTCTTCTCTTTTTGGCCAGTCCGGGCGCAACTTTCGTCACCGCTCTGGCAATCCCGCTATCGCTGTTGGCTGCTGTGCTTTCGATGCGGGCCTACGGCATGGAGATCAACACCATGACGCTGGGTGGCATGGCCATCGCCGTGGGAGCGTTGGTCGACGATGCCATCATCGATGTGGAAAACGTTACACGGCGTCTGAGGTTGCTGGCCGGGCTTCCGCCCGAGGAGCGCCCTTCGGTCCTGTCCGTCGTGTTTGAGGCGAGCAAAGAGGTTCGTCGCTCCATCGTGTTTGCCACGCTAGTCATCGTCGCGGTCTTCTTGCCGTTGTTCTTTCTGTCGAGCGTCGAGGGGCGGCTTTTGCGGCCTTTGGGATTTGCCTACGTGGCTTCGCTGTTGGCATCTTTGGTGGTTGCGCTCACGGTTACACCGGTGCTCTGTTCCTTGCTTTTGCCGAAGTCGCGAGCCATTCGGCGCGGCGAAGAAACACGCATCGTGGCCAAGCTGAAGAGCCTCTACGCACCGGTGCTCGGCTACTCGCTGCGACGCTGGAAGTTCGTGGCTGCTTGGGCAGGGGCTATGTTGTTGGCCTCGGCAGTGGCGCTGTCTTTTGCGGGGCGGTCGTTTTTGCCGGAGTTCAACGAGGGGGCGTTGACCGTGAGCGCTGTCACGTTGCCGGGTACCTCTCTGGAAGAGTCCAACCATCTGGGGCAGATGGTCGAACGGACTTTGCTGAATCAGGAAGAAGTGGTTTCCACGGCGCGGCGCACGGGCCGCGCGAAGCGAGACGAACATGCGCAACCGGTCCATTCCTCGGAAGTGGAAGCCAGCCTGGTTATGAAGGACCGGGACAAACAGGCGTTTCTCGCCGACTTGCGCAGGGAACTCGCCGGGGTTCCAGGCACCAACATCGTCATTGGTCAGCCCATCACGCATCGCATCGATCATATGCTCTCGGGAACGCGCGCCAACGTGGCGGTGAAGATCTTCGGTCCGAAGCTGCTCGAGTTGCGCAACCAGGCTGAATCGATTCGTGAGGTGATGGAGGGAGTGGAAGGCGTCGTCGACCTGAACGTCGAAAGGCAGGAGGAAATGCCGTTTGTGCGCATCCGCTTCAAACGGGATCAAATCGCGCGCCATGGTCTCACCGTGCAGGGGGTGGCTCATGAAATAGAAACGGCCTTTTTGGGGAGGGTGGTGACCCAGGTTCTGGAAGGTCAAGCGGTGTTCGACTTGTTGGTCCGCTACGACAGCGATAGAGTGGACACATTGCGATCCGTTCGTGAGACGCGGATCGGGACGCCTACCGGAGCGCGCCTCCCGCTTCACGTCTTGGCCGATATCGAGCGGAGTATCGGACCGAATCTGATCAGTCGCGAAAACGTGGAGCGAAAGATCGTTGTGTCCTGCAATGTCGCAGGGCGTGACTTGAAGGGCGTGATCGACGAGATCCGCTCGAAGGTGCGAAAACGGCTGAAGATGCCCCAGGGGTATCGCGTCGAGTATGGAGGTCAGTTTGAAAGTGCGAGCCGGGCCACCCGCATCCTGTTACTGGTTGGCGCCCTGACTTTGATCGGCATTTTTGTATTGCTTCACGTTGCCTTGGGGAGCATCCGTGATGCGACGTTGGTGCTGGTGAATCTGCCCTTGGCCCTGGCGGGCGGGGTGCTGGGTCTGTACGTCGCGGGGGGAGTGCTTTCGGTCGCCACCATCGTGGGTTTCATTACTTTGTTCGGCATCGCCACCCGCAACGGCATCATGATGGTGACTCATATTCATCACTTGTATTCGGAAGAAGGAGTGAGCGATCCTTCGAAGCTAGTGGAACGTGGCGCCATGGAACGCCTGGCGCCCATTCTGATGACGGCGCTGGCCTCGGGGCTGGGGCTTTTACCCCTAGCGTTGCGGAGCGGCGAACCGGGAAGTGAGATCCAGGCGCCCATGGCGATCGTGATCTTGTTCGGGTTGCTCACTTCGACTTTGTTGAACATGATCGTGCTACCTGCGTTGTACAGGCAGTTTGGAGCGATGACGTCCGGCGCGGACGTGCGCGATCCGAGCTAACGTTGGTTTCCGATGGTTCTGATTGGGATGCAGGTGTTGGCCAGGCCTACCTCCCGGAACGAAGTGATCGATCGTCCTTTCGGTTCGGTCTTTTCGGGCCCATCAAACGAGCCCGGCGAGGGAACCAGAGCCCAGGTCGATATTGCCGATCGTATCCGTCTCCATTCCCATGATATTGAGGATGCTGACCAGCAGCTTGGCGTGCTTCTGCCCGTCGAAGTTGAGGTTCCGTCCTCCCGTGACGCCCAGATTCTCGCCACCGGCGATGATGAGCGGCGATCTTTCGAAACGGTGGGCTGTGGTGCCGAGCTCGCGACCCCAAACGACGAGCGTGTTGTCGAGGACGGTGCCGTCGCCCTCGGGAAAAGAGTCGAGCTTTTCGAGCAGGTGGAGAAACTGTTGGCTATACCAGTTGTCGATTTCCTGGAGCTCTTGGCGGCGATCGGTTTCGTCGTGGCTCATGGTATGGTGCTGGCTCGTGTGACCGAGCCAGCTATGAGTTACATAAGAAAATCCGTAGCTGAGCTGGAGTGAAGCGATCCGCGTGACATCACAAGCGAGAGCGTGTGCGACGACGTCCATCATTGGCCGGACCTGCTCGTTGAATGCTGGCCCGTCGAATCCACCGGACGCGGCAGGTTCCTGAGGAACGGAGCAGCTCTGGAGAGAGTCCCCAGCCGAGCTCGAGTCGAGCCGCTGCTCCAAATCGAGCAAGCCCTCCAAATGTGCGTCGAGCTTTGCGTAGTCCTCCGAACCAACTTTCTTGCGGATGCGCGCCAAGTCCTCTTTCAAGAGGTCCACGATGGCACCCTGCTCGGCTTGTTTTCGTTGGGCACCGGGGTCGGTTGCTGCGTCGTCGCCGGTGGGAGTGACGGAGTCAAACAGCCGGTTG
>CAYTRQ010000284.1:0-7779 GCA_964440025.1 uncultured Polyangiaceae bacterium | reverse complement strand
CTTGCCGTCGGTCCTCCCACGACAAGGACGGAGGCGTCCGTCGTGAAGCCAAGGGCAGAAGCCGGATCGGGCGAGAGTTGGACCCCATCCCAGCTTCCAGCAATCTCAGGAAAGATGTCGGCAATCGTGGCTTCGAATTCTTTTCGAGTGAGACGCCGAAGCAAGGGGGGACCGACTCCCGAGTCTGAGCAAATCGAACGCACCTCCTCCAAGCTAGAAGATTCACCCTGTGAGCTCCCGCCTCCGCCGCTGGCTCCACCAGAGCCACCACCGCTCGAGCCGCCTGTTTGACCTTGGCAGGAGGTATCCTGGCAATCCATGGGGTCCGGGCAATCCTGCGGTTGGCACGTGGAATCGGACCCACCGGTGGCTTCATCAAGGGATCCGGCAACACAGCCGAGGGGAAACAGCGAAAAAAGAAGCGTGGGAAAGAGCCGGTTCATGCCAACACCCCCGCGGTTGGAGTCACGTTGGAGCCACCGATACTTTCAACGGTAACGCCCATCGAGGCAGCTACCGCTGCCAGAACATTCCGATGGTCTTCGTCTTGAACAAGGACGGATCGGCCACCGCTCAGAGAGCCACCACCGCCGCCAATCAGAACCCAGGGGAGGTAGGAAGGTTCCCCCTGTCCATCGATCCATACTTCTTTGGCAGCGGAGTTGTGATTCGCCCCATCAGCGATCTCGGTACACGTGAGAATCGTCATATTATCGAGCACCGTATGTTCCGGATCTGCCGGATCGGGCTGATCGAGCGTACTCAGGAACTTCTCCGCAAGCCGCGAATAGAACCATTTTTGTACTTGGGCGAACTCGGCCCTGCCGTCCGCACCCCATGAGTGGGAGAGCGGATCATGATGATTTTTGGAAATCCCCGGCCCCCCTGGGAAGTCCATGTTGAGCTGGGCGTTGGCGTGCATACATTGCAGCGTGACCACGCGGGCTGTGCCACAGAGAAAGGCATGAGCTGCAGCCTCGAGGTGCCCATCCAGCACCGTTCCAAAGTTCTGCATATCAAATGGGTCCTGACCAACCATCGCTTCCGCGGAGGACAAGGTCGGCCGAGTATCACAACTCACCACCCCGATACCACCTCCTCCATCTTGTGCTGCGCGTAGGGCCTGCAGAGATTCGAGATGGACCTGCAGCTTGTTGACCTCGGTCGTCAGCCCCGAGAGCTCTTGCTGCATGGTTTCCAGCTCCGATTCCGACAGCATAATCGCTTCCTTGCGGAATTCTGCTTCATCGACGACCTCCTCCGAGTTGTCTCCGGAAGACTCGAGGCCAGCAAACAAGTCATCAAGGGCATCGGCGGGATTGGTCACGGGAGTCACCCAACCCCCGTGGTAGGCCAAGCGTGCGTCGTGCCCCGGCCCCGACGAGTTCGCCCGATACGGGTGAGCGCCGAGGACGTGAGCGGTAGTCCCTAGGGCATTGGCAATTTGGAAGTCGATGGAGTTGTCTCCTTCGCGCCCCGTGAGCACAGAAGTGATAGCTTCATGATTGGTGGCAACATGATTGCTGAGGCCACGAAGCACCTGCAAGTAGTTGCGATAGGGCTCCAGGGGAGAAAGAATGCCTTCGCCGCTCATGGCGAGGTCCATGGACTCGCCCACTTCGTAGTGCTCATTGGGAACCCCATGAGGGAGGAACATCAAGAAGAGCCTGGTCGGTCGTTCGGCCGTTTGAGCGACGGCAAGATTCGACATCTTGTAGGCAAGGGGAGCCGAAATCCCGAGCCCCACGGCCTTGAGAAACGTTCGGCGCCTCAGCCAGGATTTTTGTGCGCGGTAGCGTGAAGAGAAGAGCTTCATAGGTATTTCGAACTTGGTAAGGGACGGTGTTGGTTTCATCGTCCTGAGCACAGGACCTGAGCCGCTCAAGCGAGCTCGAACGGCAAGCGCAGGAGTGCTGACCAAATACTTCCCACGGTCGGCGGCCAGTGCCAAATCCGGTGAACCTTTCTCAACCTTCCAAGATCACAAGGGATCCGCTCGGGAGATCCTGCAGATCTGAAAGGGCTCCCATAGAAAAGACGGTCACAGCGAAATGCTGTAAACGAAACGGAACATTTCCACGGGTCAGACAGTCGAAATTGACAGTTCTAATTGAACTTTTTACCATTACTCCAATATCGACTCACATTTGTTTACACCAAGACACCTCGGAGGCGCTCGGCGTACCAAATTTTGTGAATGCGCTTCCAAAAGCACTTTGAGTGACTTGGTCCGCTTCTACTTCAATTTGCAGGGCTACTCGGCGAACTCGAGTCAGGCGAGCGCCTTGCCGTTCGACAACACGGGAGCTCGTTCGAGGTGATGTGGTGCCCTCACGGCTAGGCGACAAGCTGGCGGAGATCGAAACTGCTGCACGTGCTCGCTCTGGCCACCGGAGGCGAAAGCGGCCGGCCGAGCAGAGCTCGGCGAATACAAAAACGATCGTGTTGGCTGAGCGGATCGAATTGCAGACCGAGCTGTCGACAGCGGTCGCCGGGGCGACGTCCGTGGAGCACTCGCTTCACAGTGGCTAGAGTGTCGATGTAGTGGCCCGTGCCCGGAAGCTCGAACGAGACATAAACCCGTTCGCCCGTTAACACCGGATCGGCAGGTCCGACCAGCGCTCCCCAGGTGGAGAGGTTCTCGAGACGGTCCGCCACGAGAGAGAAGTCGCGCTCCCGCACGATTTGGCCCTTCGTGCGCAAAGAGTGCCGAAGAGGTCGTTTCTGCAGTTGATCGTGATTTCCCATGGCTTTCGCCTCCGTCAACGACATGCTTACGCACCACCACCTACATGTCAATAAATGTGGGATATCTCGGTCGTCCGCGAGCCGCCCCGAGTCGCTGGCCGTGCCCACTGGACCTTAGTCCTTGAGATCACTTCTTGTCGTCTTCGTCCCGCGCGGGGATCTCCAGCGATTGCCGTGCTTGCTTGAGGCGCACTTCGAGCTCACTGCGACGCAATCCCAGCTCAACCAACTCCTTGGTGATCTCCTCGAGTCGTTGGGTCCCCTCTCGCAAGCGTTGCGTCAACTCTCGCCGGAGACCTCCCGCCTGCGGATTCTCCTCGATCGCCTGGAGAGAAAGCCGTGTCTCGCGCGTATTTTTTTCCAGCTCACGCTGTTCGCCGCGAAGCTTGGCTTCCTGATGAGCGACGTCAGAAAGAGCGCTGGCGTGCTTGTCGATCTCTTGCAGCGTTTTCTTCTGGCTCGCCTTGAGCCATTCAGCTGCAAGAACCTTTTTGATGGCACGACGGGCCTCGACAGACTCCCAGGCTACTTTGCTTTGGTGGGGCCGACGTTCCTCGATAGTAACTGTCGTCTCGCCGAACTTCGGCACAACGGCGGGAACCAAGGCGACGCCCTCGGCAATATTGTCCTCGGTTCCCTTGGGGGGATCGTGCAATTCAGAACCGCTGCGGCGCGGATGCCGGATCAAAAGATGAGCGGCCTCCTGATCCCCGTTTTGAACCTCGTAAGTCGTGATCTTGGCCCTATCCCGCTCAATGAACAGGGTTCCGTTTCGTACCGCGTAAAACCGCACACCCCTTCGGTCGTGACTGATGGAGCGCTCCACAGCTACGTCGCGAACCACCGCAAACGGCACCGTCGCCTCGGCTTTGACGGGCAACGACTGCAAAACTCCCTGTCCAAGGAATGCCCCCTCTTCGAAAACAGCGATGGGTCCCTTCTCGAGTAATCCCCCAGATTCGTTCTTGAAGCGAACGACGCGAAACGGATGTGTTCGTGAATCGGGCACGCCAGGATCTGGCGCATAGAGGTGAATCGCCTTCCCTGGAACCTTCTCACTGACCAGAAGAACCATCGTGGCACTCTCGTCGGGCACGGTGACCTGATGAGGGACTTCGTAGCGTGTCGCCCCGCTCTGGACCTGGATCTGCGCCAGATTGCGCCCGCTGCGCGGACGCAACGTGCTCGCCGAAATGCCGGGGGCGCGCTCGGGGGCCTGCATCACCCCCGTTTCTTCCTCGAGGGCGGGGCGATCTGAGGGCGCCATGACGAGATGCTGCTCATTCTTCCGCGCCTTTGATTCTGGCTTCGTGGCGACGTCGTCGTCTTTCGGCGCGGCCGCGCTCATTGCCGGTTCTGACTCCGCCGACTCTTCCCGGTGGTAGGAAGTCTGCCCTTCCGGAACTGCCGCAATCACCTCCCCTTCATCCGTGACGAGAGGTCGCTCGGGGATGACCGGCTGACCGAGGGTGGACTCGAAAGCGATGGGAGCTCCGGCCACCAACGAAAGCTCAATATCGTCCCAGTCCTCTCCTGACTGATTCTGAACGATCCCCCAAACCTGAAGGCTCGCCTCACCATCATCACCCACAACCAAACGGTAGGAAGGACGCCATAAAGGCGTTTCAGCTAGATATCCGACCGTCAAATCGTGCTTCTCACCGTCGAGCTCGAGGGACACGGTCCGGAGCTCCCGGGGATCGCTCTCTTTTCTTTCCCAGGCCTCCAATGCCGCTTGTAGCTCGGGATCGGGCGCTGAACGGTCCTGGTCAGCCAAAGAAACGGGAAACGACGCGGCACGCACGGTGTGCCCCCCTCTTTCCATGATGGCGAGCGTTGCCAAGAAATCGCCAACATTTTCCTCACGGAGCTGGAATTCAACGTTGGCTTCCTCCACCTCTCCCGAACGTTCGAAATAGGCAACGCCGTTGCGATAGACAACGACCTTCCTGACGGGCAATGCATCGCTTCGTACTTGCGGCTTTTTGGCGCAACCTGTCACAAACGCGATCAAGCAAAGCCCCGCAACCAGGTGCCCCGAGATCGACCCATTTTGCCCGAGCTTCATGGCCAACGACTCTATCGAGCCCGTTCCAATTGTCGAGCGGGTTTCCACCAACGACAAAGTCGAGACGCGCCGCACGCCGCGTCGAGCACCCTCCTCTAACTGCCCTCGGAAAGGAGGATGCTCGGAAAAACGGAAGAACGTCTCGAGCGAAACCTTCCTTGAGAACTCGCCTCAGAAGAAGCAACGCTCAGCGAGAGCAGATCGTGGTCAAGTTGGCGGAATAGTCTTTTCCATAGCCGTACGCGACATATCTTGCCGCAAGACGGGCATCGGTGGGCCAACCGTACGTGGGCACCGCGGAAAAGGAAAACCCCGCCGAACAGACGGAAGGCGAGCTCCTCAGGGCTCGAACCAAGCGGAGGCTCGACCATTCCAAAGCACGACGATCCAGGACGCCGCTGCTCACGGCAGCCTGCACATAAATAGGTATGGCTGCATCGCCCATCGTCTTGAGAAGGTCTTGTGCCTCGCCCAGCTCATCGAGATTGCGACCAAGCCTCTCGCGAGCTTCTTCCTGCTTGCGCCCATAGAAAAGCTCCCAAAAGCGAGCTGAAACCGCCTGCACCCGTGGGTCGCCCGGGGCAATATCTTGAAGCTGAGAATAGATCTCATAGCTCCGCGTGATTTCCTCCGGACTCGCGCCCGTTTCACCCTTGGCGAGGATCTTTTCGAGCTGAGCCAATAGGCTCGTCACACGCTCCTCATACCGATCTAGCTCTTTGAGTTCGATAACACCAGCGTTAAAAATGGGCCTGGCCCGATTGGGCCGCAAAAGGATCTGTGCCTGTTCTGGTGTCGTTTCATAGCCTCCGGTTTTTATCAAACGGGCTAGATTCCCCTTCACACGGCCCTCGGCATTGGTCTTCCCCAGGCTCACGCGGTTGCCGTCCATCTCCAGCAGAACTTCTACATTGCGCGCATAGGTCTGATTGCAAGGAACGTCCCCCTGAGGGTCCCCTGCCACCTGCTTTTTGGTGACTGGAGCTCTTTGCACGACTTCGTCGCCGTGCAGCGTTTCCTGGTAGCGCTGCATCACCGTCACCGGAATGACGTCACAGCGCGAGTTCTCGAACACGGAAATCCGAATATGCTGCCCACTCGCTCCCCAATCAGCCACGTAGGTCGTATCGTGAGGTGCTCCGTACTCGATGGCCTGACCGCTCGGATCATCGACCATTCTGGTCGTCGTCTTCTGACCACAGCCGCTCGCTGCTATAGCGAAAACAACAGCAAAAAAAGGACGACCCCTCCTCCAATGAGGACGAGCCAAAGGTCGTTGCTCCCGAACCCGTGGTTTACCCCCATCCACAACGGCATGGGGCCCCTGGCCTGATCGGGAGCCGGTCCCTTTCTCGCTTCTTCTCATAAGACTTCTCATAGGACCGAAGACAGATACGGCAAGGTTTTCAAGTGATGAATCAGTCATTTTAGCTCTCCAGGACCTTCCGTCCCCCAGACCTCTAGGACCAAGCCTTCCAGAGCCAGCGCAGGGGCACAAGGCATCTTCGGACAATAAGAAAGGGGGTGGGAATTCTTCCCACCCCCTACGGGTCGCTCGGACCATTTCTTCCCCTCAGCCAGTCTTGGCTGGGATCTCTGGCTCCCTTGCCTTGACCGATACCTTGCGCGGCAAAGCGCTGACTGGCTTGGGAATATGGACAGTCAGTTGACCGTTTTCGACCTGCGCTTCGACGGCGTCGGCGTTGACACCCTTGGGAAGCGCAAAGGACCGCTGGAACGAACCAAAGCTTCGCTCATAGCGCTTGTAGCCTTCTTGTTCGTCCTTCTGTTGATGGGTCCGCTCTCCCTTGAGAGAAAGCACACCATCTTCGACGGTGATGTCTAAGTCCTCTGGCGACATTCCAGGCACGTCCGCCGTCAAAGTATAGCCATCCTTGCCTTCCTCGATGTCGACGGCCGGCCAGTAGCCACGCGCCATACGCCGTCCCTTGAGCAAGTCGTCCGAAAATAGGTCGTCAAATTGATTCCATAGAGTCAGCATCGCCAAACCTCCTTCCTTTCGCGTAAAAACCTCTCATGCACACCGCCACCACTGAGCTGACGGTTCATTCACCCACCCCAAAGATGGGTGAGTGCGTGAATCATTCAAAAAACAGCTTTCCGAGCCGGTACGTTTTCCTGATGGAGTTTTCTTTTGGGCGTCGGTGGAAAACACGCCTCCAAGCCCAATCACCACAACTGTCAAACACTCTTCGGTTTCAAGAAAATCGTTTGCTACTTGTTGCGAGAGAAACGCATTCGCGTTGGCTCGCTGAGATGAGGGAGATATTTCGTACACCTCCGCTGTCTTCCCGTCGTCCGAATGAACTCAAACAACAGGGTTGATGTCCTTTGGCGGTGTCTCACTCGGCACCAGCCGCCGGACCTCGTGGGCTCACCTACCCACACCATCAAGTTATGTCCGCCTTCGACCCCGTCAATACCCAATAGCCAGAAAAATGCACCGCAGCCTCGATGCCCCTGTCCCGGACATCGCCGCGTGGTAAGGGGCAGCCGTGCTGTACCGAGCCCTCAGACCACTCCTCTATTTCCTCAACGCCGAGACGGCCCATCATCTCGCCATCGGCCTGCTGACCATCATCCAAAAGATCCCCGGTTTCCGCCGAATTCTTTCTTTGGTTTTTTCAGTTCCTCCACAGCTGTCCCTCCGCGCATTGGGGCGCGAATTTCCGTCCCCCGTGGGACTGGCCGCGGGATTCGACAAAAATGCAGAGGTCTATCCGGCCCTCCTCGCTCTCGGCCTGGGGTTCGTCGAGGTTGGAACCCTCACCGGTCACCCGCAGCCAGGCAATCCCCGGCCCCGCCTGTTCCGGCTCCCGTCCGGTGGGAAGTTCGCGGGCCACCTCGGCGGCGCGCTCCGTCAGGTCGTGTGCGTGGAAGTCGCGCATGCCGATGACGGTGTCGGCGGTCTCCAGGTAGTCGCCGCTACCCCCCAGAACCAG
>CAYTRQ010000283.1:0-7789 GCA_964440025.1 uncultured Polyangiaceae bacterium | reverse complement strand
CCCTGCGTCCCTGCGTCATAGCGAATGAGGATGCTTTGGTGGCAGCAGTCTTGTCAAGTGGGTTCTGCACACACGCTGGACACGCACGTCTTCTTCTTCGTTTCGACCGGTTCATCTCGAACAATGGGTTCGTCATTTTCCCATCGGATTCCCATCGGACCTGGAGCTCCGGATGCCAAACGCGCCTCCGGGCGTGCTCCCACCTCCCACCCGAAGCCGGCATCTACGCCGCCAAGGCGGCACGAAGCAGGCCTTCGAAGTCGGCGTCGGGTGGCGTGGGGTCGGCGCGCCCGGCGGCTCGAAGGCGCTCCTCCGCTTCCTTTCTTCGAAAGCCAAGGCTGGTCAGAGCGAGCAGCACCCGGCGGGCGATGTCGTGTCGTGCCGGCGGGGCGGCGTTGCCGTAGGGGGTACCGTCAGCGTGAAAGAATTGAAAGCCGGTGTGTGCGCTGCCTGTGACCCGAAGGTGGCCTCGATGATGAGCGCGATGGTGAGCTCCACACAGCGCTACTAAGTTGGCGGGATCGTGCGTGCCTCCCTCCGAGCGCGGCGTGACGTGATGGATGTCCAGGAAACGGGGGGAGGCTCAACTCAGCGTAGCGGCGACTCAGCGCAGCGGCGCCTTAGCGTAGTTCCCGTCTACAAATGGCGCTTCGTCGCCCGCCCCTTGCGGGGCGAGGGCGGTCGACTTCGCTATTTCGCCTGTATTGTGACGCTGAACGCTTCCTTGTTTGGTTCGCGTCCTTTGTGGACGCGAACTAGCGTAGCGGCGACTCAGCGCAGCGGTGCCTTAGCGTAGCGGCGACTCGGAGTAGGAAACGGCGCAGCGTCCACCGAGACAGCGTGCTGAAAGAGTTTCGAACTCGCCTTGATAGGGAATGCAAACGCTTCCGGGGCGGGAAAGCGTGATGAAGTTCTTTGCAAGGCGGGTGTTTCCTGCGGGATCCCAGAGGTAGAGATCGATGGCGGGAGCGTCGGCGTGAACGTCGAGCTCATCGCCGACCCTGCGGATCAGCAAACGGGGGCAGGCCACCTGGCAGTGCTTGGGTTCCTCGAGCAGCCGGTGGGTGGCGCTGTCGGCGAGCGGGGTGCCATCAGCCAGCCGGTTACCATCAGTCAACCGGGCGCCGTCGCTGTCGGCGAGCGGGGCGCTGTCAACGAGCCGGGCGGTGAGCAGAGTGGTCGTTTGGGGGAGCCCGGACAGATCGACGGACAGCGAGAGGGCGCGGTCACCGGCGCGCAATAGGATGTCGTCGTTCCACTCGGCAAGAACGGAGCCATCGAGCGTGGATGTAGCCTGAAGCTGCAACCTCCCGACGAATTTCTGCTGCGTGTTGTCCGCAATGACCCAGACTTGGGCGTGGTGCTGGTCGAGACGGAGGCTGACGAGCGCCGGGGCATAGAGTCGGCGGAGCTCGAATGCCGCGGCTTTGTTTTCTCCGGCAAAGTCGATGACGGCCCAACTTTGCGCGGGCCAGCAATCATTGAGCTGCCAGATGAGCGTTCCCCGGCAAAATTCGGAGCGACGAAAATGTTCGATGCCGAACCGGAGGGCATCCCTTTGATTGAGTTGTGAATAGTAGCTCCACTCTTCGATCGTGGTGGCGCCAGGATAGTGCAGCTCGGTGTAGCCGAGAAATGTCTCGTATCCCTTGAGAGTCTTGTCGTGCCAACGCGCTGAGAGATGTCGTGGAGGCAACGCAAGCGCATCGTGCTGGATTCGTTGCCAGGTGCGCGGCCCCGGCGCCGAAGCAAATCCAAACTCCGAAGCAAAGCGGCCCATGGAATCCTCATAATGTTTCCAGTCGCCTCGACCGTGCCAAACGTCCCAATAGTGCTCGTCTCCGAATCGGCCGTCGCTCGGGAGCTCCCCCCGGTCCGGCGAAGAGCGGACATAGGGGCGACCGGGATCGAGCCGCGCGAGAAGTGAGGGCAGCGTTGCTTCGTAGATCTGCTCTCCGTGCAGCCGAGCCGGATGAACATCGCGTCCCTCCCAGCGCTTTTCGAACATCTCTTGGTTTTCGTTGTTGCCGCACCAGAGAGTCAAGCTGGGATGGTTGCGCAGGCGGCGCACGTTTTCCTCTGCCTCGCGCGTGGCGACCGCTTGGGCAGGGGGATCGTCCGGGTAGTGACTGCAGGAGTAGGGAAAATCCTGCCAGATCAGGAGCCCGAGCTCGTCGGCAAGATCGTAGAACGCATCCGTTTCATAGAGACCGCCGCCCCAAACCCGGAGCATGTTCATGTTCATGGCAACGGCGCGCTGGAGCTGAACTCGATACTGGTCCTTCGTGATCTGCGAGGGAAAGGAGTGGTCGGGGATCCAGTTGGCTCCCACCGCCCACAGCGGCCGGCCGTTGACGAGGAACTCGAAGCTCTCGCCCACTTCATCGGCTTTTTGAAGGAGCTCGATGTGGCGCAAGCCGATGCGGGTCCGCCTTTCGTGCAGTGCAAGGGCTTGGGCCTCCTCGAAGGAGCGAGGGTGGGCGTCTCGGGGGATCGCGAAGCTCACGACTGTCGAGAGAGCTTGCGGCCCCAGGCCCGCGGGCCACCAGAGCTGCGGGTCGTTGACCGTCCAAAGGCTGCCTTCTTCGAGTGGCGGGCTCTGTGGTTCTCCGTTGCTCCCAAAGAGGAAATGGACAACCCGAGCGGGGCCTTCGACGACGCTCTCGAATTGCAGCTCGAAGCTTCCGTTGGCTTTTTGGTGTGAGCTCACGTGAACGTCCAGCAGACGAGCCGAGTATTCGATGAGAAAGACCGGTCGCCAAATTCCCGCGGAGATCAAGCGCGGCCCCCAGTCCCACCCGAACATGTATTGGGCCTTGCGAACGAACGCCCGTTCGTCGAACCATCGAATGGTGGGCGGCAGGCCCTCTCGACGAAAGTAGGCATCCCGTCGCTCTTGGCCAACTCTCTTGGCGGAATGAAATTCGACGTGAAGTTCATGCCACCCTTCCTCGAGATCACTCACGTCCAACTCGAGGGGGACGAACATGTTGTCGTGCCGAGCTCGCGGAACTGCATCGACGAAGACTTGGCAAATGGTGTCGAGCCCCTCGAAGCGAAGGATCCGCCGGGGCCTTTCTGGTGCAGCGCTGACGTGAAAGCGAATGCGATAGATCCAGTCTTCTTCGTCCACCCACTGGCTTCCCAGCTCTCCGAGCCTGGCAAACGGATCGGAGAGGATCCCGAGATGGAGGAGGTCTTGGTGAACATGCCCCGGAACCGATGCGGGAAGCCATTCCATCTGACTGAAACCCAGTCGAGCCGGAGGCCTTGGCCAGCTTTTGGCAAGAAATTCCCACTCGGAATGGAGCGAAACTTGGTGGAGGCGTGCTGGTGGAAGGGAGCTCATCGTTGGTTCCCGGCTCAATCGAAGCGATCGGTTCCGCTCGCTCAGAAGTGTCCCCGGGCGGTGATTCCTATGACCCCGGGGCCGAGCATCGGTGCTGCGGTGGCTGTTGGCTGGTCATTCTTGGATCCGCCCACCAAGAGCCAGATCGTCGAACCGATCACCGCAGCGCCTCCGACGCCCCAACCGATGTAGGCAACCGTGTAGTTCTGGTAGGCGACCCTTCGAGCAATTCGGTACTGCTCCTGACTGGCGGGAGAACAGAACTCATCGGGATCCAGGCAGATGCCCGCGGCGGTATTGGAGGCACTGAGTCCATAAAACGCAAATACAGTTGCGGTTCCAGCGGCCGCCACGCCGAGACCGCCGAGGATCCAAGGTCCAGCGCCGAGCCCCTTCTTCCCTTTTTGATCGGCTTGATCGGCGACGGTGGACTGGGCGGATGCCGAGTTGGACTCGCTGGAAACGGTGGCGTCTCCCGAGGATGGGCGAGAAGCCTCATGGCCGTCCCGCGTCGACCAATCTGCATGGGAGCTTGCTTCGCTCATGGAAGGCAAATGGATTTTGATGGTCTTGCCTTTGCCGTAAGCGTCGATTGTGGTCTTGACCGTCTCGTATCCAGGAGCTATGACCGTGATGGTATAGGTTCCGGGATCGACCGGTAGAGCGATGCCCCACATCGTTTCTCGAACCACCTTGCCGTTTCGGCGGATGGTGAGGTCCTCGACCTGCTGATCGCCCACGTCGATCACGAGGCGCGTCAGAATTTTTTCCAGGCGCTCGACCTGGGCTCGCGCAAAGGACTCACGCTCCACCTGCTTTTCCTGATGGGCCAGAGCCGCTGCTTCCCGGTAGGTCGAGTAGGCCGAGCTCGTCTTTCCCCACAGTTCGTAGCAGCGCGCCAGGTTGAGGACCGTTCCCACTCCCGGGTCGAGTTTGTGACTGTCCGCGAACTTGGGGCAGGCGGATTCATAGTCCTGGGCCTTGAATGCCTCCCGGCCGGCATCGAACAGGGCATCGGCGGCAATTTTGTCTTCGCTGCTTTGTGCGAACGCGAGCTGGTCGAGACACAAGCACAGGATCACGACTCTCCAGCTGGCTTTCCTTGAAAGCGCCCTATCGAGCATTTTCTCCCAATACCGCTGGTCACCGGCGAAGCCAAGAGGGAGAGGCTTTGCGTTGACTGGCGTTGTCAATGAGCTGACCGCGTTGTCAGCGGGTTGAGCTGAACGTCGCGCACGCAGAGCTCCACGTCTGCGGGGGGACCGCTGATCAGCAGTTCGATCCCAGTTGGAGTACCTTCGAAACCCAGCCCGAAATAGCCGGCCAGCTCGGTCCATTCGGAGCTCGTGGCAGGGACCGTGGCGAGGGAATGCTCCTCGGTCGATCCCTCCTCGGTCTCCACGAACAAATGCGCATTGGTGGTTTCGGATTCAGCGCCTTTCAGCCGGACCTGGGCGGAAAAGGAGAACGGTCCTCCTTGCTTCATGCTGGAGAGCAATCCCTCTTGAAGCAGGCCGTCGGTCTCCTCGGCACGCTCGCTGACGCAGGCCGCGGGACCGTTTGTCTCGGTCGCTTCCGCGATTGCGAGCGTCCCTCCGACCGAGTCCCAGTTGTCCGAGCCCATGGAAAAATCACCGTTTTCGATCACGCTTTCCAAAGTGACGGGCAACAGACCCTTGAGGCCGTCCATGGTTCCTTCATAGGCGGGCTTTTTTTGGTAATTGCGATCGAAAATCAGTGGGTCATCGGGTTCGGTTTCGTCCGCAATCCACGAGTACCTGTCGGTGAAGCCCCAGAGCGTCACACCTTCGCAACCGGGCTCGACGATGCAGGCACCCACCACCTGCTGAAACGCGATGCGCTGTGCAGACCAACGCTCCTGTTGATTCCCCGGCATGAGAACCGTTCGTGCGTCGAGCTCGCTGATGTTGACCCGAAGACCCAGATCGGCAAATCGTCGTATGTTGGCGCGAAGGTTGCTTAGGGGAGGATAGCGGTGAGTCGAAACATGTGATTGGAAACCAATCCCATCGATCGGGACCCCGCGATCGAGGAGGTCTCGCATGAGCTCGTAGGTAAAATCCGATTTTGGTCCGGCACGCTCGATGGCGACCTCGTTGTAGTAGAGGAGCACATCGGGATCGGCTTCATGAGCCCAGCGAAAGGCGTCCTCGATGTAGCCTGGACCGAGCTTGTCGTAGAAAATGCTTTCGGTATAGCCGGATTCGGTGTCCATATCGACGGCTTCATTGACCACGTCCCAAGCGCCGATCTTTCCTCGATAGCGCTCCAGGGTCGTCTGGATGTGGTCCTTGAGAGCCGTGCGCAGCTCTTCTTCTGTCATCGAGCTGCTGAGCCAGGAAGGGGTCTGTTGATCCCAAACGAAAGCGTGTCCCTTGATCGCCTGAGAATGTTCCTCGGCAAATTCCACGATCGCGTCGGCGTCCTCCCAGTCATAGCTTTCCGCATCCGGCGCAAGCGGGCCCCACTTGGTCGCGTTCTCTGGGGTCACGGAGTTGAACTCCCGGGCGAGAATCTCTGGGTACTTCTCCTCGTTTCGAAGAGCCTCCGCGTCGACGGCGGTCCCGATGTACTTTCCGGCCGCATCGGCGGCTTCACGGAGCGTTGCGAACTCGGGGGTCATCATCATTCCCCCAGCCCCGCCCATCAGAGCGTCCGTGGGGCGCTGTCCACTACAACTCCCCGAAAACACGAGGGCCGCGACGGAACCAATGATGCCTAAATGTTGAGCGATCGACTTGTGCGCTCGCCCATTGCGCCGGGAAAATGTCGAAAAGCGGTGTCGAGAAGCCATGAAGTTTTTCCTTCCCAGTCTGCGCCATGGGTGAACGTGCTCGAGCGCGCCCTTCTAAACCCCCACGGCAGCCGGTAGCCAAAGGCTGAGTGATGGGAGGAAGGTGATCAAGAGGAGCGCGACGACCATGAGCACGAAAATAGGAACCAGTGGCTTGACGACTTCGGCAATCTTGGCCTCGCCAACGCTACAGCCCAGAAAAAGGCAGGTGCCCACGGGGGGAGTGCACAGGCCGATGCACAGATTCGCGATCATGAGGATGCCGAAGTGGACCGAACTGAGGCCGAGCTGCGCGGCTACCGGCAGCAAAATGGGAGTAAAAATGAGAATTGCCGGGGTCATGTCCAGAAATGTCCCGACGATCAAGAGCAGTCCGTTGATGAGCAGAAGCGTGCCGATTTTCCCGGTGGAGAGTCCAAGAAGGGCTTCGCTGACCGCCAGGGGGATCTGCTCGAGGGAAAGAACCCAGCTGAGCGCTTGGCTGGCACCGATGAGCAGCATGATGACGGCCGTCTTCTTGGCGGAGACCAAAATGATTTCCGGTAAATCCTTCCAAGAGAGCTCGCGGTGCACGAGGAGACCGAGAAACAGAGCATAGGCCGCGGCAATCGCGCTGGCCTCCGTTGCGGAAAAGATGCCCCCCAGGATGCCCCCGAGAACGATCACGATCAGCAGCATGCTGGGGAGAGCTCGGGTCAGGGAGCGCCCGATTGAAGCGATGCTTGCCGCTTGGCCGGCGCTGATGGGACGGCGTCGATTGAGTAGATAGCTGGCCAACAGAATGGCTCCTCCCATTGTCATGCCGGGAAGAACGCCGGCCATGAATAGCGCTGCGACGGAAACGTTTCCCGCGACGACGGCAAAGACGATCATGATATTGCTCGGCGGGATCAGGAGGCCTGTCGTGGCCGACGTTGTCGTGAGCGCTACGCTGAACTCCTTTCCGTAGCCCTTGCGCTCCATCTCCGGGATCATGAACCCGCCGACGGAGGAAACCGCAGCAGCGGAAGAACCCGACACGGAGCCAAAAAGCATGCAGGTGATGGTATTGACGTAGGAGAGGCCACCGCGAAAGCGACCGACGACGGTGCCCGCGAAATCCATGAGGCGAGAGGCCATCCCTCCACGTCCCATCAGCTCTCCGGCCAAAATAAAAAAGGGGACGGCCAGCAGCGGAAAGCTCGCGATCCCGAGGGTCATCCGTTGCGCGGCGATGTAAGCGGTGGGCAGATCGCCGATAGCGAAGACGGACAGGAGCGTCGCGCTCGCGATGCACACCGCAATGGGAACGCCCAGGGCCAGCAAAGTGACGAAGGAGAAGAGAAGAATGGGGATCGTCGGATCCATGAGTCATTCATTTCTGCTGCGGCTCACGAATCACTGGAGTCGCAGCTGGCCCCCCATTGCCGAGCAGGGTGACGAGATTGTGGAGCGCCAGCATCAGAAAGAACACACCGCTCACAGGGGTAGCCAGGTAGACGTAGCCGGTCAGGATGCCGAGCGCTGGGGAGCGCTGGCCGGTTTGGAGCGTTTCGCTCACAAGCAGGTAGCCCCCATAGACGAGGACGAACCCGGCGAACCCGGCCACGGCGACCTCGACGATCAGCTGGGCCATCCACCGTGCA
>CAYTRQ010000282.1:0-7801 GCA_964440025.1 uncultured Polyangiaceae bacterium | reverse complement strand
TTGTAGTAGCGCTCCACTCGGATCCACGTCATCTCGCGCCCCATGGCGACCTCTTCACGACCTACCACGGCGGTGTTGTTTTCGCTTTGGCACGCAATGATACAAGCGCTACACCCAGAACACTTATTGAGATCAATGGCCATGCCCCATTTGTGCCCCTCGTAGGAGACAGGAGGCTGCCAGAGATTGAGTCGCGGTGGATGGTGCACCATGTGTTTGATCGCGTCTGGATGCTTCTCGTAAGAGCTCACATCCATTTCACGAACGAGGACGTCTTCCCGCTTCTCCTGACCATCCTTGCCAACAGCATCGATCGCCCAAAGATCCTGCGTCACCGCAAGCTCTTGACGCGGACCGATCTGTGTCACCGAACCCTGGGCGACGTGCGGAGCCTTGGCCGGACGGATCGAATAGGTGTCAGCCCCGACCGACTCGGCTTCCTCCATGCCGTAAAAGCTCGCTGCGTTTCCACCAACAACACCTGCCTTCCTACGGCCATACCCCAAGTTCAAAACGACAACGCCGTCTGCCTGACCAGGGGAAATGAGGACCGGCAAGGAAACGCTTCGGCCTTCAACCGTCACTTTGCAAAGATGGCCGTCCGATAAACCTTGCTTCCTGGCGGTCTCTGGTGAAACCAATGCCGCGTTTCCCCACGACAGCTTAGACAGGGGATGGGAGAGCTCTTGAAGCCAAGCATTGTTGGCAAACCGACCGTCGTAGAGAGACGGATCGGGCTCAAAGACAACGTCTAGCCCCTTGACCTCACCAAGAGTGACAGGGCTCAAGCTCTGCAATTGAGGTCGAACACGGGAGGTGGGCCTGCCAATGAAGCCATCATGAACAGCCTTTTGCCACGCCTTGTCGTCCGACAGGTCGTGGGTTTGCCGCACCAGCTTTCGCGGTTCAGTGACGTCGCGCTCGAGGACGGTGGCAAGAACCTCGAGAGTCGATTTCCCACCCAAAAGCGGATCAATGAGTGGCTGAGCCAGACGCACGGTTCCATCGATGGCGCGTCCGTCCCCCCAAGTCTCCAAAAAGTGGGCCTCGGGAGCATGCCACTGGCAAAGGCTGGCCGTTTCGTCTCGGTAGAGCCCTAGATGAAAGGCCGTCTTCACCTTGGACAGCGCCGAGCGGAAATTGACGTCCACTGGCGCGTCATATGCTGGGTTCGCACCGAGGATAAGAAGAGATTCGATCTTGCCAGCCTCGATATCCGCCACGAGCGCCGCCAGTTCATCCACACCACCATGAATGATGTCATGAGGATCGTGGAATGAAACGGGACCGTATTGCGTCGTATTGCCCAGGATAACATTGATCCGGTGGACCAGGGCGTGAACCTCTGGTGCATGCTTGGTTCCCACGGTCACCAAGTTCCTGCCTCGATGGGTCAGCAAATCGCTAATCGCCACATCGAGAACCTTTTGCACCTCGGCCCCGCCAAGAGCAGCCGTTGACGGCGCGCTTTGAGCACCACTTGCGTGCACGGCTTTGCTGACCTTCGCGTCAATGTACGCCGCCACCGCGAGAGCCCGGCTCGGACGAATGGCGACCCGGTGGTCGGCAAGAGACCCCAGCTCCGAAACCGTAGCTTCGAAGGCATAAATGCGACTCATTTTTCCGTGATCGGGATCGCGGCGCTCAGCCACCGAGCGGCTATACCCGATCCCCCCCGGCGTCGAGGTGCAGAGCAAATCGGAGTCAATGGCGACGATGATGTCCGCTCGCTCGGGGTGCAAGACGGTGCCTACGGGCTCACCAAACGCAAGCTTCGCGCCCTCGCGCGGGCCTCGGGAGTCCGTGGGCTCATAGGCCACCCACTTGGCTGCCGGCATCTGCTCGAGAAGCTCATTCTTCAGCCCCACCAAAGTCGGCGAAGAACTCGCCTGACTCAGCACGGCCAACCCTGCGCCATCCTTCTTTCTGGCTGACTTCACCGCCTTGGAGAGCGCCAAAGAATACTGCTTCCATGTGGAAGGGGCCTCCCCGCGAATGACCCGCATCGATCGATCGGGATCGTAGAGCCCAAGAATGGCCGCCTGTTGGAAGGTTCCGGTTCCTCCTCGGGTCACCGAGTCCTCGGGGTTGCCTTCCACTTTGATGGGGCGACCATCGTAGCTTTTGACCAACAGCCCGGTTGCCGTACCCGAAAGTTCCATCATCGTCGCGTAGTGACGCGGAACTCCAGGCACAACCTCTTCGCCGCGGCTCGTGTAGGGCAGAACCTTGTCTTCTGGCCAACGACAACCGGAAAGGGCAAAGGAAGCGCCCATCAGCTGCATGAACCGCCTCCGTCCCGAAGAGCTCAGCGGCTCTTGTTCGGTGGGAGAACGGAACTCTCGATCGACGTACTCCTGAAACTGAGGATCGCCTTCGAGCTCGGCGAGGCTGCGCCAATATTTGGGCCGGGATTTCATCGATGACATGTGGAGCAGTGGGTCGGAGGATTGATGTTGTTCTTCTCGCGGAGCTGTTGGCCGTAAGCCACAGGATCTCCCGGGGAGGACCAGCTCATGTTCGTGACCTCCTCCGGAGGACGGAGATGCTTTTCCGGAGCGCGGTGACACTCGAGACACCAGCCCATGCTGAGCTCTTCCTTTTGGTAGACCACTTCCATCTGGTCAACGCGACCATGGCAGGAAACACAGCCTACCCCTCGCGTGACATGCGCGCTGTGGTTGAAATAGGCATAGTCAGGCAGGTCGTGTACCTTGACCCATTCGACGGGAACTCCTGTCGCATGGCTTTCGCGCACTGGCAGAAGCTTCGGACTGTCCTTCCTCACCAGACGATGACAGTTCATGCACGTCTCCGTCGGCGGAAGAGCCGCAAAGCTCGATTGGTCAACTGTATTGTGGCAGTAGCGGCAGTCGATCCCGAGCTCACCGGCGTGCAGCGCGTGACTGTAGGGAACCGGTTGCTGGGGCTGGTATCCAACGTCAGTGGTTTTGGGCGAAAACCCATACCAGACGAAAGCAGTCAGGTAGATAGGAGCGCCACCCAAGGCGACTCCCGCGATCTGCCGGGCTTTGTTGGCCCAGCGGGGGAAGACGAACAGCTTCATCGTAAGGGACCGGTCTTTGGGGCTCGATCTAGGGAGGATGGGAGGTTGCGCGAGATTGCGCGTTTCACAGGGATGAATCCGAACATCTCTCGTGCAGCCCAACCTCGCGTCGCTCGGTTGCGCGCGGGTTTATGCTGTCCTGCGAAGGAAATGTAAATGTCGTTCTGGGAAAGAGTCTAAGTCACCAGAAAGACGAGGTTTTTTTGCGTTCTCGAGATTGAAAAGGCACAAAATGACACTCGCGCCAGTGCCCGAAGACACCGACGCGAAACATTTGCCGGTTTTTCGCAGCGCGCTTCCCTGCCAAAAAGTGCGCAAAAACTAGAAAGGACGACGCAAGTGGGGCTGCCGAAAACCCTTCGACGCCTTTTGATTTCTAGAAATCGCGCATTTGCCGGCGAATCTTACCAATCGCCTGTTCCTGGAGTTGACGAATCCGCTCTCGAGACAGGTTGTATTTGTCGCCGATTTCCTTGAGCGTGAGCTCGTCTTCATTGTCGATCCCAAATCGCCAACGAATAATGCTCGACTCGATCGGAGTCAGAGTCGCAAGCAAACGTCGCACTTCATCGGACCAACGAACGGACGACAGCTCGTCGTCTGGCGACGGAGTACTCTCCGCCTCCAAGAAATCGATGAACCTCCTACCGTCTTCATCACCAACAGGGCGATCGAGCGAAAAAGGTGTATCGGCATAAAGGTCCTTGACCTTCTCCAGCTTATCCTTGGGAATCCCCGTTTCTTTTTCGAGCTCTTCGGGCGTCGCTTCCCTGCCAGTACGAGCGGAGATTGTCTGCTTGGCTCGAGTCACTCGATTGTAGGTATCGAGCATATGGACCGGAATGCGCACGGCACGTCCCTTGTCAGCCAGCGCCCGTGAAATCGCATGCCGAATCCACCAAGACGCATAGGTACTAAATCGATAACCTCGCGAGTGATCAAAGCGCTCCACAGCTTTCATGAGGCCAATGTTGCCTTCTTGAATCAAATCGATCAGAGGCAACCGACCACGATTGTAACGCCGCGCAATACTCACGACCAGCCGAAGGTTCGCCTTGACAAAACGATTCTTGGCCAACCGCTGTCTCCGATCGGCCTTTTCAATGGCGCGGACGTAGGAGCGGTAGTCCTCGTTGTTCTCCAGGCACGCCTGATCCAAATCGCTCCCCGGGAGCTCATGAGTCAGGTTCTTGGCCGACTGGATGGCGGTGTTCATCCACACGCGGTCGGCATCGGGCATACGCAGCTCCCGCCCGAGCCGAGCACAAAACTCAGAATACTCTTCGCGTTCCTCTCCGGTCAGCTCCCCTTTGCTTTCGAAATGACCCACGAGCCTTTCAAGGCCGGCAAGCACTTCTGCCGAGGGGCGGTCCTCTTCGGGAAGCTGCTCGATCTGGGAAAGGAGCTGAGGCACGAGATGGGAAGCCGCCGGCATGTAGGAAAGCAATTGCTTCCACATCGACACTTCCGTGTTTTCCACTCGCTCGGCGGCCTGGAGCTCTTCATCCGCCCCCATCACCTGATGCGAGGCCATTTCTCGGAAGTAACGGGACAGGACCGAGTCTCCCGCTTCGTCCTCCCGGCGGGACGGAACGACGGTTGATGCACGACCCGTCACCTCGCGACCGGTTAATCGAGGGCTCGCCCCCTCACTCCGACCAAGAGGTCGGAGCGACGGAGCCGCTACGGCGCGGGCCTTGGAAGTGGATTGGCGAACTGGCTTTCGCTGGTTTGACATGGCAAAAAGAGGGGGTTGAGGACCAAGATGCTCAGGGCTTACAGAAACAACCCGCGCGAAGCTGGGTTCATTCCTGCCGTTCCAGGATTTTCTGGAAAGCTGACATCAATGCGTTTAAAAATAGATTGCATGAACTATTCCATGAGCTAGGGACGCTCATCGATTTCAGTTTCCTTGGAGCAGGAGCGCTGGAGGGAACGGAAACCCGGGCATCAGGCCCGATTTCGGGCAAGATCTCCCCCAAAACGGGGACCAATGCCGCGAGAGAACCTGTCGATCAACCCGTCAGGCCTCTTTCGATCCTACGTCTCACCCCGCAAAAAGTTGCACGAAGGGCCGTAAGCAGGGTCCATATGTCGGGGAGAAGAAACCTGCGCCACCGCCCTCATCGAAACGGCCGACCGATTGCCACTGATCTGGCACCGCGGCAGTTGTGTCGCTGTGGCACATCTGCGACACAATTTCTCAAAATTGCGCAATTCATTCGTGAAAGATCACACCTTCTGTTCATGCACAAATGAAAGGCCCTTCTACCTGAGGCGGATTTGAGGAGGCTTCTCGCAACGTCGAGGGGCCACGCGCTCTCGCTCATCCGGGAGTTGGTGACGTTCCCCTCACCGACAGCCGAAGCTCAGACGCCGCGAGATTCTCACCTCAAGGTTCTCAATCCGAGACGGATTCCTCCGCTCGTTGCATCAGAACCGCTTGCCTCAGAACTGCTCGAGAAAACGAGGATCGTTTTCGAAAAGGAGACGAATATCGGGAATTCCATAGCGAAGCATGGCGAGCCGCTCGATACCAAGGCCAAAAGCAAAACCGGTATAGAGCTCCGGATCAACGTGGCAGTGCTGCAACACCTCGGGGTGAATCATTCCGCATCCGAGCACTTCCAGCCACCCGGTCCCCTTGCAGACTCGGCAGCTCGGACGAGTCCCATCGCTTTCCGAGCAAAAGACGCAACCGACATCCAGCTCCGCGCCGGGCTCGACGAACGGGAAATAGCTTGGCCGAAACCGAACGGGGACCTCCTCACCATAAAGCCTATACACAAAGGCCGTGAGGACTCCCTTGAGCTCCGCGAACGAGACATCCCGCGCCACATAGAAGCCCTCCACCTGATGAAACATGGGAGAATGGGTCACATCATCATCACGGCGATAGACTGCCCCACCGCTGACGATGGCCAGGGGCGGGCCGTGTGCCGTCATTTCACGCACCTGCACGCTGCTCGTGTGTGTGCGCAGTAAAGTTCGGAGATCACCGGGCGTGCCGGCCACCTCGACCCAGAAAGTATCCTGCATATCAGTGGCCGGGTGATCGGGAGGAAATGCGAGCTTTTCGAAATTGTTGCTCTCAAACTCCACTTCCGGACCCCAACCGATTTCGAACCCAAGGCGCTGAAAAATGTCCAACACCTGGTCCCTGACCTGGGTCACTGGATGGCGATGACCACGCGGCAGAGGCCTCGCCGGCAGGCTCAAATCATACGGCGTCGCCGAAAGGTCCGCGTCCTTCGCCGCCTTTTTCAACTGCTGGAGCCGAACAGAAAAGCTCTCCTCCAGCTCTGCTCTTGCGGCGTTAACCTGCTCCCCCACCTGGGGACGAAGCTCCGCGGGAACCTTTCCCATTCCGCGCAGCAAGGCCGTCAGCTCGCCCTTCTTTCCGAGAAATTCTGCTCGGGCAGCCCGTAACCCGTTCTCGTCCGACTCTTCCGAAAGCCTCGCGGAGAAGCGCTCCCGGAGAGTCGAAAGGCCACGGAGAATTTCCGTTGCCACCTCAGAAGACATCGCGACTCACGCGCCTGACAGCTGGTTATTCAGCTGCCTGAGCCGACGTCACCAGCTCAGTCAGCTTTTTGAAGGCCGAAGGATCATTGACTGCCATCGCAGCAAGGATCTTGCGATCCAGCTCGATCTCCGAGCGCTTGATCGAGCCCATAAAACGAGAATACGTCGTCCCGTTCTCACGACACGCGGCGTTGATCCTGGTAATCCAAAGCCGACGAAAATCGCGTTTACGCAGCTTGCGGCCTACATAAGCGTACTGCCAGCTCTTGTAGAGGCAGTTGATGGCCTGACGGAACCGACTTTTCCGGCCTCCAACGAATCCCTTCGTTTGCTTGAAGACCCTTTTGTGACGACGGCGGGGAATCGGCCCCCTTTTTACACGTGACATATCGAATCGCTCCTCGGGCTGTTAGCCGGCGTACGGTAAAAGAATCTTGATCCGCTTCTCGAATTCCGGAGCAACCATGTCGTTGTCCCGGAGGCGTCGACGCCTCTTGCGGCTCTTGCCAATGAAACCGTGTTGTCCGCCCATCTTCGGACGGCGGATGCGCCCTTTACCCGTCATCTTGAACCGCTTCGCAGCGGCGCGATTCGTCTTCATCTTTGCCATGAGAGTTTTCTCCTTTGCGGCGCCGGCGGTACTGCTCATGAACCGAACGGCGTCGTTCGAAAGCGACTCGGCAGCAAAAGTCCGCTTGCTCAAGAAGCAAGACAGTCAATTCAGGATACGCCACAGAGTTGCCGGGACACGCTCCGAGCCGGAGCGCTGGGGGGACGCGACTTATGACCAACCTGCCGGAGCCCGTCAAGTCGACTTCGCTCGGAGCCTGCTGAGGCAGCCGCGAAAATGCTGCTCGAACGGCCGGAAATTCCAGTTGAGCTGGAGCGGATGCGCGTCGCCCGCCCCTCTCGGGGCGAGCGCGGGCGACTCCGTTTGGGAGCCACTCCTGTGCCGATGATTTCCCCCTTGTTTGTCCAGTTCGCATCCTTTTAGGATGCGAACTGTGCTAAACGGCGCCGCGTGCCGGCTCGTGACGACATCAGGAAAATTCTTCTCATCGGCTCCGGTCCCATCGTGATCGGACAGGCCTGTGAATTCGACTACTCCGGCGTGCAGGCGTGCAAGGCGCTTCGCGAAGAAGGTTTCCGCGTCATTCTCGTCAATTCCAATCCCGCGACCATCATGACCGATCCCGAAATCGCGGACGC